>NZ_LDRT01000125.1 GCF_001476655.1 Microbacterium testaceum | reverse complement strand
GCGGCGACACGTGCGGAGCGTCGGTGCAGCGGCGGCGACGCGTACGGAGCGCCGGGGCAGCGGCGGCGACACGTGCGGAGCGCCGGGGCAGCGCCGCCGACACGTACGGATCGCCGGGGCTCGGCATCCGGGATCAGAGGAGGAAGACGGATGCCGCGCCGGGGTTGTGCGCGTGCACGAGCACGCCGAAGACGACCGCGTCGAAGAGCAGGTGCACCGTCACGACGTACCAGAGCGAGCGCGTCTTGAGGAAGAGGAAGCCCTGCACGATCGCGAACGGCACCGTCAGGAACGGCCCCCAGGCCTGATAGCCGAGCTCCCACAGGAACGACACGAACACGACCGCCTGCAGCAGGTTGGCGGTCAGATCGGGGAAGTGGCGGCGGAGCAGGACGAAGACCGTGCAGATGAAGAAGAGCTCGTCCCAGATGCCCACCGCACCGACCCCCACGAAGAGGCGGGCGATGAGGTCGGGGGTGGTCACCTCGGGCCAGTTCGTGTAGACGCCGGAGGTGATGAAGTAGAACGGCAGGATCAGGTAGCCGAGCACGATGACGCCCGCCAGCCACGCCCACTGCCACCAGGTCCAGCGTCCGCCGCCGCGCCAGGGGAACGAGATCGCACGATCCCGGTAGACGAAGCGCGAGATCGCGTACGGCACGACGACCGCCCCGCCGAGGGCGAGCGTGAACCGCACGAAGGCCGCGTCGTCGAGCTCGGCGTGCAGCGGGATGAGACTGACGATGAACTGACCCGCAGCGACGAGCGAGATGTCGCGGGCGATGCTCGGCTCGTCGGAGCGGGCGAGGGCGACGCCGTTGCGGCGATCGACGAGAACGGCGGATGCCACGGCGAGGGCGAGCAGGATCCACCCGAGCCACACGATCTGAACGACGAACAGCACCGGGGCGGCGAGGCACACCGCGAGCGCCGGGATGAGCTTCGGCGTCCACGTGGAACGCTCGCGCACCGGCACCGCGGTGTGCGCGGTCACGGCGATACCCGCGTGTACGTCAGGTCGCGGATGTCGCGGCCGACGCGCAGACCTTTGCGCTCGAACGCGGTGAGCACGCGCCCCTCGAAGCGCTCGGCCCACTCCCCCGCGAACGCCCGCTCGAAGCCGGGGGCGGCGTCGAGGACGTCGCGCATCTGATCGGCGTAGTCCTGCCAGTCGGTCGCGAGGCGCAGGGTGCCGCCGGGGCGGAGCGCTTGGGCCGCGATGCGCGCGAAGTCGGGGGCGACGAGACGGCGTTTGGTGTGCTTGTTCTTGTGCCAGGGGTCGGGGAAGAACACCCACAGTTCGTCGACGGATGCCGCGGGCAGCAGGTGCTCGAGCGCCTCCGGCGCGTTCGCCTCGACCAGTCGCAGGTTCTTCACGCCCTCGCGATCGGCGTCGAGCATCGTGCGGGCCAGACCCGCGGTGAAGACCTCGACGGCGAGGAAGTCGGTGTCGGGGTCGGCGGCGGCGGCCGAGACGATCTGGTGCCCCTGCCCCGAGCCGATCTCGACGACGAGCCGCGCCGCGCGGCCGTACACGGCCGCGGGGTCGATCGCGGTTCCGGCCTTCACGCTCGTCGCGGCCGCGGCGCGCTCGACCGGCAGCAGGTAGAACGGCGACAGCTCTGACCAGGCGCGGTCCTGCGCCTCGGACATGCGGCCGCTGCGCCGGACGAACGACACCGGCTTGTCGCGGAACACGGGGGCGGCGGCATCCATGTCTTCCAGGCTATCCGCCGCGTGACTCGCCATTTCTTGTCGCTTCGCCGATGCGGAAGCGACAGATTCTGGCGACTCGCGCGAGAGGGCGCGCTTGCGGCCGCTCACGGGACCGTCACGAAGTCGATGAGCTCCTCGACGCGGCCGAGCAGGGCCGGTTCGAGGTCGCGAAACGTGGTGACCTTCGACAGGATGTGCTGCCACGCGCGGGCCGTGTCGGCCTGCTCCTCGGCGGGCCAGCCGAGGGCGCGGCAGACGCCGACCTTCCACTCGATGCCGCGGGGCACCTCGGGCCACGCGGCGATGCCGAGGGCGCGCGGGGTGACGCACTGCCACACGTCGACGAAGGGGTGGCCGACGATGCGCACGTGGGCGCCGTGCCGGCCGCGCGCGATCTTCTCGGCGATGCGCGACTCCTTCGAGTTCGGCACGAGGTGGTCCACAAGCACGCCGTAGCGTCGCTCGGCGGTGGGGGGCTCGGCATCCAGCTTCTCTTCGAGCAGGTCGACGCCCTCGAGGAACTCCACGACGACGCCCTCGGCGCGCAGGTCGGCACCCCAGACCTTCTCGACGAGCTCGGCGTCGTGCTTGCCCTCGACGAAGATGCGGCTCGCGCGGGCGGTGCGCGCGCGCTGGTCCTCGACCGCGAACGAGCCGGAGGCCGTGCGCGTACGCCCCTTCGCCGCGGCGGCCGGAGCCTTCAGGACGATCGGCTTGCCGTCGACGAGGAAGCCACCGCCGAGGGGGAAGAGCCGGCGCTTGCCGAAGCGGTCCTCGAGCTCGACGTTCATCCCCTCGATGCGGGTCACCGCGCCGACGTAGTCGGTGCCCGCGACCTCGACCACGAGATCGACGGATGCCGCCACCTCAGCGGGCGTGATGCGTCCGGCGTCGCGCCAGCCGCGCGCGAGCACGTCGGTGCCGTAACGGTCGTCCATGGTGCTGTACCTCCGAGCGTCCGAGCCTATGCGGGGCTCCCGTGCGCGGAGAGCGGACGCGCCGCTCCTACCCCGGTGTCGGAGGTCGTTTATAGAGTGGTCGGGTCCGGCTGCCGAAGGGGGAGGGATGCGAAAGCCCAGTGCCGCAAGAGCGACGGTGGCTCTGCTCGTGCTGGTCGCCGGGGTGCTCGGGTGGCCGCTGTCCGCCGCGGCCGTGCCGCCGCCCGCGCTGGGGTCGAGCTTCGTCCTCGATCAGGCCGACGTGCTGACCAACGCGCAAGAGGCCGAGGTGCAGTCGCGTCTCGTGCGCCTCACCAACGACACCGGCTTCGACATGTGGGTCGCGTACGTCGACGAGTTCACCGAGCCCGAAGCCGCCGCGGACTGGGCCAACGAGACGGCGAACCGCAACAGCCTCGGCCCCCATCAGTACCTGCTCGCCGTGTCGGTGACCGGCCGCGCGTACTACCTCTCGGGAGACGTCGACGACGGTGCCCTGACCTCGACCCAGCTGGCCGACATCGAGCAGAATCTCGTGCAGCCGGCGCTCGCGAGCGGCGACTGGGCGGGCGCGGCCGTGAAGGCCGCGGACGGCCTCACTGCCGCCGAGCGCGCGGCCCCCGCTCCCCCGCCACCGACGCCCGCGGGCAGCGGTCCTGATTTCGGTCTCATCGTGCTCCTGGTGCTCCTCGCGCTGGGCATCGTGGGCGGCCTGCTGTGGTTCGGGCTGCGCCGTCGGCGAGCGGCATCCGGGGGCTCCGCCGCCCCGATCGAAGACATCGACGATCTCGCCCGTCGCGCGGGATCGGCGCTCGTCGCAACCGACGACGCGATCAAGAACAGCGAACAAGAGCTCGGGTTCGCGCGCGCCCAATTCGGCGACGAAGCGGCCGCGCCGTTCGTCGACGTCCTGGCGAAGGCGAAGGCCGACCTGGATCGGGCTTTCACCCTTTCGCAGCAACTCGACGACGAGACGGCCGAGACCCCCGAACAGCGTCGCGCCGGATACACCGAGATCCTTCGCCTGTGCGCCTCCGCCGATGACGCGCTGGATGCCAAGGCCGCGGCGTTCGACGAGCTCCGGGCCCTCGAGGCCGAGGCGCCCGAGGCTCTCGCTCGCGTGCAGCACCAGCACGCCGCCGCGGCGGCGGCCCTTGCCGGGGCAGACGCCGAACTCGGGCGGCTGCGGCAGCGTTACGCCGACAGCGCCCTCGCCCCCGTGTCGGACAACGCGACGCAGGCCCGAGCCCGCCTCGACCTGGCGGCGCAGCAGATGGCGGAGGCCTCGACGGCTCTCGCCGCGGGGGAACGCGGGGACGCCGCTGTCGCTCTGCGCGCGAGCCAGGCGGCCGTGAGCCAGGCCGAGACCCTCGAGAAAGCGATCTCGACCCTCGCCGCCGACCTCACCACGGCGGAGCGCCGCTCGACCGATCTCGCCGCCGAGATCGACGGCGACATCGCCGCGGCCGGCGCGCTCCCCGACCCGGACGGCCGGATCGCGGGGGCGGTGGCCGCGGCGACCGCCCAGCGCAACACCGCGCGCGCGTCGCTCGGCGGCGAGAGGTCGGATCCGCTCGCCGCGCTCGCGACCCTCGAGCAGGCCAACGCCACGATCGACGCGGTGCTCGCCGCCGCGCGCGACGAGGCGGAGCAGCAGCGGCGCGCCGCCTCGCAGCTCGACAGCGCCCTCGTCCAAGCCCGGGCGCAGGTCTCGTCGACCGAGAGCTTCATCGCCGCGCGGCGAGGAGCGGTCGGGCCCACGGCCCGCACCCGCTTGGCCGAGGCCGGAGCGGCGCTCGTCCAGGCCGAGCAGCTGCGCGCGAGCGATCCCGCGGCGGCGCTGACGCTCGCGCAGCGCGCCGTGCACCTCTCGAGCGAAGCCGGTTCTCTCGCGCAGAACGACGTCGGGGGCTTCGGCGGCGCGTCGGGTGGTGGCACCGACATGCTGGGAGCGATCCTGGGCGGCATCGCCGTCAACTCTCTCCTCGGCGGAGGGTCACGGCCACGCGGGGGCTTCGGCGGCGGGTTCGGCGGGAGTTTCGGCGGCGGGTTCGGCGGCGGTTCCGGCGGCGGTTCCGGTAGCCGTTCCGGCGGATCGCGGTCGCGCTCGGGGGGCGGCGGTATGCGCTCGGGCGGCTCGCGCAGCAGCGGCGGCGGCCGGTCGCGCCGCGGAGGTGGTCGCTTCTGATCCGCCGTCGCAAGCCATTCCCGGCCGTCACAGAGAATTCGTAGCATTCGACACCAGACTCGACATCGTCGCCTTAGGAAGGAACCCCCGCATGGCCAAGCAGTCCATCTTCGGTCGCATGACCACCCTCGTTCGCGCGAACATCAACGCGCTTCTCGACCAGGCCGAGGACCCGCAGAAGATGCTGGATCAGCTCGTCCGCGACTACTCCAACTCGATCGCCGACGCGGAGTCGGCCATCGCCGAGACCATCGGCAACCTGCGCCTCCTCGAGCGCGACCACCAGGAAGACCGCCAGGCCGCGGCGGAGTGGGGCAACAAGGCCCTTGCTGCGAGCCGCAAGGGCGACGAACTGCGCTCGTCGGGGAACATCGCCGAGGCCGACAAGTTCGACAACCTCGCCAAGATCGCCCTGCAGCGTCAGATCACCGCCGAGGGCGAGGCGAAGGCGGCCGAGCCGACGATCGCCGCGCAGACCGAGGTCGTCGACAAGCTCAAAGACGGCCTCAACGGCATGAAGACCAAGCTCGAGCAGCTGAAGGCCAAGCGCAACGAGCTCACCGCGCGCGCCAAGGTCGCCGAGGCGCAGAACAAGGTGCACGACGCCGTCCGCTCGATCGACGTCCTCGACCCCACCAGCGAGCTCGGTCGATTCGAAGACAAGATCCGCCGCCAGGAGGCTCTGGCCGCCGGCAAGCAGGAGCTGGCGGCATCCAGCATCGATGCGCAGTTCAACGCGCTCGAAGACGTGGGCGAGCTGACCGAGGTCGAGGCACGCCTCGCGGCCCTCAAGGTCGGCGGCCCCCAGCGCGCCGCCATCGACGCGCCCAGCCCCGACCAGGTCTGACCCGTCCCGAGAGTGCATCGTCCGGTTCCCCGGGCGGTGCACTCTCGTCTCTCCCGGAGGTACCCATGGCGCGTTTCATCGTCGCTCCGCAGTGGCAGGGCTCGTCGTCGTCCCGCGCCATGCAGCTCATCGACGGGGCCGAGGCGATCGCCGGCGACCTGCCGCGGGCCTCGACCACGGTCCTCGACGCGGTCCCGGAAGCCGGAGACGCGCATGCAACGGGCGTGCACCGCCTCAGCGCGCTGATGCGGATGCGAGAGCGCATCGAAGACGCCGTGCGCGCCGGCAGCGAGCCCGCCATCGTCGTGGGGGGTGACTGCGGCGTGGCTCTCGGCTCCGTCTCCGCCGTCGCGGGCGACGATCTCGCCGTGGTGTGGATCGACGCCCACGCCGACCTCAACACCCCGGTCTCCTCCCCCAGCGGCGCGTTCCACGGCATGGTCCTGCGTGCGATCGCCGGCGAGGGCGAAGACCTGCACCGACTCGAGCCCGGAATCGCCCCCGCGCGGATCGTGCTCGCCGGAACCCGTGCTCTGGATGCCGAGGAGCGGCGTTTCATCGAGGAGCACGGCGTGCGGGTCATCGCCCCCGCCGACCTGGCCGATCCTGAGGTGCTCGCCGAGGCCGTCGTGGCGACCGGGGCATCCCGCGTGTACGTCCACATCGATCTCGACGTACTCGACCCGGCGGAGGTCACCGGCGTCGCGCTGCCGGAACCGTTCGGCGCGCAGACGGCCGAGGTCGTGGCATCCGTTCGACGTCTGCGCGAGCGGTTGCCGCTCGCGGGGGCGACGCTCACCGAGTTCTCGCCGTCGTCGCCCGCCGCGTCCGTCGACGACCTCGGGACGATCCTGCGGCTGATCGGAGCCCTGGCATGAGCACGATCCCCCGGCCCCCGGCCGGGTGGCGCGAGCGCGCGGACCGGGCCCTCGCGCGCGGGCGGATGTGGGACCGGTTGATTCCCGGCATCCTCCTCGACTCCCCGATCAGCCGCGTCGGCTACTGGTACGGCTGCACGGTCGGATGGGTGTGGGGGTCACTCTGGAGCACCGGCCGGGTCGAGAAGCGCCACGGGCTCTGGGTCTTCCGGGGGCTGCCCTCCTGGGCGTTCCCCCGCGGCGGCGTCTGCGTGGGCGGGTGCTTCCTCACCGGCGACGATCGCCCGACCGACACCGTGCTCGGTCACGAGGCCGTGCACAGACGGCAGTGGCAGCGCTACGGGTTCCTCATGCCGGTTCTCTATGCGCTCGCGGGTCGCGATCCGCTGCGCAATCGCTTCGAGATCGAGGCCGGTTTGGCCGAGGGAAACTACGTGCCGCGCGGCAGCTGAGGCCGTGGCGCGGCGCGCTCAGCGCGCGGTCGCGAGACCGAAACGCTCGGGAGTGTGGATGGCCTGAGCGTCGACGCCGTGACGGACCACGAGGTCGTCGACGATCTCGGCGGTGCCGAGGTAGCCGCCGAGCAGGAAGATGCGGGTGTCATCGTCGTCGCAGCACAGCATCTCGCCGGCCCAGCCGGACACCGCTCGGGCGAGCGCTTCCCCGGAGGCGCAGCAGCGGCCGGTGCCGGGTGCACCTCCCCGGCGCGAGCGGTCGAGCCAGGTCAGCGTCATACGGGCGGGGGCGGCGATGCGACCGATCCAGGACGCGTCGGGGACCTCGATGAACACGCGCCCCGTCGAGCAGATCGGCAGCGTCGCAAGCAGTGTCTCGAGCTCGACGAGAGAAGTCTCGTCGGCGGTCACGAGGTGCTGCACGCGGGTGTGCCGCGACGCGCGGCAGGCGGCGTCGTTGTGCTCGGTGGAAGGGGCCATGATGGCATCCACTATACCCGCAGAGAAGGGTTGCCTAACCTGAGTTCTCGCTCAGTATCGTGACGTCGAAGGACCCGTCAGGAGACGAGCACCTCGCGCAGGCGCCGCAGTTCGGCCTCGCTCAGGCCGTGCGCGCGCAGGTATCCCGCCGGCGAGCCGTACTCGCGATCGAGACGCTCGAGGAGCGTACGCATCACCGGCGCGGGAGAGCGGGTCGCGAGTGCCTCGGCGTGCACGTTCTCGGGGTGGAAAGCCCGGATCGCACGCAGGACGGCGGCATTTCGCTCCGGCGGCAGCAGGGCCTCGGTGCGGGCGTAGTCGGCGACCACGGCATCGCGGTCGACCCCTGCCGCGGCGAGCGCGATCGCCACGGTCACCCCCGTGCGGTCCTTGCCCACCGTGCAGTGCACGAGAACTGGCTGAGCGCTCAGGATGCCGCGAACCACCGCCACGACCCGGTCGGCGGACTCGTCGACGATCGAGGCGTAGAGCTCATCGAGGCTGACATCGCGTGCGAAGAACGAGTCGACCGAACCGAGGAACAGCGGTTCGTGCTGCACCTCGACGGGGAGGTCGTCGAAGCGACTCGGCGCGTGGGTCACCTCGGTCTCATCACGCAGGTCGATCACCCGGCGGATGCCGAGGGTGCGCAGGGTGTCGATCCCCGCGTCGTCGACCGCGACGAGGTTGCCGGAGCGGAACAGCACGCCCTCGCGCGTGCGCCCCTCCCCCGCCGGCAGACCGCCGACGTCGCGGAAGTTCGCCGCCCCCGAGACCAGCGAGGTCATGCGCTCTCGCCCCCGTGCTCGTGCGGTGCGGTCGCGGGGGCGGGGCCGCGCGGCGGCACCGGGTACCGGCCGGCGATCGCCACCCGGTTGAACGCGTTGATCGCGACGAGCACCCAGCTGAGCGCGACGTACTCCGCCTCGCTCAGGATGCCGCCGGCGCGGTCGTAGACCTCGTCGGAGATGCCGTCCTCGTGGATGAAGGTGAACGATTCGGTGACCTCGAGCGCCGCGCGCTCGCGCTCGTCGAACACCCCGGACTCTCGCCAGGTCGCGATCTGCGCGATCACATCGGCGTCGAGACCGGCCTTCACCGCCGCGTCGACGTGCACGCGCACGCAGTAGGCGCATCCGTTCAGCTGCGAGGCGTGGATCTGCACGATCTCGCGCAGCCGCGCGTCGATCCCGGCCTCGGCGGCGAGCCGCCCGACCGTGCTCGAGAACGACCGCAGCGCCGCATACGCCTCGGGCGCCTTCTTCGACAGGTGTACGCGCTTCTCCTCGCCCATGGCGACAGCCTACGGCGGCCCCGCGCCCCCTTCCCCGTCTGTCGCCTGCCTGTGTCGCCTTCGTGGTGTGCGTCCGGCATGCGTCGCGGAGGAGGAGGTGGCGGCGCTCGGGCGCGAGGTGCGAGGGTGGACCCCATGCCCGAGGTCGACGAGTTCTCGTTCCTGCCCGCCCAAGCCGCCGACATCGGGCGGCCGACCCCGAGCGTCGAGCGTGTTCAGCTCACGCTCGCCGACGGACGCACCCTCAGCGGCCTGCGGTGGGGTGACGCTCCCCCGGCCATCACGCTGCTGCACGGCGCGGGACTCAACGCGCACACGTGGGACACGACCCTGCTGCACCTCGGTCTTCCGGCCCTCGCGCTCGATCTCCCCGGCCACGGGGACTCCTCCTGGCGCGACGATGCGGCCTACGTCGCCCGCGTCCTCGCGCCCGATGTCGTCACGGCGATCGAGACGTGGACGACCGGACCGCAGACACTCGTGGGGCACTCGCTCGGCGGTCTCACGGGCGCCGCGGTCGCGGCATCCCGTCCCGACCTCGTCGAGCACCTCGTCGTCGTCGACATCACCCCGGGCATCGACCCGAGCGGCGGCCCCGCGCAGCTGCGCGCGTTCTTCGCAGGCCCCACCGACTGGGCCTCGCGCGACGAACTCGTCGATCGCGCTCTGTCGTTCGGGCTGGGCGGCTCCCGCGCCGCCGCGGAGCGCGGGGTCTTCCACAATTCGCGCGTGCGCGCCGACGGGCGCGTCGAGTGGAAGCACCACTTCGCCCACCTCGCGGCGGCCGCGGTGAACGCGGGCGCGGATCCGTCGACCCCGGATGCCGTGCGCGCGGTGCTCGCGACGACGGGCTGGGACGACCTGGCCCAGGTGAGCGCCCCTCTCACCCTCATCCGCGGCGAGCGCGGATTCGTCACGGCGGACGACGCCGACGAGTTCGTCCGGCGCGCGCGGTCGGCCGAGGTTCGTACGCTCACGACGGGCCACAACGCTCAGGAGGAGGATCCCGCCGGTCTCGCCGCCCTCGTGCGCGAGGTCGCCTCGCGGGCCTGACCTCGCGCTGTGCGACGTCGCACCGTCGACGTCGCACCGTCGACGTCGCACAGTGTCACGAACGGCGTGCGGGGAATACCGGTGAAAGTAGGCTGTTTTCATCCCTGCACCGCATCCACAGCACTCGGATGCCTCGGCCTGCGAAAGGACATCCCCGCAATGCTGCGCCGCACCGCCCTCGCTACGAGCGCGCTCCTGATCGGAGCACTCCTGCTCACCTCGTGCACCGCCTCCGGCAACGACCCCGCCCCGAGCGGCGACGTCGACCCGAACGCCACGCTGACCGTGCGCCTGTCGCTCGAGCCGTCGAACCTCGACATCCGCCACACGAGCGGAGCCGCCCTCGAGCAGGCCCTCGTCGACAACGTCTACCAGGGCCTGGTGACCCGGGACGGCGATCAGAACAACGCCATCGTCCCCGCCCTGGCCACCGAGTGGAACGTCTCCCCCGACGGTCTGACCTACACGTTCGCCCTGCGCCAGGGGGTGACCTTCCACGACGGCAGCGCCCTCACGGCCGACGACGTCGTCACCTCGCTCCAGACCGCGAAAGATGACGCGACGATCCAGAACAGCACCGACCTGGCGAACGTGGCATCCTTCTCCTCGCCGGATGCGTCCACTGTCGTGGTGACGCTCGCGAAGCCGAACATCGACTTCCTCTTCGCGCTGACGGGCCGCGCCGGCCTGATCTTCAAGAACGGGGACACGACGGCCCTCCAGACGGCCGAGAACGGCACGGGCCCGTTCCGCGTCGAGACCTGGAACACCGGCCAGAGTCTGACGCTCGCCCGCTACGACGGGTACTGGGGCGAGAAGGCGGGCGTGGCGCAGGTCGTGCTCGACTACATCCCCGACCAGAGCGCCGCCAACAATGCCGCGGTGAGCGGCGACGTCGATGTCGCGCTCGAGATCGACCCCGAGCTGCAGAGCCAGATCGAGGGGACCGGGAACTTCACGATCGAGTCGGGCCTGACCACCGACAAGGGCATCCTCGCGTTCAACAACCAGCGCGCTCCCCTCACCGACCAGCGGGTACGCGAGGCCCTCCGCCTCGCGGTCGATCACAACGCCCTCGCCGAGACCCTCATCACCGCTCAGCCCCTGAACGGTCCGATCCCCCCTTTGGACCCCGGCTACGAAGACCTCACCGGCAGCATCTCGTACAACCCCGACCGGGCCCGCGAGCTCCTCGCGGAGGCCGGGGCCGACAACCTGAGCCTCACGCTGACGATCCCCAACGTGTACCCCGGCGCTCTGGCGACGTTCCTGGTGGCGTCGTACGCCGACGTGGGAGTGAAGCTGCAGGTGAAGCAGGTCGACTTCTCGACGTGGCTGACCGATGTCTACACGAACCACGACTACGACCTGAGCTTCGTGCGCCACGTCGAGGCGCGCGACTTCGGCAACTGGGCCGACCCGACGTACTACTTCGGCTTCGACAACGCCGAGGTGCAGAACCTCTACGCCCAGTCGCTGGCGACCACCGACGCGCAGCAGTCCTCCGACCTGCTCGCCGAGGCGGCTCGGATCGTGGACGACCAGGATGCCGCCGACTGGCTGTTCCTGTCGGCTCCGCGCACCGCGGTGGGCACGAACGTGTCGAACTTCCCGAAGAACTCCCTCAACGTGCGCCTGCCGCTGGCGGGCGTGACGGTCTCGTCGGAGTGATCCGCTACGCGCTGACACGGCTGGGCCTGCTCGTGCTGGGCCTGGCCGTGGCCAGCGCGCTGATCTTCGTCTCGCTGCGGGTCCTTCCCGGTGACGTCGCACAGCTCGTCGGCGGTACCCAGGCGAGCCCCGACCAGGTCGCAGCGCTCCGCGAGAGCCTCGGGCTCAACGTCCCCCTGTGGCAGCAGTACGTCGAGTGGATCGGCGGACTCTTCCGCGGCGACCTCGGCGCCTCCCTGCTCACCGGCACCCCCGTCGTCACGGAGCTCGTCGACAAAGCTCAGGTGACGCTCCCCCTCGCGGCGATGTCCCTGATCGTGGCGCTCGTCGTCGGCATCCCGTTCGGGGTGTTGTCGGCCCTCGGTCGTCGCCGCGCGGGCGGAACCGCGCTGAGCGTCGGAGCGCAGGCGCTCGCGGCCGTGCCGGTGGTGTGGGCGGGCATGATGCTGGTCGTCGTGTTCGCCGTCTGGCTCGGGTGGCTGCCCCCGCAGGGGTTCCCGCGCGCGGGGTGGAACGACCCGGGTGCGGCGTTGCGGGCGCTCATCCTCCCGGCCGCGACCATCGGCGTCGTCGAGGGGGCGATGCTGCTGCGGTTCGTCCGCAGCGCGACACTCCAGGCTCTCGGACAGGACTACGTGCGCACCGCGGCGGCGAAAGGTCTCACCCAGACGCGGGCTCTGCTGCGCCACGGCCTGCCCAACGTGGGCCTGTCGATCATCACGGTGCTCGGGCTGCAGATCGCGGGGATCATCGTGGGCGCCGTCGTCGTCGAGCAGTTGTTCACCCTCCCCGGCATCGGACGCATGCTCGTGGCGGACGTCGCCGCCCGCGACCTGCCGAAGGTGCAGGGAGAGCTCCTCGCGCTGACCGGATTCGTCCTGATCGTCGGGTTCGTGGTCGACCTGCTGCACCGCGTCATCGATCCTCGACAGCGGGAGGCGTCGTGAGCACCCTGAAACGCCTGTGGAGCCTCGGCACCGGTCGGTTCGGCATCCTGATCGTCGTTCTGCTCGTCGCGGTCGCGCTCGTCTCCCTCGTGTGGACGCCGTTCGATCCCGCCGCCGTCGACGTCCGCGCGCGGTGGGCCGATCCCTCGTGGCCGCACGTCCTCGGCACCGACAACAACGGCCGCGACATCGCGAGTCTGCTCATGGCGGGAACGCGCACGACGATCCTGGTGGCCGTCGGTGCGGGAATCGTCGCCTCGGTGATCGGGATCACCCTCGCCGCCCTCGGTGCGCTCACCGCGCGGTGGATCCGCGAGAGCGTCGCGGTGCTGGTGGACATCCTCATCGCCTTCCCCGTCCTCATCATCGCGATGATGATCTCGGCGGTCTGGGGCGGCTCGCTGGCCGTGGTGATCTGGGCGGTCGGGATCGGTTTCGGCGTCAACATCGCGCGCGTGACCCGGCCGGAGCTGCGCCGCGTGCTGCACAGCGACTTCGTCCTCGCGGGGCGCGCGAGCGGGCTGACCCCGTGGCAGAACCTGACGCGACACCTCTTGCCGAACGTCGCCCCGGTGTTCATCGTGCAGCTGTCCTGGGGCATGGCGGTTGCCGTCCTCGCCGAGGCGGGACTGTCGTACCTCGGCTTCGGCGCCCCGATCACCCAGCCCTCGTGGGGCGTGCTGCTCAGCGATCTGCAGGCCTACATCGCGGTGCATCCGCTGACGGTGGTCTGGCCGGGGCTCGCGATCACCCTCACCGTGCTGGGCTTGAATCTCCTCGGCGACGCACTGCGCGAGGCCGCCGACCCCACGCTCGCCCAACGCGCGCCCACCGCCCGCACGCACGTGCCGGGGGTGGTCGCATGAGCCTCCGAGTGGAGGACCTGCGCATCGAGATCGGCGGACGCGCCGTGGTCGACGGCGTGTCGTTCGAGGTGCCCGACGGCACCCGGGTGGGACTGATCGGCGAGTCGGGCTCGGGCAAGTCGCTCACCGCCCTCGCGATCCTCGGGCTGCTCCCCGACGGCGCGCGCGCGACCGGGAGCGTCCGCTGGAATGACCGCGAGATCCTCGGGCTGCCCGATCGCGAGCTCGCAGCCCTCCGCGGCGATGACATCGGCATGGTCTTCCAGGAGCCCCGCACGGCGCTCAATCCCCTCCACACGGTGGGGCGCCAGATCGGCGAATCGGTCCGTATCCATGAGGGCGTCTCGCGCCGCGAGGCCCTGCGACGGGCGGTGACCGAGGCGGAACGGGTCGCCCTCCCCGAGCCCGAGCGTCTCGTGTCGCGCTATCCGCACCAGCTCTCCGGGGGCCAGCGACAGCGCGTCGCGATCGCGATGGCGCTCGCCTGCCGACCGCGGCTTCTCATCGCCGACGAACCCACGACCGCGCTCGATGTGACCATCCAGGCCGGCATCCTGTCGCTCCTGCGCTCCCTGGTCCACGATGCCGGGATGTCGCTCGTCTTCATCACCCACGACCTGGCGGTCCTCGCCCAGGTCGCCACGCACGCGGTCGTCCTGGAGCAGGGGCGGGTCGTCGAGGAGGGCGAGGTCACCGCCCTCCTGCGCGAGCCGTCGTCGCCGGTCACGCGGGCGCTCGTGCGGGACGCGGCGGCGACGCTGTGGCATCCGGAGATCGCGGGGACGGATGCCGGGACCCCGGCGTCTCCGGCCGACCTGCCGCCTTCGCGCGGCGAGGCCGAGACGGACGAGGAGACGCCATGACCGGGACGCTCATCCACGCACGCGGGCTCACGCGCAGCTATCCCGCGCCCCGTCGGGGATTCCGCCGCCCGGAGCCCACGATCGGTCTCGACGACGTCGACCTGTCGGTACGCGCCGGCTCGGCGGTCGGTGTGATCGGCGAGTCCGGGTCGGGCAAGTCGACGCTCGTGCGCCTGCTCCTGGGGCTCGACGTCCCCACGGCCGGCAGCGTCGAGGTCGACGGTCGCCCCGTCGACGCGCGCGGCTCGGCGCGATCGCTGCACTGGCTGCGACGGGCGACCGGGATCGTCTTCCAGGACCCGTACGCGTCCCTCGACCCGCGCATGAGCGTCGGACGCATCGTCGGCGAGCCGCTGTGGGCGCTCGGTGTCGAGGGCGACCGCCGGGCGCGGGTGCGGGAGGTCCTGGAACAGGTCGGGCTCGACGCCGACATGGCGGCGCGCTTCCCGCACGAGTTCTCGGGCGGCCAACGTCAACGCATCGCGCTCGCCCGGGCGATCGTGCACCGCCCGCGGATCCTCGTGGGCGACGAGCCGCTGTCGGCTCTCGATGTCACCGTGCGGGCGCAGATCCTCCGACTCCTCGCGCGCTTGCGCGCCGAACAGGACCTGACGCTCGTGCTCGTCTCGCACGACATCGGCGTGGTGCAGAACGTGTGCGACCAGGTCGTCGTGATGAAGGACGGCCGGGTGGTCGAACAGGGACCGACCGAGAAGGTGCTGCTGCAGCCCCAGGCGGCGTACACGCGGCAGCTTCTGGCATCCGTTCCGACGCTGCCGCGCGGGTGATCGCCATGGCGAGGGATCCTGCCGACGACGGGCGGGCTGCGTCGGTCGCACCGCGGTTCGACGAAGCCATCCACGCGCCGACGAGGCTGCGGATCTGTGCGATGCTGCGCCCGCTCGCCGAGGCGGATTTCGCCGACGTCCGAGCAGCGCTCGACCTCAGCGACGCGCACCTCTCCAAGACGCTTCGCGCTCTCGTCGATCTCGGGTACGTGAGCACGACGAAGCAGCCGTCCCCCGAGCGGGCGGACGAGCGCCGGACGACCCGGGTGAGTTTGACGCCCCTCGGCCGCGCGGTCTTCGACGCGCACTTCGCCGCTCTTCGCGCGATGGCCCCGCCGGACGCGTGATGCCGCCGCGCGGGAGGCATTCCGGGGCTCTGGACAAGGGATGCCGCAATGTCGGAGGTCGACGCTAGCCTCGGCGCATGACCCCCGGCATCGTTCCCCCGTTCCTGCTCGATCGGCTCGCCTCGACCGACGATCCCCGCCTCGCGCGCGCGGCCGCCGCGGCGCGCAAGACCCTCGCGATGCCGCGCCCGGCGCGGCCCACGCGCCGGCGGCTCCGGCTGTCGATCGACGGCGACGCGCTCGTCGCCGAGGCGGTCCCGGCACCGGATCGGATCGTCTCCGACGCCGCGAACACCGAGAACCTGCCCGGGCGGCGCGTCCGCAGCGAAGACGAGCCGCCCTCCGGCGACAGCGCGGTCGACGAGGCCTACGACGGGCTCGGTGCCACCTACGACTTCTTCTGGGATGCCTTCTCGCGCGACGGCATCGACGCGGCCGGGGGCTCGCTGCTGGCGACCGTGCACTTCGGCGACGACTACGACAACGCCTTCTGGAACGGCGAGCGCATGGTCTTCGGCGACGGCGACGGCGAGGTGTTCGTCGGGTTCACGCGGTCGCTCAGCGTCATCGCGCATGAACTGGGTCACGGGGTGACCGAGGCCGCCGGGGGCCTCGAGTACCAGGGGCAGTCGGGCGCGCTGAACGAATCCCTGTCCGATGTCTTCGGGGCGCTCGCCGAGCAGCACCACCGCGGCGAGCGCGCCGACGAGGCGTCGTGGCTGATCGGGGCCGGCATCTTCGCCGAGGCCGTGCAGGGCGAGGCGCTGCGATCGATGAAGGCCCCGGGCACCGCCTACGACGACGACGTGCTCGGTAAGGACCCGCAGCCCGGCCACATGCGCGACTACGTCGAGACCGACGACGACAACGGGGGTGTCCACATCAACTCGGGCATTCCCAACCGGGCGTTCTTCCTCGTCGCCACCCGGCTCGGGGGGTTCGCGTGGGAGCGTGCGGGGCTCATCTGGTATCGCACCCTGACGGCGGGAACCCTCTCCTCCACCGCCGACTTCGCGGCGTTCGCCCGGGCCACCCTGGTCACCGCGGCCAGCGAGTACGGTGAGGAGTCGGAGGAGGTCGCCGCCGTCCGCGCCGCGTGGGCCGGGGTCGGCGTCGAGGAGGATGCCGGGAGCTGACAGCGACGAGCGCTTCGCGATCCTCGTCGTGCGCTCCGGCGGCGTCGCCGGCCTGTCGAAACAGTGGCGCGCCGAGCCCGATCCCGAGCTCGCCCCGCACTGGCGGGAGCTCGTCGAGAGCTGCCCGTGGGACGCGCCGGCTGTTCCGACCTCGGGAGCCGACCGCTACCAGTGGCGCATCGAGGTGCACCGTGGCGACACCGCCGTGCACCGCGCGCGTCTGAGCGATGCGCAGGTCGAGGGCCCCTGGCGCTCGCTCGTCGACGAGGTGCGCCAGGCCGCGTCGCCGGGGTCGCGCGGGCGCGCCCGCTAAGGCCGTCGTCCCGCCCAGACCCTCGTCCCGCGCTCCGGACATCTCGCGCTCCTGGCCCGTATCCTCGCCGGGGGCGCAAGACCCGCGGCCATGATCTCCGGAGCCCGGCACGTCGTGGCGGAGCGGGCGAAACTCCTGAGGAACCGCACGTTGAGCGTCGCGAAGGCGCCGCGCATGGCATCCGGGCCCGAAAACTCAGGAGTTTCGCCCGGCGTGTGCGGCCTCCGGCGAAGCGACACCCGCGTCAGCCGAACAGCCTCCGCTTCTTCTTCTTCGACGGGATGCTCTTCTGCAGGTAGACGACGCCGAGCCAGCGGCCGAACTTGAAGCCGACCCGGCCCATGCGGCCCACCTCGGTGAAGCCCAGCTTCTCGTGCAGGGCGATGGACGCGTCAGCACCCTTGTCGCTGATCGCGGCGACCATCTCGCGGATGCCGAGATCCTGGCACGCGGCGATGAGCGCCTCGAGCAGCGCGCGCCCGAGGCCCTTGCCCGCGGCCGCCTGACCGAGGTAGATCGAGTTCTCGACCGTGTACCGGTACGCCGACTTCGACTGCCACGGCTGCACGAGGGCGTAGCCGAGGACCTGGCCACTGGGCGACTCCGCGACGAGGAATGGAAGACCCAGTCGCTTCAGCGTGGCGAACTTGTCGCGCCACTTCGCGATCGACCAGGCCTTCTCGTCGAAGGTCACGACGGAGTTGCGCACGTAATAGTTGTAGATCTCGCGGATGTCGGGGATGTCCGCCTCGGTCGCGGGACGGATCTCGTACGAGAACGGCCGCTCCGGCTCGGGCGTACGACGCAGGTGCGCGGGCAGGCGCCGACGGCTCTTCTCGTACTCTTCTTCCAGCACGCTCGCCACTCTACGCACGAGGGTGTTTCCCCCACGTGTCCCCGGGCCGCGCGGCGACGACGTCAGGACGGCAGACGCCAGTCCACGGGCTGGGCGCCCTGCTTCTCCAGGAGCGAATTGACGCGCGAGAACGGCTTCGAGCCGAAGAACCCGCGGCTCGCCGACAACGGCGAGGGATGCGGCGACGACACGATCGCGGTGTCGCCGAGCAGCGGCGCCAGGTTCATGGCATCCCGGCCCCACAGCACGGCCACGAGCGGCGCCTCGCGAGCAGCCAGGGTGCGGATCGCGTGTTCGGTGACGCGCTCCCAGCCCCATCCGCGGTGGGATGCCGGGGCTCCCGGCGCCACGGTCAGCACCCTGTTCAGCAGCATGACGCCCTGCGCCGACCAGGCCGAGAGGTCGCCGTGCGCAGCGGGAGCGATGCCGAGGTCGTCGGAGAGCTCCCGGTAGATGTTCGACAGGCTCCGCGGAAGCGGACGCACGTGCGGATCGACAGCGAACGACAGCCCGATCGGGTGACCCGGGGTCGGATACGGGTCCTGACCGACGATGAGCACGCGCACCGCGTCGAGGGGGGTGCGGAATGCGCGCAGCACGAGGTCCCCGGCCGGCAGGTACGGCTTCCCCTCGCTGCGCAGCCGCTCGCCGACGGCGGCGATGTCCGCGGCGACCGGGGCCAGCGGCTCGACCCACGACGCGTCGATGAGCCCCGCGTCCGCGAGTTCGGCGAGGGACTTCGCCGTCACGCCGCGTCTTCCTCGTGCACCGATCCCTGGAACGACCAGGGGAAGTCGATCCACAGGTCGGTGTTCTTCCAGGAGTAGTCCGGCGTGATGATCGTGGACGGTTTCGTGTAGATCACGGCGGAGCGAGCCTCGGCTCCGTGCCGGTCCAGGAGCTTCACGGCGAGGTCGAGGGTGCGACCGCTGTCGGCGACATCGTCGACGAGGAGCACCCGACGCCCGCTCAGGTACGACAGGTCCAGGGCGGGAGGCAGCACCTCGGGAGCGTCGAGCACCGTGCCCACGCCGGTGTAGAACTCCACGTTGAGCGCGCCGCAGTTCTTGACGCCGAGGCCGTACGCGATCGCGCCGCCGGGCAGCAGACCGCCGCGGGCGATGGCGACGACGACCTCGGGATGGAACCCGTCGGCCACGATCGCTCGCGAGATGTCGCGGGCCGCCGCTCCGAAATCGTCCCAGCTCAACCGCTCGCGCTCGTCCGTCACACCGGACTCCTCTCATCGACTGCTTCAACCCTAGGGCGTCGGCATCGCGCCCTTCCGCGCGCGTCCCCGCCTCGATCGGGCGGGAGCGGGATCCCGGATGCCACGCCCCCACGGTGCTATCGTCGCGCCATGTCGCGCGTCTCCGGCGCGGTCGGTCGAGTGCGTTCTTCGGCGCTCGGGGTGACCGCGGGTCTCATCGGCTGGTTCGTCGTGGTGGAGCTCGTCAGCGGCATCCTGCAGGGGTTCTACGTGCCCCTGCTCCCCGACATCGTCGTGCACCTCGGCATCCGCGACGCCGACGTCAACTGGTTCGAGGCCGCGCAGCTGCTGCTGTCGGCGCTGGTCCTGCCCGTGCTGGCGAAGCTCGGCGACATGTTCGGCCACAAGCGGATCCTGCTGCTGTCCGCGATCGCGACCGCCGCCGCCAGCTGGTGGCTCGTCTTCGCCGATTCGTTCACCTCGTTCCTGCTCGCCTGGGCACTGCAGGGGTTCTACGTGGTGTGGCTCCCGCTGGAGATCGCCCTGATCTTCGACCGGGGTCGCCGTCTGCAGCGCGGCGTCTCGCGCACGCGAAGCGCCGCCGGATTGTTGGTCGTCGGTCTCCAGGCCGGGGCGATCGTCGGGGCTCTCGCGGCGGGGCGCCTGTTCGCCGCGACCGGTGGGAACCTCCGGCTCGCGCTCATGGTCCCGGCGGCGGCCGTGACCCTCGTCTCCCTCGTCATCTGGCTGGGCGTGCCGGAGTCCGAGCGCTCCACCGACCGGCGCCGTCTCGACGTGGGGGGCTTCGCGATCCTCGCCGGCGCGCTCCTCTGCGTGACGGGTGCCCTGTCGTTCGTGCGCCTGCCCGAGGGCCCCGGCCCGCTCGTGATCACCGCCCTGCTCGTCGCGGGGGTCGTCCTCCTCGCGGTCTTCGTGTGGTTCGAGCTGCGCCAGAGCGACCCCGCGATCGATATCCGCGTGCTCCGCCGCCCCGACATGTGGCCCGTGCAGACCACCGCCTTCCTGGTGGGCATCAGCCTCCTCGGTGCCCAGGGACCCCTCGCAACCTACGCCGGCACGGACCGCGCGCTCGGATACGGCCTGGGATTGGATGCCACCGACCGGTCGAACGTGATCGGGGTGTACCTCGTGTCGCTCATCGTCGGGGCGGTCCTTTTCGCCGTGACCTCGCGGCGCGCGAGTCCCCGCGCGGTGCTGATCGGCGCGGCGGTGCTCGTGGGCGCGGGCTACGCGCTCCTCCTCCCCCTCCACGTCGAGCTGTGGCAGGTGCTGCTGTGCCTCGCTATCGGCGGCCTCGGGTCGGGGGCGCTCGTCGCGGCGATGCCCGCGGCCGCCGCGGCCGCCGCTCCGCGCGGGCAGACGGGTGTGGCATCCGCCCTCACGAACACCACCAAGACCGTGGGCGGCACGATGTCATCCGCGGTGTTCGGTGTCGTCCTGGCCGCGGGGGCGGGATCGGCGGTGGCGGCGACGGCCGCACCGCTCGCCGGCTACCTGACCGTCTGGTCGATCTGCGCGGCGGGCGGCTTCGCGGCGGCGGTCCTGCTGTTCTTCGTGCCCAAGGTGGCCTTCGCGGATCGCGCGGAGACCGAGGTCGACGCGCACGCGGGGCGCGGCGACGTCAGCTGACCGCCCCGTCGGTTACGGGCGTCCGAGGAGGAAGAACACCACGATGAGGGCCGCGACGAGAGCGAACGACACCCACGCCGCGAGCCCCCACGACGTCTGCAGGCGGCGACCGGCCGGCGCGACCCGCGTCAGGTCGAGCCGGGCCTCGTCGACGGCGGGGTCGTCTCGGCGCTGGGTCTCGCGCCAGCGCTCCCACTGCTCGAGTTTCGTCGCGAAGGCATCCGCGGTGCGTATCACCTCGGCCCATCGCGCGGGATCGGTCGTGACGACGTCGCGCGGGTGCACGAGGAGGAGCAGGTCGTCGACGATCTCGATGTCCCATCCGCCGGCGTCGTCGATCGCCTGCGCCATGACGTCGGGGGTGAACAGGTACAGCGCGTCCGCCTCGTACCCTTCCGGGCAGTACAGGTCGAAGTGCTCGTCGAAGTCTCCCTCGAGCGAGAGCCGCTGCCCGGAATCGGGAACGGCCGCCACCGCGAACGCACGGGTTCCGCGGCGGGTGGCGCGCACGATGATGTGCGGCAGGGGGCGCCGGAGGCCGATCTTGATCCATCCGCCGACCGGCGAGTACGTGAACCGCCGCGTGGCGTTGCGGATCTCGTAGTCCGCCCACTCGACCGTTCGCCCGTCGGCATTCTCGCGCGTCATCTGGCGGGCGACGGTGTGCCCCGTGATGCTCCACCAGGCGCGCATCGTTCCCGAGCGCGGGCCGGGGGTGTAGACGAGGCCGTTGTCTTCTGCGAAGTGAGCGAGTGCCCAGTGTTCGCGGGGGCTCGTGCGGCCCTTGGCCGTGCGGGCGACGCCCCACAGGCTGAAGACGAACACCCCCAGGAAGAGGAACAGGAACAGGGCCATGGGGCGAACCTCGTCGGATCCGCCCTTCCGGATCGCCGACGCGATCGTGGCCCATGCTCCCAGCGCGCCGACGCCCGACACGATCAGGAGGAAGGTGAACAGGCCCCGTCGCCCCCGCCTCTCCTGGTCACGGACGCGCGGGTACTCCTGCCGGAAGAGCGCCCAGAACCGCCGGAGCTCCGCGCGGCTCGGGCGGGCTCGAAGCGCCTCGGCGTCGAGCGTCGTCGGCTCGGTCATACCCGAAGGCCCGCCGTCACCGCGTACGCAGCGGCCCGCGCGCGAGCAGGTGCTGTGCCGACTGCGCCACCGGCCGCACCGTCACCAGGTCGAGGTTGACGTGCCCCGGCGCGTGGAGGGCGTACGCGATGACATCGGCGACGTCGTCGGCGACCAACGGAGCCTCGACGCCCTCGTAGAGCCGGTCTGCGGCATCCTTGTCTCCGCCCAGACGGTTGAGCGTGAACTCCTCGGTGCGCACCATGCCCGGTGCGATCTCGATCACCCGCAGAGGCTCTCCGTTCAGCTCCTGACGCAGCGCGTGCACGAGCATCGCCTCGCCCGCCTTCGCGGCGTTATAGCCGCCCCCGCCGGGGTAGGCGGTCTGTGCGGCGGTCGAGGTGACGAACAGCAGGTCCGCGTGCCCGCTCGTGTCGGCCGCGGCGCGCAGCAGCGGGAGGAGGGATGCCACGAGCCGCTGCGAGGCGAGCACATTGGCCTCGAACATCCAGCGCCAGTCGTCGGGGTCGCCGTCTTCGACCCGGTCGCTTCCGCGCGCGCCGCCGGCGACCTGCACGAGGGCGTCGACCCCGCCGGTCTCGTCGAGCCACGCGGCCAGGGACGCGATGTCGTCGGCGTCGGTCAGGTCGGCCGCCCGGGCGACGACGCCCGTCTCGGCCTCGAGAGCCGTGAGCCGGTCGGCGCGACGGGCGACGCCCACGACATCCCACCCCCGCGCGCGCAGGAGGCGGGCGGTCGCCTCTCCGATACCCGAACTGGCCCCGGTCACCACTGCGCGTCGCGTCATGGCATCCACGCTACTCGCCCCCTCCGACGTCGCGCGGACGGGGCCGTGGCCGCGTGTGACGGTGGTATTACGGCCCGTGTCCGCGGCGGTTGTCCGTGTCGGAGAGGGTCCCTACGCTCGCAGGAGGCCACGGCGACCGCCTCGGCCCCCCAGACCAGAGGAGCAGCCATGTCGGCACCCGAGAACTGGCGTTTCGAGACCAAGCAGATCCACACGGGCGCCCAGCCCGACCCGGTGACGAAGGCCCGCGCCACCCCGATCTACCAGACCACGTCGTACGTCTTCGACAACGCCGACCACGCCGCGAACCTCTTCGCGCTGGCCGAGTTCGGCAACATCTACACCCGTATCCAGAACCCCACGCAAGACGTCGTCGAGCAGCGCGTCGCGGGACTCGAGGGCGGCACCGGCGCCCTCCTCGTCGCCAGCGGCCAGGCGGCCGAGACGTTCGCCGTGCTCAACATCGCGCAGGCCGGCGACCACATCGTGTCGTCGAGCTCGATCTACGGCGGCACCTACAACCTCTTCAAGTACACCCTCGCCAAGCTCGGCATCGAGACGACCTTCGTCGAGAACCAGGACGACCCCGAGGAGTGGCGCGCCGCGGTGCGCCCGAACACCAAGCTGTTCTTCGCCGAGACCATCGGCAACCCCAAGATCAACGTGCTCGACATCCGCTCCGTCGCCGACGTCGCGCACGAGGCGGGCGTCCCGCTGATCGTCGACAACACGATCGCGACGCCGTACCTCATCCGTCCCTTCGAGCACGGCGCCGACATCATCGTGCACTCGGCCACGAAGTTCCTCGGCGGTCACGGCACCACCATCGGCGGCGTCATCGTCGACGGCGGCACCTTCGCCTGGTCGGAGCACTCCGAGCGCTTCCCCGGCCTGACCACGCCCGACCCCTCGTACCACGGCGCCGTCTACACCCAGGCGGTCGGCGACGGCCTGGCCTACATCATCAAGGCGCGCGTGCAGCTGCTGCGCGACCTCGGCGCCTCGATCTCGCCGCAGAGCGCTTGGCAGCTCATCCAGGGCATCGAGACCCTGTCGCTGCGCGTCGAGCGCCACGTGCAGAACGCGCAGGAGATCGCGGAGTGGCTCGAGGCGCACCCCGACGTCGCGAGCGTCAACTACTCGGGCCTGCCCACCTCGCCCTGGTACGCCGCGGCCAACAACTACGCCCCCAAGGGCGTCGGGGCGGTGCTGTCGTTCGAGCTCAAGGGCGGCGTCGAGGCGGGGCGCGAGTTCGTCAACTCGCTGAGCCTGTTCAGCCACCTCGCCAACATCGGCGACGTGCGCTCGCTCGTCATCCACCCGGCGTCCACGACGCACTCGCAGCTCACGCCCGAGCAGCAGCTGACCGCGGGCGTGACCCCCGGCCTCGTACGCCTGTCGGTGGGCCTCGAGAACATCGCCGACCTCAAGGCCGACCTCGACCAGGCCCTCGCCGCCGCGCGCCGCCTGTCGGAGGCCGCTCGCGCCTGAGCTTCGCCCCGCGAGACGCCTCGATCCGGTTTCGGGTCGAGGCGTCTCGCGTTGGGGGGCGGCGGTGCGGCGTGGCTGCCCATCGCGTCTACCCGGAGGGGTCGCCGTACAGCCGCGCCCCACGACCGGCGACCGGCGACCCGCGACCGGAGGAGTTCCGCGCACCGGAGGACGTCTCCGCCACTTCGCGTCCTCCCCTGCCGAGAACTCCTCCGCTCGCGAGTGCCGCGCCTCACACCGTCCCCGCGTCGCCCATCGCACGCCTCACAGCCTGCGCGGCCCACGGACGTTACGACGCCCGCACCGCGGGCTCGGGAGCTACGCCTTCTGCCGTGGACGCAGGCTCCCGAGCCCCCCGTCGACGCCGAGGACCTGCCCGGTCACCCAGGCGTTGTCGGGCGAGAGCAAGAACTCCACGGCACGCGCGACGTCGTCCGGCTCCCCGAGGCGGCCCAGCGGATGCATCGCCTCCGACACCTTCCGCGACAGCTCCCCCGCGGTGAGCTTCTCGGTCAACCGCGTCTGAACGAGCCCGGGCGCGACCGCGTTCACGCGCAGACCGTGGGCGGCATAGCTCGCCGCCGCCGACAGCGTGAGCCCGATCACCCCGGCCTTCGCGGCCGCGATCGCGTCGTGGTTCGGCAGACCCGCGAGAGCCGCGGCCGACGAGACGAGCACCACGGAACCGCCGTCGCGCATATGGGACCCCGCAGCGCGCACCGCGGCGAACGCCGTCGTCAACGACGCGGAGATCAGCCCGTCGTACTGCTCGCGCGAGGTCAGGTGCGCCGGTTTCAGGAGCATCGATCCCGCGAACACCGCGATGCCGTCCACGGCACCCGCCTCGCGCACGACGCGGTCCACGGCGTCGAAGTCGGTGGCATCCAGGACGAAATCCGGGTCGATGACCGAGGAGTCCCGGGCCGTGGTCAGGACGCGGTGCCCCGCGTCGCGCAGTCGCGCCGAGGTCGCGCGTCCGATGTCGCTCGAGGCCGCGATGAGGAGGAAGGTCGCCATGCGCCGATCCTTCCCGCACCCGGCATCGACGACCGGGGGCTGGACAACCTCGTCACTCGGTGGTGAGTGCCGATCGCAGCTTCTCGTTCTCGGCGAGCCACTCGGGGTCGCCCTCCCACAGATCGGCGAGCTCGCCCTCTGCGGAGGCCGCGACGGCGAGCGCGGACACGGCGAGTGCCACCATCTCGGGCGGGGGCGCAGAGACCCGCGCGACGAAGGCATCGACGCTTCCCGCGGACTCGGGCACACGACCGAGCCCGCGAGCGACGACCTCTGCCGCGGCGATGGCCGTCACCGCGTCGTCGGAGTCGAGATCCGACGGCACCGCCTCGGCCGCCACCCGCAGGGCGTCGCTCACGACACCCCAGTCGCTCGCCTCATCGAGCTCGTACGCCCAGTCGGCGGCGCTGTCGTTGCCGAACGGTCGTGCACTCCATGTCCCCATGCGTGGCATCGTAGACCCCGCCTCCGACATCGCCGTAACAGTCCGATCCGCGCGCTGCGGACCGGGGAGAATGGATGCCATGGACTGGCAGATCTCCGAAGACACGGTGCCGTCGGCGCCGATCACGGAGGCCGACGCCCGCTCCCTGCTCGGTCGCCCGCCCGCCACGGGGGCCTGGCGTGACGGAGACCCGGCGGGCGAGCGTCGCTTCGCCTCCTTCGGGACGTTCGCGACCGAGAACGGCGAGTCCCTCCCCGGGTTCCGTCTCGCGTACGAGTCGTGGGGCGAGCTGTCACCCGCGCGCGACAACGCGGTGCTGGTCCTGCACGCACTGACCGGCGACAGCCACGTTCGCGGGGCCGCCGGCCCCGGACACCCCACCGCCGGATGGTGGAGCGACCTCGTCGGCCCCGGAGCGGCGATCGACACCGACCGCTGGTTCGTGATCGCCCCCAACATGCTCGGCGGATGCCAGGGCTCCACGGGACCCGCCAGCATCGCGCCCGACGGGTACGAGTGGGCATCGCGATTCCCGTACCTGACCATCCGCGATCAGGTCCGCGCGCAGGCCCTGCTGGCCGACGCCCTCGGCATCGAGCGCTGGTCCGCGGTCGTGGGCGGCTCGATGGGCGGGATGCACGCCCTCGAGTGGACGGTCGGACACCCCGACCGCGTGGAACGCGCCGCGATCCTGTCCGCGCCGCCCATCACGACCGCCGACCAGATCGCGCTCAACTCGGTGCAGCTCGACACGATCCGCATGGATCCCCGGTTCGCCGGCGGCGAGTACTACGACTCCGGCGACGGGGACGGACCGCACCGCGGACTCGCGCTCGCCCGCCGCATGGCGCTGCTGAACTACCGCAGCCCCACCGAGCTCAATCAACGTTTCCAGCGGTCCTGGCAGTCGGGGGTGAGCCCGCTCGGGCGCGGCGGCCGGTTCGCGGTCGAGTCGTACCTAGACTTCCACGGCAACAAGTTCACGCGCCGCTTCGATGCCAACAGCTACCTCACGCTCGTCGAGGCGATGAACTCGCACGACGTCGGCCGCGACCGCGACGGCGTCGAGGACGCGCTGCGCCGGGTGACCGCGACCACCCTCGTCCTCGGGATCGACAGCGACCGTCTGTTCCCGATCGACGGACAGCATCGCATCGCCCGCGGCATCCCGAACACCCTCGACGGAGATGAGGCGGTCGTCCTCTCGAGCGACTTCGGGCACGACGGGTTCCTCATCGAGACGGCCGCTGTCGCCACGCACCTGCGGCGACTGTTCGCGGCCTGAGGATTCCGGATGCCGGGGCCCCGGCATCCGTCCCGCTCGATGTGCCTCCCGGGCCGCGCCGTCCCGCAGCCGGGACCTCGCACGGGGTGCCGAGGGCATCGAGTGTCCAGGAAACCCGGAACCGGTGCGATCGGTGTCCGGGTTTCCTGGACACTCAACACTCGTGCGCGGTGCGCAGGGCGCAGGGCGCGGACGGAGGTCAGCGCTGCGTCGGGATCGAGCCGGTGATCGCGGTCGTCGCGGCTTCGGTCGCCGGCATCCGGTGCTCGGGGTGTCGGCCCGAACGGTCCTCGGCACGGTACGAGACGACGGCGACCACGAGCCCGCCCAGGGCGAGCACCGCGCCGACCCAAGCGGGCGCCACGAGCCCGAGGCCCGCCGCGATCGCGAGACCGCCGAGGAACGCGCCCAGGCTGTTGCCGATGTTCAGCGCCGAGTGGTTGAGTGCGGCGGCGATCGACTGATTGTCTTCGGCGACGTCCATCAGTCGGGTCTGAATGCCAGGGCTCAGGGCGGAACCGCAGAACGCGACGAGGAAGGCGAAGAGCACGAGGGTCACGATCCATCCGGCGGTGAGCGCCAGCCCCACGGAGGCCGCACCGAGCGCCATGAGGCCGATGAGAAGCCAGAAGCGCAGATCTTTGTCGGCGAGCGTGCCCCCGACGACGTTGCCCACCGTCATGCCGATGCCCACGAGGACGAGGACGAGCGAGACGGCCCACTCCGGCTGCCCCGCCACCTCGGTGACCATCGGGGCGATGTAGCTGTACATCGCGAAGAAGCCGCCGAAGCCGACCGCGCCGATGCCGAGCGCGAACCACACCTGTCCGATGCGGAACACGCGGAGCTCGTCGCGCAGGCGTCGCCCCGGTGCTCCGGGGTGCTTCGGGACGAAGAGGGCGATGCAGATCGTCGCGAGCACGAAGATGCCGGTCACCACCGCGAAGGCCGCCCGCCAGCCGACCTGCTGGCCCAGGAGCGTTCCGAGCGGCACGCCCACCACGTTGGCGATCGTGAGACCGGTGAGCACGAATGCCACGCCCTTCGCCCGGTTGCCGGGGCCGAGGGCATCGGCGGCGACGAGGGCACCGATTCCGAAGTACGCACCGTGCGGGAGGCCGGCGAGGAAGCGTGACGCCGCCACGAGCTCGAAGGTCGGTGCGATCACGGTGAGCAGGGTGAAGAACGCCAGCGCGGCCGCGAGCACGACCATCACCCGGTGCCGGGGGAAGCGCGCGACGGATCCCGCGATCGTCGGAGCCCCGACGACCACGCCGAGCGCGTAGAGCGACACGAGCCAGCCCGCTTGGGCGATCGCGTCGTCGGGCGAGGAGGCCCACGCGGTCGGGACGAGTTCGCGCGCGATGTTGGGCAGAAGGCCCATGACGACGAACTCGGTCATACCGATGCCGAAACTGCCGATGGCGAGAGAAAGGAGCGCCCGCATCGCCGCACCTCTCGAGGATGTCGAAGAGGTCACCCGACGATGCTAGTGGTCGCGCAGACGCCTGTCGAATCGTTTCGAGAGACGCGGCGTCCCCTCCTCGGAGGTCTCTACCGAGCACGCGTCGGATGTCAAGCGCGGGCCGCGGATGAGGCAATGTCGCGGGCACCGACTACGATCCACCTTGGCTACCGGACGGGGATCAAGGGGGACGGATGTCAGTGGGGAATTCTGTGAAGACGAGGCGCGCTCTGCCGCGCGTCATCGCCGCGATGGTCGCCGTCGGGGCACTCGTCACGGTGACGGCGTGCACGAACGGCCAAGCGGAGATCACGCCGACCCGCCTGCTGCAGTCGGTCTCGGTGGGGGTCACGACCGATGCCGCGATCCAGAGCGTCACCTCGACGACCATCGCGATCGGGAGCTCGCCCTCCGAGACGAGCAGCGAGTCGGCGACTTTCACCCCCGCCAACGTCGCCGACGACATCCCGGTGCGCATCCGCACCTCGTACCGCACCGCAGACTCCAGCGGTACGGACCTGAGCGACCTGAAGGGGTACTCCGGTCGCGTCGAGATCGACGTCACCGTCGAGAACCTGACGGTCAAGCCTCAGCAGCTCACCTACGACGCGGCAGGACAGTCGCGCACGCGCGAGGCGCTCGTGGGAGCCCCCCTCACGATCGCTGCGTCGACCGTGCTCGGCGGGGTCGCCCCGAGCCGAGTGGTGATCGACTCCGACACCGACTCCGCTGTGACGAACGGCGTACTGAGCCGGTCCGACGACGGCGACGCGGTGGTGCAGTGGGCATCGCTGCTCGCCCCGCCCTCCGGGCGCGCGAGCAGCACCCTCACGCTCGTCGCCGACGTCGACGACTTCTCGGTGCCGGCGTTCGACATCGCCGTCCAGCCCGGGATCTCGACCGACGCATCGATCGGCGGCGTCCTCGACGCGGCGTTCAACGACGATCCCACCTCCCAGCTCGCCCTCCAGCGGCGCACGATTGAGGTCGTGGCCGCGGTCAACGACGTCCTGGGTCGCGCCGGGACGACCATCACCGAGGTGCGGACGAACCTCGAGAGCACCGCCGACACCCTGGGCGTGCGCACCGCGCGCGAACTCGCCGACAGCACCACCTCGCTGGGGACGACGATGCGCGGCCTCACCGCTCAGCTGACGGGTCTGCAGTCCGACCTGTCGAGCACGGTCAACAGCACCAACTCCGCCGTCCTGCAGCAGCTCGGCGGCGCCCTGTCGGCCGTCGACGGCATGCTGGGCGACACGACCGCCCCACCGCCGCCGTCGACGCAGACCGGCTCCGGGTGCTCGACGAGCTCGACCATCCCGGGCGAAGCGAACACCGTCTACGGCAACATCCAGCGTCTCGCCGTCGAGCTCGACAACTACGCCTCCGCCGCCGACGACTGCAAGGGCGAGGTGCAGAACGCTCTGCGTCAGACCATCGGCCCCGACAAGCCCAGCGCCGAGTCCTGCCAGAACCCGTCGACCACGTGCGCCCTGTTCAGCGCGCAGGGCGAGGTCACCGCCACTCTCGCGCAGTTGGTCGTCGACGGACGTGAGCTCGTGGACTCCCTCAAGCCCGAGCTCATGGCATCCGTCGTCACGCAGTTCGACCAGACCTCCGCCGCGATCGAGGCCGTCCAGGCCGCGACGAAGAAGGTCACCGACGGTCTTCCCGACGGATCGGTTCCGCAGTCGCTCGGCGAGGTCGGCACGGCGCTCGACTCCCTCTCGGCTTCGCTGGGGTCGCTGAATGCGGCACTGTCCACCGTGAACCAGATCGCCGGAGCCGCGCGCGACCAGCTCGGCTCGACCGACCAGCCCGGAACGATTCGCGAGCAGGCCGCCCGCCTCGCCGACAAGCTGTGCACGCTCCTCGACCTCGGGGGGAACACCGGCGGCGGGAACACCGGCGGCGGGAACACCGGCGGCGGGAACACGGGCGGAGGGAGCACCGGCGGCGGCGATTCCGACGGCGGGAACACCGGCGGCGGAGGCACCACCGGCGACGGCTCCGGCGAGCGCTCGTTCTCCGGCCCCATCGTCATCGGCCCCTCGCTCGACTACGTCGACCGCCTCCGCGCGTACATCACCTCGGACGGCTGCCGGGGTGCCGCCCTCCAGACCCCGGAGGGCTACTCCGCCCCGCTCCTGGACCGTCTGACCGACGACACGCAGGCGTGGAAGAGCGTGATCGAGCAGACGAGCTCCGACGGGCAGCTCGGCACCGCCATCTCCGGTCTGCTCGACCAGACCTCGACCGTCCGCGACGCCGTGGGCCGTATCGGTTCCGCCGCGTCCGGTGGCGACCAGAACCTCACCGCGCTGGTCGCGTCGCTTTCCGAGTCGACGGACGCGCTCGCCTCCCAGAGCAGCGAGCTCGGCCAGCGCATCAGCACGCTGAAGAAGCAGCAGGACGGCCTCGGCCCGAGCATCGAGCGCGCCTTCGCCGACGCCGATACCGAGGCGGCCAAGAAGGTCTCGGCCCTGATCGAAGAGCAGGTGCGCGTCATCTCGGCGCGGGGGAAGACCGATGCCGCGACGATCGGCGCCATGTTCGATCGCTCGGTGGCCGGTCTCACCTCGACCTCGGCGGACATCGCCGAAAGCGGCAAGAAGACCGTGGAGTCGCAGCGCGACGATCTCGCCGCGGCCGGTCAGGCCATCTCGCAGAGCGTCTCTTCGCAGACCCTGTCGTCGCTGTCGACGATCTCGTCGAGCATCGGGGCGGCGACCCGCGACACCGACGGCGCGTCCTCGCTGCTGCAGGCCGATCTGAACAAGGTGCTCCTCGACCTCGGCGACCGCCGGGTCAACGGGTCCGGCCTGCTCGGATCGATGGTCACCAGCGCCGCCAAGGTCGACACGGCCGACGTGCAGCTCGCCCTCGCCTCCCAGCAGGCGCAGGGGTACGCCAACGTGCGCTCGCAGGACGTCGCGGGCATCCTCCTCCAGCAGGCGCAGACCCAGGCCTCCCTCGAGGCCGGGGGCAAGCTGCCGCCGTTCCACATCGACGCCCCCGCCGGTGCCGCGACGCAGACGGTCTACACCTTCCGGATCGGAGACGGCAAATGAAGCGTCGCAGCGTCGCCCTGATCGCCGCGGGAGCGGTCGTCGTCCTCGTGGCCGCGGGCTTCACGACCTGGTCGCTCACCCGCCCCACCGAAGCGCAGGCGGTCGGATCGGTCCCGGTGGCGATCTCGGCACCGGTCCCCGACGATCTGACCATCGGCGTGATCGTCTCCCTCTCCTCCGCGCCCGGCGAGGGCGCGGAGTGGAAGGACGCCGCGAACGGAGCGGTCGTGGCCGCTCGACGGCTCGCGCTCGGAGGCCACCCGGTCACCGTCCGCGCCGTCGATGACAAGGGCACGGTCGACGGGGCGCGGGCGGCCGCGCAGCAGCTCGTCGACGACGGGGTATCGGGCATCGTCGTCGCCACGAGCGGATCGCACGTCAGCGGCGCGGTCGAGGTCGCCCGCACAGCCGGGGTCCCCGCCGTCCTGCCCTACGCCACGGACGGCTCCCTCGCCGGCGACGGCGTCTGGCTCACCGGTCCCACGACCGACGCGATCGGCGCGGCGCTCCCGGCGGCGCTGAAGGGCGCTTCCTCGGTCCTGCTGGTGGACGCCGGCTACGGCACCCCCACCGGGCTCTCCCCCGCGGCGGTCGTCCCCTTCTCCGCGGGCGGCGACGTCGAGGCCTTCCGCGCCGCCGTCGCTGCGGCGCGGGGATCGCGTCCCCTCGACGCCGTCCTCGTCAACGGCCCCGCGACCACGCAGGCCAGCGTCGTCCAGCTCCTGCAGAGCGAGGACGCCGACCTTCCGATCGTGGTCACCCCCGAAGCCACGTCGCCGGCGTTCTCGGAGGCCCTCGTCAGCGCCGGGGGCACCCTGTCGACGGAGCTGACCACGGTCGGTGCCGGATGGAGCGACACGGTCGCACTGTCCTCCGACGCCGACGGGCGCGCGATGTCGGCGTTCCTCGCGGGGGTGCGCGTCGTCGCCGACGACTCCACGGCCACGACCCTCTTCGAGGACCGTTCCTTCGCCTCGGTCGCCGGTCTCGCCGACTCGCGCAGCCACGACGCCGCCGTGCTCCTGGCCCTCGCCGCCGCTTCGGCGAACAGCACCACCCCCTCGACGGTGGCCTCGGCCCTGAGCACGCTGTCGGCAGGGGCGGGCGATGGCATCGCCGGTCCCGCGCTCGACGGCGCCCGGTCCACCGCGTTGGTCCCGGCGATCGCTCCGCTGTACTCGGCGGACCAGAACCTGGGCCTGCGCCCCCTGTCGACCGATACGACCGCACCGCTGGTGTGGTTCGCCGGACAGACCGACTGATTCCCTCCCGGAGGCTCCGATGCGTCTGCTGATCGCGATCGACGAAGACGAGCAGGTGGTCGACCTCGCTCGTCACCGCACGCAGGCCACCCTGGCCGAACTGATCTCGGCGGCGACCGGACGCGATCTCGCGCCCGAGACCCTCGTCTCCGTCGACGCGCAGCGGCATCCGGCCTCCACCGAGCTGACCGAGGTTCTCCTCCTCGAGGGCACCCGCATCGCCCTTTCGGAACCGCGCCGCCCCCGACCGGCGACGGACTGGACGGCGACGCTGTCCGGGGGACTTCACGCCGGGCCGGTCGTCGACGTCCCCCGCGGGCGCGCTCTCGTCGCGGGTCGTTCCCCCCAGGCCGACCTGATGCTGCCGACCACGAGCGCTTCGTGGGAGCACTTCTCCGCCGTCCGCGACGAGGACGGTCTGCGCGTCGATGACCGTGGCTCCACCAACGGCACCCTGGTCGAGGGAACGGAGGCGGGCGAGGGCGGGACCGTGGTCGAGGGCCCGGCGTTCGTCATCGCGGGAGGCACCAGCGTCCTCCTCCGCCCCTCGATCGTCGAGGCCGGCGCCCCCGAACCCGGATCGCTCCACAACATCACCCCCGCAGCGACGGCCCCCTTCAACCGTCCGCCGCGTCCGGGGCGCCCACCCGAGCCCGACCCGATCACGCCGCCGACGCGCAAAGACGTGCCTCCCGCGTCGAAGTTCAGCATCATCACGGTGGCCGCTCCCCTGGTCCTGGCGTTCGTGATGGTTCTCATCCTCGGGGACGCGCGGTACGCGATGTTCGCCGCGCTCAGCCCGGTCCTGGGCGTCGGGGTGTGGTTCGAGCAGAAGCGCCGCCACACGAGGAACGTCAAAGAAGAAGACGAGCGTTTCGCCGAGGCTCTGCAGACGCTGCGCGACGACATCGCGTCGGCCGGGCAGGCCGAGAAGGCCCGGAGAATGGATGCCATTCCCGATCCGGCCACCACCCTCCGGCGCGCCGCGATTCCCGCGACCACCCTGTGGCAGCGGCGCGCGAGTTCCCCCGACCTTCTCGCCCTGCACGCCGGCATCGGGGACGTCCCCTGGCGACCCGCCATCGACGAGCGCTCCAGCACCCGACTCGAGGACGACGTGCGAGAGATCCTCGATTCCGCCACCATCCCGTCCGCGCCGGTGGAGATCGACCTCACCGCCGGCGGCGTCGTGGGGATCGTCGGCGACCGCGACGGCGCCCTGGCGCTGGCCCGGAGCCTCGTCCTCCAAGCCGGCGTCCACGTCGGTCCCGCCGATCTGACCGTCGGGGTCTTCTGCGACGCGGGCCGTGCGCCCGAATGGGCGTGGGCCGGCTGGCTCCCCCACACGCGTCGACAGGGCACCGGCACCCAGGAACGCTGGATGTCCGACAACCGCGAGCGCAGCACCGACCTGCTCCGGGGCCTGCGCGATGGCATCCACGACATCCCGACGGCCGCCGTTCTGCTCGTGCTGGACTCCGACGTGCTCACCGAGGGGCGTAACGCCCCCGCGCGCGAGCTGCTCGGCCACGGTCGGCCGGACGGGACGACCGCTCTCTCGCGCGACCGCCAGGGCGTGCAGGTCTCGGGCATCGTCATCGCCTCGTCGGAAGAGCAACTCCCGGCTGCCTGCACCGTCGTGGTGCGTGTCGCCCCGGATGCCGCAGCCACGGTCACCCGTCCCGGAGACCTCGTGACGGTCGACGATGTCATCCTCGCCGGGATCGACGTCGACACCGCCGCCGCAGGGGCTCGGGACGTGGCGCGTTTCGACGACCCCGAGCTCGTGGTGCCGGGAGCCGCACTTCCCGGGCTCGTCCGCCTTCCCCCGCTCCTGGGCATCGACGAGGTGAACGCGGCCTCGGTCCGCGACCTCTGGGCCAGCGCCCGGGGCATCACCGCTCCCATCGGCATGGGTGAGGGCGGCACGGTGGAACTCGACCTCGTGCACGACGGGCCGCACGGCCTCGTCGGCGGCACCACCGGCTCGGGAAAGAGCGAGTTCCTTCGCTCCCTCGTCGCGGGCCTCGCCCTGCGCAACGACCCCACCCGGCTGAGCTTCATCCTCATCGACTTCAAGGGCGGCGCCGCCTTCGCCGCCTGTGAACGACTGCCCCACACGATCGGCACGATCAGCAACCTCGACGAGCAGCTCGCCGATCGCGCGTTGCGCTCCCTCGAGGCCGAGATGCGACGGCGTCAGCGCATCTTCGCGGCCGCCGGAGAAGGGGTCGACAACCTCGACGCGTACCTCGCGACCAAGCCGGCCGAGCCGATGCCGCGCCTGCTGCTCGTCGTCGACGAGTTCGCCATGCTCGCCAAGGACTTCCCCGACGTTTTGTCCTCGCTCGTCAGTGTCGCGGCCGTCGGACGCACGCTCGGCGTCCACATGATCCTGGCGACGCAGCGTCCCGCGGGTGTCGTCAACGACGACATCCTCGCGAACACCAACCTTCGCGTCGCGCTGCGCGTGCAGAGTCGCGACGACTCCAACAACGTCATCGGTGTGCCGGCGGCATCCGCCATCGGTCGCGCCCAGCGCGGCCGTGCCTACATCAAGCGCGGGCAAGACGACATCGCTCCCGTGCAGACGGCCCTGGTGACCGGTCAGTCCGAGCGTGCGGTCGTCGAGGCCGTCGAGTTGCAACCGGTCACGTTCTCGGGAATCGCCCCCGCACCGCGGACGACCGTGGTGGACGAGTCCGCGACCGACCTCGACGTGGTCATCGACGCCATCCGCGCCGCCGCCGACGAGGCGGGCATCGCCGCTCCGCGTCCCGTGTGGCCCGAGGCGCTGGGTTCCCGCGTCCGCCTGGCCGGCTTCGACGACGACACCACCGCCCGCGTGAATGCCGGCGCGGGCGTCACCGCCGTCGGCGGCGTCCAGGGCACCGAGGTCTTCTTCGCCCTGGCCGACGAACCGGACAGCCAGCGCCAGGTCGCCGCCGGGTGGAACCTGACGCGGGGCAACCTCCTCGCGGTCGGCATCCCGGGCAGCGGCACCAGCACCGCGCTGTCGTCGATCGCTCTCGCTCTCGCGGCCGAGTCTCACCCCGACGACCTCGACATCCTCGTCCTCGACGCCGGTGCCCGCGACCTCGCTCCCCTCGCGGACCTCCCCCACACCGTGGCGTACGTCGGCGCCGGAGGCGGCGCGCGCGAACAGCAGGCGCGGTTCCTCCGCCATCTCCGCGCCGACCTCGAACGCCGTCGCGCCGACGAAGGGCAGCGTCGGCGCGCGATCGTGCTCATCGACGGCCTCGCCGCGCTCCGTGACGAGTTCCAGGACCACGAGGGCCAACAGCTCCTCGACGGCCTGTACCGCGCGTATGCCGACGGCCCCGAGCTGGGCCTGCACTTCGCCGTGTCCACGACGCGCGCGAAGGCGGTTCCCTCGGCGATCGACGAGGTGACCACGCAGAAGTGGATGTTCCGCCTCGCCGACCCGTACGACTACACCTCGGCGGGCCTGCGCCCCAAGGACGCCCCGGCCTCCGTCCCGGGGCGCTGCGTGCTCGCCGAGACCGCGCGGCAGGCGCACGTGGCCACCCCGGGCGGCTCGCTGGCGGACGCGGTCGCCCAGGTCAAGGCGACCTACGCCGGAACCGCCGCGAAGGCTCCCGTCGTCGGCCGCCTCCCCGACCAGGTCGGGATCGCCGATCTCGGCGCCACGGCCGACCTGAGCGGGGAGCCGTGGCGCATCCCGATCGGGATCGCCGAGGTCGACCTCGCCCCCGCCTTCCTCGAGGTGTACGACGGAGAGCACGTCCTCGTCGCCGGCCCCGCACGCTCGGGCAAGTCGACCCTTCTCCTCGCGATCGCGCAGGCGCTGCGGACGACTCCGGATGCCACGACCCCGGTGACCGTGTGGGGCGTCTGCGGTCGCCGCTCGCCGTTGGCCACGGCCGACCTCGACCGAGTGGTCGTGGGTGCCGACGAGATCCCCGCGCTCGTGGCATCCGTGCGCCTGGAGCGGGGACCTGTCGTGATCCTCGTCGACGACGCCGAGTCCTTCGAGGACGCCGATCAGTCGCTCGCCAGCCTGCTCACGATGACGCAGCAGCACGTGCTGGTGATCGCGGCGGGGCGTTCCGCCGACCTGCGCGCGCAGTACTCGGGCTGGACGAAGACGCTGCGCAAGTCGCGCTGCGGCGTCCTCCTGCAGCCCGACGTCGATTACGACGGCGACCTGCTGGGGGTCACCCTCCCCCGCCGCGCTCCCGTGGCGGTCACGACCTGCCGCGGGTACGCGTGCGTCGCGGGTGCGGCGCGCTTCGTCCAGGCCGCGGGTCCATCGGTCGCGATCCCTGCGGGCTGAGCACACGCGGGACCATCGGCCAGCCAGGCGCAAGCGCCACGCTCGACCGCAGGCCGGCCCGGCGCGAGCATCACGCTCGACCGCGGGCCGCCCGGCGCGAGCGCCACGCCCGCGCCCTGGCACCCGCGGCCTCAGCCCCGCGCCGCCTCAGCCCCGCGCCGCCTCAGCCC
>NZ_LDRT01000124.1 GCF_001476655.1 Microbacterium testaceum | reverse complement strand
ATCCAACCACTCTACCGGCGGAGGCTCGTCGGCAGCGTAAGATGTGTCTAAGACCACGATGTCGTCAGCCATGTCTTCTCAGTTTCGTAGTGCGTCGTCGATCGTCGTCGTGGAGTGTCGCGGGGCGACGAGATCAGATGTCGAGGAAGCGGACGTCCTTGGCGTTGCGCTGGATGAAGCTGCGCCGCGACTCGACGTCTTCTCCCATGAGGACCGAGAAGATCTCGTCGGCGGCGGCCGCGTCGTCGATCGTGACCTGCTTCAGCGTGCGCGTCTCCGGGTCCATCGTGGTCTCCCAGAGCTCGTGGTCGTTCATCTCACCGAGACCCTTGTAGCGCTGGATGCCGTTGTCTTTCGGGATGCGGCGACCGGCGGCCTGGCCGTCGACGAGCATCGCATCCCGCTCGCGGTCGCTGTACGCGTACTCGTGCGGGTGGTTGGACCACTTCAGGCGGTACAGCGGCGGCTGAGCGAGGTAGACGAAGCCGGCCTCGATGAGTCCGCGCATGTAGCGGAACAGCAGGGTCAGCAGCAGCGTCGTGATGTGCTGCCCGTCGACATCGGCATCGGCCATCAACACGATCTTGTGGTACCGCGCCTTGGACATGTCGAAGTCTTCGCCGATGCCCGTGCCGAAGGCCTGGATCATGGCCTGGACCTCTTTGTTGCCCAGGGCACGATCGAGGCGTGCGCGCTCGACGTTCAGGATCTTGCCGCGCAGCGCGAGGATCGCCTGCGTGTGCGGATCACGGCCCTGCACGGCCGAACCGCCGGCGGAGTCACCCTCGACGAGGAAGATCTCGCTGATCGAGGGATCCTTCGAGGTGCAGTCCTTGAGCTTGTCGGGCATCGCGGCCGACTCGAAGACGCTCTTACGGCGAGCGGTCTCGCGCGCCTTGCGCGCGGCCAGACGCGCGGTGGCCGCGTCGATCGCCTTGCGGATGATGTTCTTCGCCTGGCCGGGGTTGCGGTCGAACCAGTCGCCGAGCTTGTCGCCGACGACTTTCTGCACGAAGGCGCGGGCCTCGGTGTTGCCGAGCTTGGTCTTCGTCTGGCCCTCGAACTGCGGCTCGGACAGCTTCACCGAGATGACGGCGGTGAGGCCCTCGCGGATGTCGTCACCCGTGAGGTTGTCGTCCTTCTCTTTCAAGAGGTTGTTCGCGCGGGCGTAGCGGTTGACCAGCGTGGTCAGCGCGGCACGAAACCCTTCTTCGTGGGTGCCGCCCTCATGCGTGTTGATGGTGTTGGCGTACGTGAAGACGTTCTCGGTGTACGCCGTCGTCCACTGCATCGCGAGCTCGAGCGCGATGTGGCGCTCGGTGTCCTCGGACTCGACCTCGATGATCTCGTCGTTGACCACATCGGCCTTGCGGACGCGGTTGAGGTGCTCGACGTAGTCGACGAGGCCGCGCTCGTACAAAAACGAGTCATGACGCGCCGCGGTGACCTCTTCACCCGGCTCTCCCTCGACGACGACCGACTGGGGACGCTCGTCACGAAGGCTGATGCGCAGGCCCTTGTTCAAGAACGCCATCTGCTGGAAGCGGGTACGCAGCGTGTCGTAGTCGAAGTCGATGGTGTCGAAGATCGTGGCATCCGGCCAGAACGTGATCGTCGTTCCCGTCTGATCGCTCTCTTCGCCCTGGGCGAGGGGGGCGAGGGGGGTTCCCCCGTCGCGGAAGGACTGGCGCCAGACGTGCCCCTGTCGCTTGACCTCGACCTCGAGGCGGGTCGACAACGCGTTCACGACCGACGAACCGACACCGTGCAGACCGCCGGAGACGGCGTAACCGCCGCCGCCGAACTTGCCGCCGGCGTGCAGCACGGTCAGCACGACCTCGACCGTGGACTTGCCCTCGGTGCGGTGCATGTCGACCGGGATGCCGCGGCCGTTGTCGATCACGCGCACCGCGCCGTCACTGAGGATCGTGACGTCGATCGTGTCGCAGTAGCCGGCGAGAGCCTCGTCGACGGAGTTGTCGACGATCTCTTGCACGAGGTGATGGAGGCCGCGCTCACCGGTGGAGCCGATGTACATGCCGGGACGTTTGCGAACGGCCTCGAGACCCTCGAGCACCTGGATGGCGTCGGCCCCGTACTCGTTGGGAACCTTGACGGAGGGTGCTTCGGGTTCCTCGGAAACGCTGTCGGGGTTTTCGGACGTCATGGGTACGCGCGCTCCAGATCGGTTCTCGGAGCTTCCATCCTATCGCGCGAGACCCCGAGAAATGGCGTGTACGCCCCTACACGGGGATAAATCGGGTCGGGGCGGGATCGACCATGGCCTAGCCGTAGGTATCGCGCGGGCCGCGGCCTGGAACGGCTCTGGGCCCCCATTTCCAAGAGGGGACGTCCGGCCCCACGAAGCGGATCGCCTCCACGCCCGCTTCCGGGAAGCGTCTCAGGATCTCGGAGAGGATCTGCGCACGCATGAGCTGAAGCTGTTTCGCCCACGCCGTGGAGTCCGCCTGAATGGTCAGGGTGCCGGCATCCAGAGCCACCGGCCGGGTGTGAGCGGCCGTGTCCGCGCCCGCGACATCGTGCCAGGTGCGCACGAGATCTTCGCGAGCGAGCTGCGGTTCCCAGCCCGCCGACTGCGTGAGGTTCGCGAGGACGTCTCCGAGTCCGCGCGGGTCGCGTCCCGGAGAGAACGGGGCGTTCTCGTCGTCGTCGGTTCTCCGGCGACGCCTCTTCGTGCGGAACGGCGACGGCTCGAGGCCCCGCAGACGCAGGTAGGTCGCCATCGTCTCGGGCAGTTCGGCCTCGTCACTCATCGTCGACCGTCGCGATCTGCCCCGCCTCGACACGGACCACGTGGGCTCGAAGAGCATCGGGCACGTCTTCTTCGACAGCGGAGGTGACGATGACCTGCTCGTAGCCCCCGACCAGCTCGGCGAGGCGAGCTCGTCGCCCCGCGTCGAGTTCCGCGAACACGTCGTCGAGGATGAGCACGGGGTCGCCCAGTCGGGATTCGGCGCGCAGCAGCTCCGCCGAGGCCAGCCGGAGAGCCAGCGCCACAGACCAGGACTCGCCATGCGAGGCGTAACCCTTCACCGGAAGGCTGCGCACGCGGAGGACCAGATCGTCGCGATGAGGACCGACCAGCGTGAGCCCGCGTTCGAGCTCGGCCGATCGCCGCGCCGCCAGTGCCGCGCGGAACTGCTCCGAAAGAGGACCGCCCGCCACCGCCGTCGCCGCATCCCCCTCTTCGGGGTCGCCGCCGCCGACGGAGAGAGCCCACTCCAGACGGGGCTCGTGCTCGGCGCCTGCGATGGCCGCGTAGGCCCGGGCGACGGAATCGGACAGATCGGATGCCAGCGCCAATCGCGCCTCGATGAGTTCCGTTCCGAGGGTGACGAGCTTGTCGTCCCAGACGTCGAGGGTCCCGAGTGCATCTCCGCGGACACCCCGCGCCCGCGCGGACTTCAGGAGCGCGGTGCGCTGACGCAGGACCCGGTCGTAATCGGCGACGACCCCAGCCATACGCGGGGTGCGCTGGATGATCAGCTGATCGGCGAAGCGACGCCGGGCCGACGGGTCGCCGCGCACGATCTGAAGATCCTCGGGGGCGAAGAGCACCACCTGGGCGTAACGCGGGAGCTCTGCCGTGCGCACGTTGACACCGTTCACCCGCGCGCGGTTCGATCCCTGGCGATTGAGCTGCAGTTCGAGCAGCACGCTGCGTTCCCCGTGGGCGAGTCGCGCGCGGACGATGGCGGCATCCGCCCCGTCTTTCACCATCGGCGCGTCGCTGGAAACACGATGCGACCCCAGGGTGGCCAAGTAGGCCACGGCCTCGACGAGGTTCGTCTTACCCTGGCCGTTGCGTCCGACGAACACGTTGGCGCCGGTGGCGAGCGAGACGTCGACTTCCGCGTAATTGCGGAAATCCTTCAGTCCCAGCTGCTCCACGATCACCGAGTCAGACTACCGGCCGCCTCCGACATCGAGACGGGGCCCGACCTCAGCGAAGCAGGAGGTTGGGCTGGAGGAGGTACTTGAAGGTGCCCTCGCCGCCCTTGTCGACCGAGGTCTGCGGGGTGACCAGAACGGGGCTGAGCTTGTTCGCATTGTCGCTCGAGGTGAACGTGATGCGCGTGAACTCGCTGCGCACCGCGCCGAGCGACTCGAGCAGGTACTGGGGGTTGAGTCCCAGCGTGACCTCGTCGCCGACGAGGGTGGCATCCACCGTCTCGGTGGCGCGTGCCTGTTCGGTACCGGACGCATCCATCGACACACCGTCGGCGCCGAAGGTGAAGCGCAGCGGAGCCGAACGATCGAGCACGAGCGCCACACGGCGGACGGCCTCGGCGAGCTCGGCGGTGTTGACCACGCTGTGGTGCTCGGTCTGCTCGGGGAAGAGCCGACGCACGGGCGGGAAGTTGCCCTTGATGAGGAGCGAGGTCACGGTCTTGTTGGCCGCGGTGAAAGCGATGATCTCGCGGTCGCCCGATCCGGAGAAGGCGATGGAGATGTCGCCGCCGTGCGCGAAGGTCTTCCCGACCTCCTGAAGGGTGCGAGCGGGAACCAGTGCGGACGTCGTCTCGTCGGATGCCGCCCGACCGCCGTCCCACGGGATCTCGCGGAGTGCGACGCGATAACGGTCGGTGGCGACGAGGCTCAGTCGCGTCCCGGTGACCTCGAGCTGGACGCCCGTCAGGACGGGCGTGACGTCGTCACGCGACGCCGCGAAAGCGACCTGGGCGATGGCTGTGGCGAACTCGTCCGCCGGCACGAGGCCGGACTCGCCGGTGACCTCGGGAATGGCGGGGTACTCCTGGACGGGCATCGAGGCGAGCGTGAAGCGCGCCGACCCGCAGGTGAGCAGGATCCCGCCGTCTTCGTCGACCGCGATCTGAATCGGAGCGTTCGGCAGCCGGCTCGCGATGTCGCTGAGGAGTCGTCCGTGGACGAGGATCGTGCCGGGCTCGTCGACCGTGGCTTCGATGGTCGTTCGCGCGGATGCCTCGTAGTCGAATGCCGCGAGGGTGAGCCCCTGTTCATTCGCCTCGATGAGCACACCGGCCAGGATCGGCTGCGGATTGCGCTGGGGCAGGAGCTTGACCACGAACGAGACAGCTTCGCTGAACACATCGCGATTGACGTGGAACTTCACGGACGCTCCCTTGACGGCGGGTATGGCTTACCCATGCTAGCCCCCGGCCGGGGATGGCCCCGGTGCAGGTCCCTGCGCTCCCCAAGGTCATCGAATCTCTCTTAACTCAAAGGGGATCTTTCATCTTGTTAACAGCTGTGGAGAGTGTGGATAACTTCGCGGATCGCTGTTAACAGAAGGGAACGACGTCCCTGGGCTCTGTGGACGCGTTGCGGAGAGCCTGCGGAGTTAACACGACGGGCTCGAGGTTCGACCCGATGGTCGTCCACAGGTTAACGCGCGTCGTGCACAGTTCATCCGCAGAGATTTCGAGTTATCCACAGGTTTTCCACACTGTGTAGAACCCACCGAAATATCGTCGTCAGGAGGGTGAAGTGGCGATCTGAGGGCCGAAAACGACGATGGGCCCGACCGCGGATGCGGACGGGCCCGGGGCGGGAGGCGAGCGCTCAGCGCATACGACCGAGCTGGCTCGTGATCTCGGAAACCTGGTTGAAGATCGAGCGACGCTCCTTCATGAGGTCGCTGATCTTCTTGTAGGCGTACATGACGGTCGTGTGGTCGCGGTTGCCGAACAGCTGGCCGATCTTCGGCAAGGAGAGGCTCGTGCGCTCACGGCACAGGTACATCGCGATCTGCCGAGCGGTAGCGACCGCTTGCGATCGGCTGGATCCGTAGAGGTCGTCGACGGAGAGTTTGAAGTACTGCGCCGTCGCCGTGATGATGTCGGTCGGCGAGACGACATTCGCGTCGTCCTGGTCGATGATGTCGCGCAGCACGGTCTGAGCGAGCGACATGTCCAGGGTCGAGCGGTTCAAGCTCGCGAACGCGGACACGCGGATGAGCGCCCCCTCCAGCTCGCGGATGTTCGACGACACCACCGTGGCGATGTACTCCAGAACGTCGTCCGGGATGAGGAGACGTTCGCTCTGCGCCTTCTTGCGGAGGATCGCGATGCGCGTCTCCAGGTCGGGCGCCTGCACGTCCGTGATGAGTCCCCATTCAAAGCGACTCCGCATGCGATCTTCGAAGCCGGTCAGCTGCTTGGGCGGCAGGTCGCTCGTGATCACGACCTGCTTGTCGTGGTCGTGCAGCGTGTTGAACGTATGGAAGAAGGCTTCTTGGGTTTCGGCGCGCCCTTGGAGGAACTGGATGTCGTCGATCAGCAGGATGTCGACATCGCGGTAGCGAGCCTGGAACGCCGACCCGCGGTTGTTCGCGATCGAGTTGATGAAGTCGTTCGTGAACTCTTCGCTCGAGACATACCGAACACGGATGCCGGCGTACATGCTCGCGGCGTAGTCACCGATCGCGTGGAGAAGGTGTGTCTTACCGAGCCCCGAGTCGCCGTAGATGAAGAGCGGGTTGTAGGCCTTCGCCGGCGCTTCCGCCACGGCGACGGCGGCGGCGTGGGCGAAGCGGTTGGACTGACCGATGACGAAGTTGTCGAACGTGTACTTCGGGTTCAACCGGGTGTCGCTTCGAGAGGCCGGAACGATCGGCTCGGGAGCCTGCTCGGGGATGAGGGAGCGGCTCGGGGAAGCGGGTGCCGTGCGCTCGTCGGTCGACGACGGTCGCGGAGAGTCGATGAGGTCGGGGTTTACGACGACACGGAAAGAGCTCACCTCGGGGTCCGTTCCCTGGACCTGCGTCAGCGCCTCCAGAATGGGGGCCCGCATGCGCTTGTTCATCTGTGCCGCGGTGAGGTCGTTGGGAACGTCGAGGTAGAGGGTTCCGCCCATGACGCCCTGCGGAACAGCCAGATTCAGGAAGCCGTGGAGCTGCGGAGTGACGCGCTCATCCTCGAGAAGGCGGTCGAGCACGGCGGACCAGACAGGAACATCCGGTACTTCGTGCAATGACATGTCCCCTCCGGGATCTCGGCGCGCGGGCAGACCGACGGAGTCGCGTCGAACCTGTGGATAACTTCCGGGGCCACGCTAGTTCGCGGCTCATCCGGAGCAAAATCCACTGTAGAACGCTGTCGCGTGTCTTTGCCACGCCTGTGGACAACGACTGGGGATAATAGGCGGTCGGTTTCTCGGTTTGAGTTAAGGGCGCGCGCGACGTAGCCTTAGTCGGTTGACTTATGCCTATACGGCAGTCCCGACCCCACGTCCCCGGCAGAAGAGCATCGGGCGACACCACCTCCGGAGTGACCCATGAGCAAGCGCACCTTCCAGCCCAACAACCGTCGTCGCGCCAAGAAGCACGGCTTCCGCGCCCGCATGCGCACGCGCGCCGGCCGCGGCATCCTCGCGGCCCGTCGTGCCAAGGGCCGCACCGAACTCTCGGCCTGATCGACCTAGTGCTCGCGAAGCCGAACCGACTCACCCGCGGATCGGACTATAAAGCCACCGTCCGTCGGGGCACTCGGTGCGCCGGAACGCACGCCGTGACGTACGTCGGCAGCATCGACGAAGACGGGCCCGCCCGTTTCGGCTTCATCGTGAGCAAGCAGGTCGGATCTGCGGTAACCCGCAACACCGTTCGCCGCCGCCTCAAGGCGGTGTGCGCCGAGGCGCTCCCGTCTGTTCGCGGGGGCGCCTCGGTCGTGATCCGCGCACTCCCTTCCTCGGCAACCGCGGACTACGCGTCGCTTCGATCCGACGTGCTCCGTTGTCTCCAACGGAAGGCTTTCGCGTGAGTTCGTCGACGCTCCCCACCTCTGCCACCGGCAACGCTCATCTGGAGTGGTCGTCGGTCATGGCATCCGTCCCGCTTCTCCCCCGGAATGCCGGACTCGTGTTGTTGCACGCCTATCGCGCGACGATCTCGCACGTCTATGGCGACGTGTGCAAGTACTACCCCTCCTGTTCCGCCTATTCGGTAGGCGCCGTGCAGCAGCACGGACTCGTCAAGGGTGTCGCGCTGACCGCGGCCCGTCTCGCACGCTGTCATCCCTGGGCTCAGGGAGGCATCGACGATGTCCGTCCTCACCGCGACTTCCGTCATGAGCTCACTCCGCACGGTTTCGTCGTGCCCTCCCGGAAGGACTGATCGTGCCATTCGATCTCATTGGGACCATCCTCTGGCCACTGAAGTGGATGGTCGAACTCGTGCTGGTGGGCTGGCACGCGCTGTTCACGGCGCTTGGTATGGCGCCCGCAGCCGGCCTGACCTGGGTGCTGTCGATCGTCGGTCTCGTGCTCATCGTGCGCGCCGCCCTGATCCCGCTCTTCGTGAAGCAGATCAAGAGCCAACGCAAGATGATGGAGATCGCTCCTGAACTGCGCAAGGTGCAGGAGAAGTACAAGGGCAAGCGCGACCAGCTGTCTCGCGAGGCGATGAGCCGCGAGACCATGGCGCTGTACAAGAAGCACGGCACCACCCCGGTGTCGAGCTGCCTCCCGCTCCTGGTCCAGATGCCGATCTTCTTCGCGCTGTTCAGCGTTCTGAACGATGTGTCGAAGCACGCCGCGAGCGGTGTGGGTGGTGTGGGTCTGCTGACGCCGGAACTCACGACCGAGTTCTACGACGCACGCCTGTTCGACGTGGCATCCATGCACGTCAACCTGGTCACCGCGTGGAGCCAGCCCGATGGGCAGGTCACCGTCGCGATTCTTCTGACGCTGGTCGTGCTCATGATCGGTTCGCAGTTCTTCACCCAGCTGCAGATCATCTCGAAGAACCTGTCGCCCGAGGCCAAGACCGGTCAGGCGTACCAGATGCAGAAGATCATGCTCTACATCCTGCCGCTGGCCTTCATCTTCTCGGGTGTCTTCTTCCCGCTCGGTGTCGTCATCTACTGGTTCGTCAGCAACCTGTGGACGATGGTTCAGCAGTTCGTCGTCATCCGAGAGATGCCGACTCCCGGATCGGACGCCGCCAAGGCGCGGGAGGAGCGCCTCGCTCGCAAGGGCAAGGCGATCGACTCCAGCGGCAAGGTCGTTCCCATCGAGAAGTACCGTGCCGAGCAGCAGCGTCTCCTTGAAGAAGCCGAGCGTGCCCGCGCCGCACAGCCCAAGCGTCAGCAGCCGGTGGGCAAGCAGCGCGCCAAGAAGCAGCAGGGCGGCAAGCCCGGGGGGTCCCCTGCACGACCGGCCCCCGGTGCCGCTGCATCCGATCCCTCCTCCTGACGACCGGAGACCATCATGACGACGTCCGAACAGATCTCGACGGACCAGAACGACGCCACCGAAGAGCAGCTCGAGCAAGAGGGCGACATCGCCGCTGACTTCCTCGAGGGCCTGCTGGACATCGCCGACATCGATGGCGACCTGGCGCTGGATGTGCGCGCGGGACGCGCCTACGTGTCAGTCGAAGCCGAGGATGCGAGCGCCCTCTCGTCGCTGTCGCACTCCGACACCGTCCAGGCGCTCCAGGAGCTCACTCGCCTGGCCGTGCAGAACGCGACCGGCCGGTTCTCTCGTCTGATCCTCGATGTGGGGGGATCGCGCGAGGCCCGCCAGCGTCAGCTGGAGAACCTCGTCGACCGCGCGATCGAGCGTCTCGATGAAGGTGCGTCGCAGGCGTCGCTCCCGGCCATGTCGAGCTACGAGCGCAAGCTCGTCCATGACATCGCTGCCGAGCGCGGGTGCGTATCCGAGTCGTTCGGTGAGGGTGCAGATCGCCACACCGTCCTCCGTCGCGGCTGAGCAACCGGATGCCGTCACAGCTCGAGGCAGAGCCGGCTGCCGCCGCGGAGATCTTCGGCGATCGCCTGGAACTCGCTCGACGCTTCACGCAGGCGCTCGCGGAGCACGGGGAGGAGCGCGGTCTGATCGGCCCGCTCGAGGTTCCTCGTCTGTGGACCCGGCACATCCTGAACAGCGCCGTCGCTGCGCCGTTGTTCGAGGGGCGCGCGGCGGATATCGGTTCGGGCGCGGGGCTTCCGGGGATCGTGCTGGCGATCGCACGCCCCGATGTCGAGTGGACGCTCATCGAGCCGATGGAGCGGCGAACGATCTGGCTCACGGAACAGGCCGAGAGTCTCGGCCTCGCGAACGTGACCGTTGCACGGATGCGCGGCGAGGAGTGGACGGGCGGTCGATCCTTCGACGTCGTCACGGCACGAGCCGTGAGTGCGCTGCGGACCCTTCTGCCGTTCACCGCGCCGCTCGCCCGCCCGGGTGGGAAGCTTGTCCTCCTCAAGGGAGCGAATGTGGCCGCGGAGATCGACGCTGCGGCGAAACAGGTGCGTCGCTTCGGTCTGACCGACGTCCGTGTCGACGTCCTCGGCGAGGGTCAACTGGACGAACCGACGCGTGTGTTCGTGGCGACGGTGTCGCGCTGACGTTCCTGCTCGGTGAGAGCAGCCGCGTACGACCTGAGGGTGTCTGAGCCGACTGGGGCTCGCCGTCGTGCGCTTGGCGTCGTGCGTCGTAGGCGACAGCTCGGCTCGACGGGCCCGGTAGAGAAGAGTTCAGGTGGGGCTGCGGGCGGGGAGAACCGCTCGTGTCCTCTTGCGGCGTGAGGCCGGCATTGCACGTGAACTCCGTTGAGATGCGTGATCTGGGGCGCGGGTCGCGCCTCGCCGCGGCGCAGGATCCCCGCGGCCGATGCGCGGCGTGGGTCCTGGATGGTTTCAGGCGCGCTCCAGCACGGCTCAGTGTCCATCTGCGGGATCGCCCCGTTCGTTCCTTCCTCAAGGCCAGCGCAAGTTACTTATCTCCCTGGAAAGTAAAGATGGTGCCGCCGCTTGTGCGACGGTCGAGCTTCGAACAGTAAGGGGCAAGCGATTCGCGTCGGCTCACGTAATCCGTTGGAGGGATGCGCGCGGCTTCTACGGAGAGAAGCTCGCTATGTTTTCTGCGGGTGCCGGTGAGGGCGCATTGTTTCACGTGGAACGGGCAGGGGAAGATTCGCGCTGAACGCCGCAGCGGGGAGCACCGGGCTGCCTACGATCCCGCGAGTGCGGGGAGGGCCGGTCGTGCTTCGGTGGCGCGTCAGACGCTCGCCCTCGCGCTGGGCGTCTCAACGCCCATGCTGCTCATCGCGTGCCCGCAGGGTGCGACGAGAGCCCCGACAGCACTCGCTCATTCGCGGCACGAGGGAGAACGCATTTGCGTGGGGCGGAGGACGTCTCCGACGGTTCGATTCGTTCCTTTCTATGCGGAACAGTGGATGAGAAACGCCGCGCGGCCCTGCCACTCCCCCAAGGACCGAGAGCCCGCGCTGTGAGCTCGAAGGCAGCGACATGGGCGGACGTCGCTCATGCGCACCTCCAGAACGGGTTCCCGGCGGAGTGTCGCGGAGGCGACCCGGGTGCCGCGTTCGAAATCAATGCGGAGCATCGGGAGGTTGCTTGATGTGTCGCGACCCGCGGAGACTCTGGCAGCGAGTTCCGCCCGCGACACCCGCGACGAGACGGTGAAGGGCCTGTGGTCGATCGCACCGGGTATTGAGCGGAGCTCGAGGCTGCCGGTTGCTCTTGTGCAGCGCTCAGGAAGAGTTCGCTCGCGTGCGGCGCGTGCGAGCTGACGACGGTGTAGGTCGTTGAACGAGTGCATGTCGAGCGAGCTGGGCTTGTGTGCGCGCTGGCCATCGGGTGATCGTTGCAGGTTCCTATGACTCGCCGCGATCGTACGGCCCGGGATTGTTCTGTGTCCCCCGCCCCGGAGCTCACCCGGCCGCGTCGCGCTCACTTCCTGACAGCGAATGTGCGTGCGGGCCGAGACGTAGGTCGCGCGTCGCTCCGGTGCCCCCCGTCGCGTGATGGTCCGCCGCACCTTCACCACCGACAGCGCCTCGGGCGAAGTGGGCTCGAGAAGAGTCTGTCGCGTCAGCCGGGGGGTTTCACGTGGAACATGCGCTCCGGTACAGCGCCCCCGTTGAGGTCGGCAGGACCTTCGGCTGGAGATTCTGCTCTGCCGTCTGGCCCGCGTCGTCGTTGCTGGCGTCGTGCGGGGCGCGCGACCGAACGGGAGGACAGCGGCTGCGTGGACAGGTCGGTATGAGACTCCTGTGAGAGACGGCGGGGTGCGTCATGATCGCTCCCCCGCTTCCAGGGTTGTCAGGTTTCTGAACGCGCGGTGCCCCTCGAGCAGTCTGCGCGCGGTGGGGAGTCCCTCCGGGTCGAAAGGATGGTGACGTCGTTGGGCCGGCATCATCAGAGACAATTCGCGCAAGGCAGGTGCCGCGCACCTCTTCTGTCTCATAGGCGCCTGTCTGTAGCGCGCTTCGAGAGACACTCGGTCGGAACTTGCGTGGGCCCCTGTATCGACAGATGAATCTCACGCGGTGTGCGGGGACTCCGTTGGCACGCCCCCACACCCGCTGACGGAGAGCTGTGTGCGCGCGTGCTGGCGTGGGCAGACCTTCGGTTTTGACGGAGCGATCCCTGCGCGAGATGGTCGGTCGTGTGCGGTCCAGCGAGACGATGGCTGTCAGTAGAGCGTCTCGCTTGCGCTGCAACGGGTAGTCGGCAGCGTTGGGAGAGGTGAGGGTCCGTCTCCAGCGATGAGTTCACACACACCGCGACGGTCGTCGTAGCCCCACATCTTCGACTGTCCGCAGGTCGCACCGTATGAACTCGCGCTTCGCGACAACTCGAAGTTTGGCCTTCATACCTGGCTGAGTTTCGGAGGGTCTCCGTGACGGAGTACGGGCCGGCTCCGGCTGCGAGGGGAGATGGGATGCGTGGGTGGTTTCACACGAGAAGCGATCAGGTTCCCGCGGCACTTGCGATCGGGATTCTCGAGTCGTGAATGGCTCTCCTCCGAAGTCCCTTAGGGCGTGGGCGGCGTGATCAGCCGCGGGGGATGCCTCGTCCGTCGACGTGGTTGTCACTTTCAGATGGTGTGGCGGTACCGCCACGAATGTTCCACGTGAAACGTTGAGCGCGACAGAGGTCACGGAGGATCTTCGGGTTACGGGTCCCCTGCTGACGCAAGCGTTCGTCGCGAGGCAAGTGGGTGACGCGTGATGACCACACGGTCGGCACCTCGCTCGCCGTCGGTGGTGAGGGGAGGCGCGCATTCCCAGCGGACAGTTTGCCCTCGTGGTTCCGCTTCCGGCTCTTCCACTCTGCACGGCATGTGAGTCGTCTGCGCGGAAGTCGACTGGCGCTGGGGTAAGTGCCTGGCATGTCACCACCTCAAGGATCACACCGTGCCGTGTTGCATCGGATCCGAGGCCGCACGGCACCCCTCCCCTGCTCTAGTTTCCCGGCGCACGGCCCGTGGGTGAGGTAGACCTCGGCAACGCTCGGATGCAGGGGGTTGCGGGCGGGTGGTCGCGCAACGCGACGTTCGGGAGTGCATCAATGGATGCGCCGCTGGATGGGAGTTGCCTGCAACCTGAGCGAGGCGTCCGGCCGTCAGTTCACGGTTCCCCACTGCGTGCCGGTGGACTTCTGATCGACTCAGGTTGAGGATTCGGTCGGGGGTGGATGTCCTCTATCGCGGACATGCCTCGGTGGAGCGTGTCCCTTGCCGATCCGCGCTTCCGACAACCCCCGAGCGACGGGTTGCGGTCGGGGGCGGACTGATCCTGGATGCTGTCCGTTCACCGAGGTCGCGGTCACGGACAGCGGGGTCATCTACTCAATAAGGTGCGCTTGCTGATGTTTCACATGAAACGGCGCGAAGTTGAGTGAACCTGTACGGTTCGAGACCGATCGGATGAGTGAGATGACGACGTCCTTCGGATCCGGCCAACAAGGTGTCGTTCGTGATGTTTCACGTGAAACGACGCGGAGTTGAGTAACTCGGTACGGCGCGAGACTGACCGGATCTATGAGATGACGACGTCCTTCGGATCCGGCCAACAAGTGCTCGTCGTGATGTTTCACATGAAACGACGCGAAGCTGAGTGACTCAGTACGGCGCGAGACTGACCGGATCTATGAGATGACGACGTCCTTCGGATCCGGCCAACAAGGTGTCGTTCGTGATGTTTCACGTGAAACGACGCGAAGTTGAGTAACTCGGTACGGCGCGAGACCGAGCGGATCTATGAGATGACGACATCCTTGGTGCCCGGCAGATGCGTGTTCCCTTCAAACTGCGTGGCCGCACCAAGGAACCGTCAGAGGTGTCGGGCCTCTTCCGAGACAGCTCGCGCGACGATGAGTGTGCATGCCAATCGCCGGATCGAGTTGCCGCGGGGACACGCATGGCGAGACGCCTCGAGGTGTCGCGGATTCCGCACGCCGCGTCGCCCCGGCGCCGAGAGGCAGCGGGGTAGGCCAGTGGCTAGAAGTCACAGTGCTGCGGTTGACGTGCCGTGTATGTGAGGCGTGCTCCCCCGGCTGGGTGGCATCCGGACGATGACGTACCGAAGCTGGTGACCTGATTCTGTGTGTGTGCAGGCGGCGCACGGTCCCGTTCCGTCGCTCTCGCACTGAGCTTGTGGTGATGTTTCACGTGAAACGCCGTCCGAAGCGCAGGTGGGCAGAGCCTCGTCAAAACTCGCTGGTGCCTACGCCCCGTGAATCGATGAGTGTGAGGCTTGGCGACGACAGCGGTGACGGACGAATGATGTGAAGGGGCTGCTTCGACTGCCGTGTCCACCCTGTTCTCGGGAGTGACCGCGGAGTGGGCTCTGCCACAGTGCTAAACGAGCTGATCCGCGTCGCAGGGGATACTTTGGAGCTGTGGCGAGCAACTGGTACGTAGGCGAGCGGCGAGCCGTGACCGACGAGTCCACGTGGGAGTCACGAGCAGTGTATTGGGGCTAGACGGCCCCTCCGTGGAGTCGTCCTTGCGCGGGGCGTTGTTCACGTGACGACTAGGTCGCACCACCCTGGGCCTGATTGCTTGGCGGTGCAATAGCCCAACCCGTCTGGGGCACGGAGGCAAGGACAGCCCGCCGGGGGCGCTATGGTGTGCCGCCCTGATCCCCATTGGAGGGGGCTCGGGGGTCACCAGCAATGTTTCACGTGAAACACGGGCCATCTCGAAGGTTGTTTGATCACGGCCGTGTGAGCGGCTGAACGCATGCCGCAGTCCGCGGATGCGGAGCAGGATGTGGCTTCACCTTAGGTGGTCGCCGAGAATGCGCCGCGGTGAGGTCGTGCGATGTGAAGAGGCTGTGAGTACCGCGACCGTTCGCGTGGACGTGTCGCAGCATGACAGGACTGGCTTTGAGGGTCCCGCGTGGAGGGGGCTGAGTGCACGGCGCGACAGGGGTGCGCGCCGCAATGTGGACGGAGCGAGAGGGTGCAGCGGGGTGCGGCCTGGCGGGAGTAGCTGCGGAAGTGAATAGGGGCTCGCGGAGGAAAGCGTCCCAGTGTGCGGTCGGAACAGTGTCGCAGATGGGGTGCAAAGGGTTCCAGGCATCTGTGTGCGACGAGTCCGCCATGAAGTGCGAGAGGACTTCATCGCGCCGCGCGTGGTGCATCAGAGACCCGAGGTGAGGAGAGTCCACCGTGCTGTCTGCGGTGAACGAGTGCTGCAGCGTGACGAGATGGCGGTGGTTTGGGAGTGGCGGATCGGGGCTGCGGGGCGAAAAGACCGGCGGGTCGGTGCAGTGGATCGGGGCTGCGGTGCGAGGAGAGTCGAGTGAATGGTGTGCGGTGACTGGTGGGGGTGGTGCGCGGAGGATCGAGTGGGCTGTGAGCCTGACCTGCCTTTCCCGACGGGTCGATTGTGTTGATCGTGCCGCGGTTGCGGTGGGTGTGAAGGGCTTCGTTGCCGGTGGGGCTGAGGCGTTTGAGGGCGGAGTGTCTGCGGTGGGGGTTTTGGAAGCCCCGATCCATTCGAACATCGCTGACGCGAGCTGCGCCACGGACTCCCCGTTCGTACGGGCGAGGAGCTCGTGTTGCATCGTTGACCAGAAGCTCGCGATGAGAGCGTTGTCGACGCGGGAGGCGACTCTGCCCATCGAGCCGAAGAGCCCGGCCTGACGGAGCCGGTGACCGAAGAGCCAGGAGAAGTACTGCGCTCCCCTGCCAGCGTCGACTACGGTCCCGGGGTCGGGGTGGCATCGCGAGCGGGCCATCGCGAGCGCGTCGACGACGAATTCCGTGGTGATCGCGTCCGAGACCGACCAGCCGACAATCCGGCGGCTGAACGCGTCGATCACGGCGGCGCAGTAGGCCCAGCCGCCTCGCACGCGAGGCTGGGTGTTGTCGCAGAACCACAGCCGGTTCGGCGGATCGCGGTGAACTGCCGCTTTGACATGGTCCTCGTGCGAGGCGCTGTCCGGCTTCCAGCCGTGCCGTTCCCAACGATGCGACACCCCGATCACCCCGATCAGTCCGATCAGCCCGATCAGCCCGATCACCCCGATCAGTCCGATCAGCCCGATCAGCCCGATCAGCCCGATCAGCCCGATCAGCCCGACCAGCCGTGCGACGCGTTCGCGTCCGACGTGAACCTCGAGCCCGAGCCGATTAGTGGGCAGCAGGCTTCTCGCGGACGCCTACCGAGGCGATCATCGCCTCAACTCAAGGGTCGGGAGGAAGAGAGGCTCAGGCTCCGCTCGGGCACACGCAAGGCAGCGTGCGCCTCCGTAGGTACCGCCGACTCACTCCGTCCAGCGGTGTCCGCCAACGCGGCTTCGTGTTCGAGCTTTCACTCTTCGCGAGCCTCCACAGACCCTCATCGTCGTCCGTCAAGGTCACCGGCCCGCGGGTAGACTGGGCGAGTTCGGCGACGGCAAGGGAGAACGTTTCACGTGAAACAGTCCGACGAGACGCCATCGTCATCTTCGTTCTTCGACTCCCCCATCGCCCGTGAGATCGCTGATCTCTCTGCGCGGCGCCGCGCACTTGAGGCTGTGACGGTCGAGTTGTCGGGACGTACGCGCGTCTTTACGGTCTCGAACCAGAAGGGTGGCGTCGGCAAGACGACGACCGCCGTGAACATTGCTGCCGCTCTGGCATCCATCGGGGCACGTGTCTTGGTGATCGATCTCGATCCCCAAGGGAACGCATCCACCGCTCTGGGGGTCGCGCACAACGCTGAGACGGCGAGCATCTACGACGTTCTCATCAACGAAGTGCCGCTCGCAGAGATCGTACAGACGAGCCCCGAGTCGGAGAGCCTTCTCTGTGCGCCCAGCACCATCCACCTCGCCGGCGCCGAGATCGAGCTGGTATCGCAGGTGGCTCGTGAGCACCGCCTTCGTGGGGCGCTCCGTGACTACCTCGCCATTGACGGCAACCATCTGGACTTTGTCATCATCGACTGTCCCCCCTCGCTCGGTCTGCTCACCATCAACGCGTTCACCGCGGCCGACGAGGTGCTCATCCCCATCCAGTGCGAGTACTACGCACTCGAGGGGCTGAGCCAGCTGCTGGGAAGTGTGCAGATGATTCAGAAGCACCTCAACCCGACCCTTCACGTCTCCACGATCCTGCTGACGATGTACGACGGACGTACGCGTCTCGCTCAACAGGTTGCGGACGAGGTTCGCTCGCACTTCACCGACGAGGTACTCAGTACCGTGATCCCGCGCTCCGTTCGCGTATCCGAGGCGCCGAGCTTCGGTCAAACCGTCATCGCGTACGATGGCCAGTCAGCGGGCGCCATTGCCTACCGCGAGGCGGCGGTCGAGATCGTCAACCGCGACACCACGACGAAGGGCTCCTGATGGCAAAGAGGACCGGACTCGGGCGCGGTATCGGCGCCCTCATCCCCACGGCTGAGGCGTCGGAGGCACGTCCCGTCGACGTGTTCTTCCCGGGCGCACCGGCGAAGGTGTCTTCGCCGGCGGAGCCGGAGACGGATGCTGCGCCTCCGGCGGATGACCTCGTATCGGTGCCCGGCGCTCGACTCGTCCACATCGACCCGAAGTCGATCGTCCCCAATCCGCGCCAGCCCCGCACGCACTTCGACCCGGAGGATCTTGCGGAGCTCGTGCACTCGGTGCGGGAGTTCGGGGTCCTGCAGCCCGTGGTCGTTCGCGACAAGGGCGATGGCACCTACGAGCTCATCATGGGTGAGCGCCGCACGCGCGCCTCCCGTGAGGCCGGGCTCGAATCCATCCCGGCGGTCGTCCGAGAGACCGACGACGAGTATCTCCTTCGTGACGCGCTCCTCGAAAACCTTCACCGCTCGCAGCTCAATCCTCTCGAAGAGGCATCGGCGTACCAGCAGCTCCTCGAGGACTTCGGTATCACCCAGGAGGAGCTTGCGACCCGGATCGGTCGATCGCGGCCTCAGATCAGCAACACCATCCGTCTCCTCAAGCTGCCCGTGCCCGTGCAGCAGCGCGTGGCCGCCGGCGTTCTGAGTGCCGGACACGCCCGTGCCATCCTTTCGCTGGAAGACCCGAAAGAGATGCAGAAGCTGGCCGACAAGATCGTCAACGAGGACCTTTCCGTCCGCGCTGCGGAGGCGGTCGCCAAGATGCCGGGGGTCTCCCCCGCGCGCCAGAAGCCCAAGGCCGGTTCGCGACGCTCCGGCCTCGATGACGTCGCAGAACGTCTCGGGGATCGGCTCGACACGAAGGTCCGAGTGTCATTGACGGCCAGAAAAGGCCAGATCAGCATTGATTTCGCGACCATTCAGGACCTGAATCGCATCCTCGCCGCTCTGGGCGAGGACGGCTACACGGGCTGATCTCAGGCCCCGGTGTCGCCAGTCCCGCGTACGCTGGATTGGTGACCGCGAACGAACAAGAGCCGCCCCGACGGGCGAGTCTGGAACTGCTGCGGGCAGAGGCATCCGACGAGCTGGCGGTGCTGATCCACGAACGCCTGCGCGGTGGCGAAGATCCCTGGGACTTCATGGAAGACCTGCCGAGCGTTGATGAGCTCGTCGTCCTGACCCTTCGTGCCGACAACATCGCCGAGAACGGCGGCCAGCGGCCCAACCGTGCACGCAACTACCGCGTCCTGCGCCAGATCGCCCTCGAGTATCCCCCGCTCACACGGGCTGTGTGGCGCATTCTGGGCGACGAAGAGCCTCATCGGCGCTGGGATGCCAGCGTGCGCCTCGACGCGTCCTAGGGCCTCAGGAGGGGCGAAGGAACGGGGCGTCCTCCGCCGGCCCCCGCGTGAGGGTCGTACGGACTTGGTCGAGCAGTCGGAGCAACAGCGTGCTGCGCCTTTCCCCCGGCACCGCGGACGCGGCATCCGGTCTCCGTCGGGTCAATGGGCGGATGGCCCGGAAGCGACGAACCCCCGACGCCGCGGCGCCGGGGGTTCGATGCGTTCGAGAGTCTCAGCCGATGAACGGTGCGAGGTCCTGCTCGAGGGCGTACTTGGGCTTCGCGCCGATGATGGTCGTCTTGACCTCACCGCCCTGGAACACCTTCATCGCGGGGATGGAGGTGATCTGGTACTTCATCGCGAGGTCGGGGTTCTCGTCCACGTTCAACTTGAGGACGGTGATCTTGCCCGAGTTCTCGGACTGGATCTCGTCGAGCACGGGGGCGACCATGCGACACGGTCCACACCACTCGGCCCAGAAGTCCACGAGAACGGGTCCGTCGGCCTGCAGGACGTCCTGCTCGAAGGTCGCGGAGGTCGTCGCCTTGGCGGTCATGTGCTTTTCTCCTTAATGAGAGCGTCAGTAGTGAAAACGCCGGTGGGCGTCGATTTGTTCCTCAGACCACGGCCGCGTCGGGAAGACCCTCGATGAGGCTGTCCGCGACGGCCGGCTCGCCGGCCTCGCCCCGTGCCGCGAGGAAATGCTCCACGTCGAGGGCGGCCACGGTACCGCTGCCGGCCGCGGTGATCGCCTGGCGGTAGGTGGGGTCGATCACATCGCCGGCGGCGAAGACGCCCTCGACCGACGTGCGCGACGAACGCCCGTCGACCCAGATCGTGCCCAGGTCGGTGAGCTGCAGCTTGTCGTGCACGAGGTGCGTGCGCGGGTCGTTGCCGATCGCCACGAAGAGGCCGTCGAGGGGAAGCTCGCGGGTCGTGTCATCGACCGTCGAGCGCAGACGCACACCGCTCACGGCCTCGGCGCCGAGGATCTCGTCGACGGCACTGTTCCAGATGAACTCGATCTTCGGGTTCGCGAAGGCGCGCTCCTGCATGATCTTCGAGGCCCGGAGCGTGTCCTTGCGGTGGATGATGTACACCTTCGACGCGAACTTGGTGAGGAAGTTGGCCTCTTCCATCGCGGAGTCGCCGCCGCCGACGACGGCGATCGTGCGGTCGCGGAAGAAGAACCCGTCGCAGGTGGCACACCACGAGACACCGTGGCCCGAGAGGCGCTCTTCACCCTCGAGACCGAGCTTGCGATACGCCGAGCCGGTGGCGTAGATGACCGAAACGGCCTCTTCGACCTTGCCGCTGCCCAGAGTGACCTTCTTCACGGGCCCGTCGAGCTCGAGCGACACGACGTCGTCGTACAGCACTTCGGCGCCGAAACGCTCGGCCTGGGCCTGCATCTTGGCCATGAGGTCGGGGCCCTGGATCCCCTCGGGGAACCCGGGGAAGTTCTCGACCTCGGTCGTGTTCATGAGGTCGCCGCCGGCTTCGACGGAGCTCGCGACGACGAGGGGCTCGAGGTTGGCCCGGGCGGCGTAGATGGCGGCCGTGTAGCCGGCAGGACCCGACCCGATGATGATGACGTGACGCACGATTGCGCCTTCCTCTCGTTGATTCCGTCGGATGAAACCCATGGTAGCCGCGGGGTATTCCGCGACCAGGGGGCTAGCGCTTGGGGAGGAACCGCCGACCGAGCGCGAGCGCCGGAGCGAGTTCGGGGGTTCGGAACAGGGCCAGGATGCCGATGTACACGGCGAGGACGACTCCACCGACGAGCGCCGACCCGAGGACGCCGGTCAGACGGTCAGAGGAGAGCCAGCCTTCCGGGCCGCCGCAGAGCAGGACGACGCCCCACCCCGCTGCTCCGGCCGGGATGCCGACCAGGACGAAGCGACCCAGGGGCAGGAGCCATTCGCGAATGCCGATCCCCCCGAGTCGACGATTGAGGATCGCAGTCGCGATGATCACCTGCACGACGCTCGAGAGCGATTGACCCAGGGCGACCGCGGCCGCCAGTTCGGTGATGGGGAGGAGACCGGCATCCAGAGCCCACCCCGCTCCCAGAGCGGTCAGCGCAACGAGGACGCCCTGGACGAGCGTGAAGAAGAACGGGGTACGCGTGTCGTTGTAGGCGTAGAAGGTGCGCTGGATCACGAACAACACGGCCAGTGGCAGCAGACACACCAGGAAGCACAGGAGGACCGGGGCCGCGGCGACGGCCTCTCGCGAGTCGTTGGTGAAGATGCGTGAGGCGGGAACGGATGCCGCGATGAGTGCCGCCGTGGCGGCGACGATGAAGAGGCCGAGGACCCGGATGCTGCGGATGATGTCATCGCGCACGCGGTCGTCGCGCCCGGCCGCAGCGTGCTCGCTCAACTGTGTGAAGTAGGGGGTGCCGATCGACAGCACGATGAGCGAGTACGGGAGCATGAACACCAGCCACGCGTTCTGCGAGGCGAGCACGGCGGGGCCGTTTCCGGATGCCTCGAAGAGCACGCGGCTCTGCACGATTCCCGCGAGTTGACCGATGATGACCATGAGGAACGTCCACCCGGCCAGTCGGCCGATGTGTCGCAGGCCCACACCCCGCCATTGGAAATCGGGCCGCAATTGCAATCCCGCGCGCCGCCAGAACACGAGCAGGACGATGGTCTGCAGCACGATGCCGCCCGTCGCCACTCCCCCGAGGAGCGCGATCATGGCGGGCGTCCACTGATCGACGGCGGTGTTGGGGCCGCCGAAGATCACCAGGAACACACCGAAACCGATGAGCGAGACGACGTTGTTCACGATGGGAGCCCACGTGTACGGCCCGAAGACCTTGCGAGCGTTCAAGACCTCGCCGAGCAGCGAGTACAGACCGTAGAAGAAGATCTGCGGGAGGCACCAGTAGGCGAAAGCCGTGGCGAGGGCGATCTGGTCCGGGGCGGCGGTCGCGGGCGTGTAGAGCGCGACGATCCAGGGAGCGGCGATCATCGCCAGAGCCGTGGCGATCAACAGGATCACGGTGCCGAGGGTGAAGAGCTTCGAAATGAACGCGCGGCCGCCGTCGGGGTGGGATGCCGCTTTGACGATCTGCGGCACGATCACCGCCGTCAGGACGCCGGTCGAGATGATCGCGTAGATGGCGTTCGGCAGCGAGTTCGCCAAGCCGAACGCGTCGCCCGCGTAACTCTGAACCGAGCCGACGATCGCGACCAGCACGACCTGACGCAACAGACCACTCAGCCGGGACACGACAGTGCCCGCCCCGATGAGCACGCTGGCCCGTCCGATACTGCTCACGGGCGGTTCTCCTCGGGGACGGTGGGGGACGCGGGGGATTCGGGTTCGAGGTCATCGCCCTCGGCGGGCGCTCGACCATCGGCCGGTTCGTCGTCGGTGGGCGACTCCGGCTCTTCGACTCCGGCGGCCAGGCGCCGACGCCGCGCCAGGGTACGGATGACACCCATGCTCAGGAAGACGACCACCAGAGCGATCACGACGACGAGACCGATGCTCTCCCATTCGGCGCGCACCTCGACGTCGACGACCTGTGGCTCGCCGACAGGCTCTCCGGTGGGGCTGTAGAGCTGAAGACCGACGCTGACCTCACCGTTGGCCAACCGCGCTTCGACGGGAACCTCGACGCGTGTGTTGGCCGAGGCCTGCGCTTCCACGGGGGTGCGATCCTGCACGCGGAGTCGTGCGTCGTCGGGGCGCACCGCGAGGACGACGGAGACCGGCCACGGCAGGTCGTTGCGCACCCACGGCCGAAGGGGAGCGCTCGAGCTGACGAGCCGGAAGTCCGACGACAGGATGCCGACGGAGGCGAGGGTCGTCTGCGTTGCGGCCCGGTGGTCGGCGACGGCCGTGCGGGCGGCATCCCCGCTCCACGACACGTTCAGGACCTGGAGGACCTCGGCGCGTTCGCGACCCGTGAGCAGCTCGGGCTGATCGAGGATCGTGGCGAAACGGTCGATGACCTGCTCGTCGGCGGTGAGGTTGCTCACGTCGTCGACGCGCGCGGTGTCGACCGACGCGTCGAGGAGGGAGATCTCGGATGCCGGTTGCCCGGCGATCGCGTCGAGGGTCGTTCCGCTGAACCCCGGAGCGGTCGTCACCGCCGTCATGGTGGCGCGCAGGCTCCCACGCGAGCGGTCCGTGCCGCGGTCGAGGACCGCGAGGATCGGACGGTCCGCGCTCGCCGTTCGGGCGAAGGTGAGGTAACCGAGGGCGACCGCGAGGTCGGATCCGCGGCGGGTCGTGTCGTTCTCGCCGGCCGCGCGGGTCAGGGCCGCCGAGACCTCGCTGTCGTAGACGGGCGTCGACACTCCCCCGACGCGCGCATTCGCGGGGACGGACTCGCCCGCGCCCGAGACGGTGCT
>NZ_LDRT01000123.1 GCF_001476655.1 Microbacterium testaceum | reverse complement strand
TCCTCGAGTCCTACACGCTCGAGGCGCAGCCGCCGCACGATCTCGTGGTGCGCATCGTCGAGCGCACGCCCATCGGCGTGGTGCAGACCCCGGCCGGCTTCACCGTCGTCGACGCGGCGGGCGTCGTCCTCTCCACGACGCCCGACGCCCCCGCCGGACAGCCGGTGATCGACGTGCCCGCGGGGACGAGTTCGGAGCCGTTCCGCGCGGCGGGGCGTGTCATGCGGGCCCTGCCCGACGGCATCCGGTCCCAGGTGACCGCCGTCTCGGCGACGACGCCCGACGACGTCACCCTGACCCTCGGGGGCACGGGTACGCGCGTGATGTGGGGGAGCGCCGACCGCTCGCCCGAGAAAGCGCGCGTCCTCGACCTCCTCATGCAGAAGAGCCCTCCGAACAACACGCGCGAGTACGACGTGACCTCTCCCGAGGCCGGCGTCATCCGCTGATCTCGAGGGCGATCCTCGGACACGCCGCGTGTCGGCCGGGCCACGACCGCAACGCCGCCTACTTTCAAGTCAAGGAATTGCATACCGGGCAATTCTTTAACCCTCAACATGAGGTTTAGAGTTTCGGGTTCGGGGACAAACGGAGGCCGGCATGAGCCACAACCAGAACTACCTCGCCGTGATCAAGGTCGTCGGTGTGGGCGGGGGCGGCGTCAACGCCGTCAACCGCATGATCGAGCTCGGCCTGCGCGGCGTGGAGTTCATCGCGATCAACACCGACGCACAGGCGCTGCTCATGAGCGACGCCGACGTCAAGCTCGACGTCGGCCGCGAGCTGACGCGCGGCCTGGGCGCGGGAGCGGACCCCGAGG
>NZ_LDRT01000122.1 GCF_001476655.1 Microbacterium testaceum | reverse complement strand
GCGTCAGGCTGCTCTGCTCGACGCCGAACTCGCGTGGCAGGACTCCCTCCGCGCGCGTCTCGCCGATCGCACCCTGCCGTGTCCCCGCCACCCCCGCGGCATCCGGATCCGCCGCGACGAAGTTCGCGATCTGCACGAGCGTCGGTCGCTCACCGCGCCGCGCGAGGCGTCCACGGCCCGCGATCATCGGCTCGGCGTAGAGCTTGGGCAGGATCGCGCCCTCCGAGCGGTCGCCCGACATGATCAACGCGGTACCGCCGGTGTCGCGAATACCCTGCAGCGCCGAATCGAACATCGCGCGCGAGGCTCCGGCCACGGGCCGGCTCACCACGACGTTCAGCCGCAGGTCGCGCGAAGACGCGAGGTAGGGCAGGAGGGGGCGCAGAGGCTCGGTTCCGCCGGCGGCGAGGATGTCGAAGTCATCGGCGATCACGAGGATCCGGGGCCCCGCATCGCGGTCGGTCTGACGTTTCTCGAGCTCGACGGCGATCGACTCCGCCAGCAGGCGTGCCTGGCGTCCCGAGGTCGCGTGCCCGCCGAGATAGGCGTCGGGCACCTCGGACACCAGCTCGCCGCGGGCATCCATGAGGGCGATGACGAGCTCCTCGGGGGTGTGCCGGTCGATGGCCCCGCGCACGATGCCGCGGAGAGCGGTGGTCTTCCCGCAGTGGCTGTCGCCGAGCACGAGCAGGTGCGGGTCGCGCGTGACGATGTCGACCAGCACGGGCTCCATCGTGTCTTGGCGAAGCCCCAGGGGCACGGCATCCGGCTCATCGATCGCGTCGGGGAGCCCCTCCGGCGACAGCTCCTCGGGGAGCAGTCGGATGGGAGCAGCGCCCTGGCCGCCCCATCGGGCCGCGCTCTCGCGGGCGAGCTGTTCGAGCGCCTCGCCCGTGTCGCCGTCGTCGACCTCTTCGAGCAGCGGCAGCGCCACCTGGGCGAACAGCTTGTCATCGGTGAGCACGCGACCGGGCTGGTCCGCCTTGAGCGTCGTCGAGAGCTTGCGGGCGATCTGCGAGTCCGCGGGATCGTTGAGCTTGAGTTCGAGGCGCGTTCCGATCAGGCCCTGCAGGTTCATGCGCAGTTCGTTCCACCGCGAGAGGGCGACGACGACATGGATGCCGAAGCTGCCGCCCCGCTCCAGAAGCTGGGCGAGCGGCGCCTCGAGGTCGTCGAAGTCCTGACGGAGCGCCCCGAGACCGTCGACGAGCAGCACGACATCCGCGCTCGGAAGCTCGGGCAACCGCCCCTGTGCGTGCTGTCGACGCATGTCGGCGAGGGAGTCGAGTCCCTGATCGCGGAACACGCGCTCGCGCGTGGCGAGCATGCCGGTGAGCTCTTCGAGCAGCCGGGTCAGGCGTTCCCGGTGACCGCGCGTGGCGACGCCGCCCACGTGCGGGAACGGCTCGATGCGCGCGAGGCCTCCGCCGGTGAGGTCCATGCCGTAGATGCTGACCTGGCGCGGGGAGTGCGTGAACGACAGGGAGGCCGCGAGCGTGCGCAGGAACATCGAGCGCCCGGATTGGGGCGCCCCCGTGATCGACACGTGTCCACCGGAGCGGGTGAGATCGAGCATCCAGGGCGACTGCGTCTGCGTCGAGGGGTTGTCGAGCAGGCCCATCGGGGCCCGCAGGGTGCCGGCGCCGTCGGCCTGCGGCAGGACACCGCCCAGGGTGAGCACCGGGGGCAGAGGGGGAAGCCAGACGGGTCTCGTGCGGGTGACCCCGCGGGCGAGCCGCTGGGTCGCGGCCTGAACGAGCGTGCGCCCCGTCGTCGGGGTCTCGGGCTCGGCGCTGTCGAACTCCTCGGCCTCGAGCGCTTCGTCGGGCAGGTCGTACGCGGGCAGCGGGAGGACCGGCGGCGCATCGTCGTGGCGGGGGCCTGCCTCGACGGGGTCGGGGACCGGACCCGAGACGTATCCGGCGCGGAAACGCGTGTAGACCGACGTGTCGACCTTCAGAAACCCGAAGCCGGGGATGGCGGGCAGGTGGAACGCGTCCGGAGTGTCGAGCACGACCGCCGACTCCGCCTCCGAGAACGTGCGCAGGCCGATGCGGTACGACAGATACGTGTCGAGACCGCGCAGGCGACCGCCCTCGATGCGCTGGCTCGACAGCAGCAGGTGCACGCCGATCGAGCGGCCGATGCGCCCGATCGTCAGCAGCAGCTCGACGAAGTCGGGCTCGGCCGTGAGCAGCTCGCCGAACTCGTCGATGACGAGGAACAGGTGCGGCAGGGCCGGCAGATCGGGTCGTTCTCGACGCATCTGGCGGTAGTGACCGATGGATGCCGCGTTCCCGGCGTCCTTGAGCAGGCGCTGGCGACGCACGACCTCGCCCTGGATGCTCGACCGCGCGCGCTCGGTGAGCTGGGGGTCGTCGGCGAGGTTGTCGATGATGCCCGCGACGTGCGGCAGACGCGCGAACGGCGCGAACGCGGCCCCGCCCTTGTAGTCGACGAGGATCATGCTGAGGTCGTCGGGGGAGTGCGTCAGGGCGAGCCCGAGGATGAGGGTGCGCAGGAGCTCGCTCTTGCCCGAGCCGGTCGCACCGATGCAGATGCCGTGCGGTCCCATGCCGAGCTGCGCCGACTCCTTCAGGTCGAGCAGGACCGGGCCGCCCCGGTCGTCGACGCCGATCGGCACCCGCAGGAACTCGGCGGCACTGCGGACTTGCCACGCGGCCTTCACGTCGATGGCATCCACGTCGGCGACGCCCAGGAGCTGCGTGACATCGGGAGCGAGGGAGGTGCCGGCGTCCTCGGCGGATGTGCGCGTGAGGCGGAGCCCCGCGAGAGGTCGCGCGATGACCTCGAGAGCGTCGCTCGAGACGGCGTCGATCCGGATGCCGCTGGCCGGCGCCTCGCCCGATCCCGGCGTCTCGACGGTGGCGACACCCTCGGTGATGCTCACGCGGGCACCGACGGTGGGCGGCTCCTTCAGCCGGTCGTCGACCACGTGAACGACCGTGATCCCGAGGTCGGCGAGGCTGAGCGCTGCGTCGAGGCGCGGCATCCCGCTCGCCTCGCCGTCTCCCTCGTCGACGAAGACGATCAGACGGCCCGGTTTCGTGCGGCGTCCCGCGCGCCGGGAGGCGGCGGCGGTCGCGACGCGGTCCCGCAGCTCGGCGCTCAGCAGCGACAGGACATCGTCGAGGGTGGGGGCCAGGCGCCGGGCGGCGACGGCACCCGACGGGGGCGTGTCCGACGACAGGTGGGGAACGAGGTCGAGCCCGCGCCAGTCGTCGAGGTGGTGCGGGGCGACGGCGGCGGCGATGTGCACGTCGTCGGGCGAGTGGAACGCCGCGATCTGCGCCACGAGAGCGCGCGCCACGTTCAGCGTGTCGGCGCGGTCGCCGACGATCGAGACGTGCCCGCCGCGCTCGAGGTCGACGGTGGCCGGCATCCCCTGGGCGACGCCCGCGAGACGCACCATTCGCTCGGCCGACTCGCGCATGACCGGGTCGAAGGGCTGCACCGGGTTCTGCTCCGCGGGAAGCGCGACCTCGATCGCGCGCAGATCCCCCGTCCCGATGCGCACGCGCAGGAAGTCCGCGTCGCCGGGGCGTCGCTCCCACCGCCGAGCGGGATCGGCTCCGATCTCGACGAGCGTCCCCGGAGAAGGGTTCAGGGCGAGGGCGGCGTCGCGCTGCCGGTCGGCGCTCTCGCGCACTCTCTCGCGCGTCTCCTCGAGGTAGTCGAGGTACCGCTCGCGTTGCACGCGCCGCTGGCGGGCGGCGTTCCCCCGCTGGGTGAAGGCCATGCCCAGACCGCCGACGAGGGCGACGACGAGGATGACGGCTCCCACCACGACCATGATCGGGTTGTTGCGCAGCAGCACGATCATGGTGATCGACGACAGGCTGCCGACGATCGGCAGGAGCGACTGCAGCGGGAAGCCGGTCGGGCCCTCTCCGATGGGCGGCGGGGGAGCGAGGACGACGTCATCCGCGGGCGCGACGGGTTCGCTGATCCGCGCGGGGCGGTGGACGATCCGGACGTTCACGCGACGTTCTCCTCGGCTCGCACCAGGGTCGCGGCCAGACGGACGAGCGCGCGGTGGGTGAGCGAACGGCGGGCATCGCCCCCCGCCTTCAGGCCCGGATCGAACGGCACCGCGACCACCGGATGCACCGCGTCGAGGCCGAGGGCGCGCGCGACGGCGTCGCCGTCACGGGCGTGGTCGACGAGCGCGAGCGTCACGTCGGGGGACTCCGGGAGCGAGGCGATCGCCGCCACCACGGAGCGGGCATGCTCCGCCGGGGAGCGGCGGGCATCGCTGACGAGGCACACGACGTCGCAGAGGGCCGCGCACGCCGCGAGGTCGGCGAGGGGATGCCGCACCCCGAAGTCCGTGATCGCGACATCGAAGAAGCGGGTGATGGGCGCGGCCTCGGCGAGCCAGGTGCCGACCGCGTCGGTGCGGGTGTCGCGCGGACGGAGAGCGACGACGCCGTCGACGACCTCGAGGCCGGACAGCGCCTCGGCCGTGGTGCGCGCAGCGGCACGTGTCTCGTCGGGGGCCGCGGGCGCGGCGCCGAGACGTGCACCGAGGCCGTCGTCGCCGGCCGAGACGTCGACGGCGAGCACGGGATCCTTCCGACGCGCACCGATCGCGCGGGTCAGTTGGTGGGCGATCGTGCTGGTTCCCGCGTTCGGCGACAGCGACAGCACGCCGACGCGGCGGGTCGTCGACAGTCCGCCGCGGATCGCGGCATCCCACGAGGTCAGTTCGACGCGCCCGTTCGCCCCGCTGCCGAAGACCGCGGTGGCCAGGGCGCGGGCATCGAGCACCGTCATGAGCGACCGCCGAACATCGCCAACAGGTCGGCGTAGATCCCGAGGGCGCCGACCAGCAGGGGAAGGAGGGAGATGACGGCCAGGGTCTCGACCACGTTGCCCACTCCGCGCAGGCGGGCGCGGACGTGCGGGCGGGGGCGGACGAGCACGAGGGTGGCGATGACGACGGCGCCCACGACGGCCACGGCCGTGCCGATCCAGGCGCGCTCGCCCGAGAGCAGGATCGTCAGCGCCGCTGCGGCGATGACTCCCGCGGCGGCCCACAGAAGCCAGCCCTGCGCGCGGAGCGGGAACGCACGCGTGCGCAGCGCCGCGACGAGGAAGAGGGCGAGGGCGAGCAGTTCGGTCCAGATGGTGCCGGAGAGTGCGAGCACGACACCGGTCACTCCGATGACCGCGGCGGTGGTCGCGACGCTCCACGTCAGGGCCGCGTAGGCCTCGTCGATCGCGGCGAAGGTGCGGGCGCGGGTCGGGGGCGACCCGTCCGCGGCGCGCTGGTCGAGATCGGTGAGGCCGGCGGCCGAGAGCGCGATCCACGGCAGAGGCCCGGTCGCGAAGGCCGCGACGACCCCCGTGATCGCCGCGGCCGCCACGACGTCCACGCGCGCGAGGACGAGGGCCAGCAGGAGCGAGCCGAGCACGGCACCCACCGCGCCGCCCGCGGTGGCCCCGCGTCGGCGGTGCGCGACGCCCACGGCCAGGACGACGGCGGTCGAGCCGACGGCGATCACGGCCGCGATCCCGGCGACGAGCGCGGCCGTGGCGGGATACCGTGCGGCTCCGAACGCCGCCGCGGTCGCGCCGCCGATCGGCAGGGCCAGGCCCGCGGCGGCCGACGCCACGCAGACCGAGAGGCGGCGAAGGCCCCCGAGGCCGAGCGCCGTGGTCACCCCGAGGAGGAAGAGGGCCACGCCGAGAAGGCTGAACGCCCCGGTCGCCGGGTCACCCCACGGGGCCATCCCCCCGGCGAGGGCGAAAGCGGCGGCGATACCGACCGAACCCGCGACGGTTCGCGAGCGGTCGTTCCACCGGTCGGGGCGGGCGTCGTGCGCGTCGGCGGCGGCGTCGGTGACGTCGATCACCACGGGCGGCGGAGGCGCAGCATCCAGTCGCACGAGTCGCACGAGTGACCCGTCCACGAGGTCCAGCTGCTGCGGCGTGAGAGCGATGTCGATCTGCTCCCCGTCGGGGGCGACGACGGCGAGCGGACGCGCCACCGTGCCCGCGGTCTCGCCCAGCAGGTCGAGCAGTCGCGGAACAGCCGCCCCGAGGGGTTCGGCGCTGGGGACGACGACCTCGACGCGGCGCTGCGCGCCCGCCACGGTGACGCGGGTGTAGATGCTCACGGGGTCTGGGCTCCGGTCGAGGTCGGGACGGAAGTCGGGGTCTGCACGGTCGACGAGGCCTGCGCGCGCTCGCTCAGCAATTGCGACACGAACGACACCCCGACGCATGCCGCGCACGCCACCGCGGCGATGACGACGGTGCCCATCAGCCGTTTGGCGTGATCGTTGACGGTGCGACGTTCGCCGATGTGGCCGTAGAGGAGTGCCGACCCCAAGCGCATGCGCTGGATCTTCGCCTGCTCGATGAGCACGGCGTCGCGCTGGTCGGGCATCAGTGGCCTGCCTCTCGGATCGTCAGGACGCGGTCGCCGATCTCCAGCGTCACGCTGCCGGGCACGGGCGTGCGCTGGTGGGCCAGAAGGGGCGTCGGTGACCCCGCGCCGCGCACGAAGGTGCCGTTGGTGGAGCCGAGGTCGGTGACCCACACCTGTCGGCCGTCCCACTCGAAGCGGACGTGCGACTTCGACAGAGTGCGGGACATGTCGGCCCACCGGTACACCTGGGCGGGGGCGTCGGGCGGCGCGACCGGATCCCGCCCGAGCACGAGCGCCGAGTCGAGCGACAGCCGCTCTCCCGAGTCGAGGGACAGCGTGGGCACCATTCCTCGACGGGGGCGTGCGGATGCCGCGGCCCCCTCGTTCGTCGCGGGGAACGCGAACGCGGCGATCGCGGGGGCGAACGGGTCGCGACCGCGCCGGAGGTCGTAGGCGCCGAGCGCTCCGCTGACGAGCGCGAGGAGAGCGCGGCTCCCCGCGGCGGCTCCCGTCGACCGACGGACGACGCGGATGTCGACGGTCGTGGCTCCGAGCGTTCGCCCGGTGCGGCCGAGCTGCCAGGTCGCCACCCCGAGCAGGACCACGGCGATGACCACGAGGATCGCGCCGACGGCCGGGAGCCCGGCGACGGCGATCGCGACACCGGCGGCGAGGACGGCGAGGGGCATCACGACATCGAGCGCCACGGCGCCGACGACCTTGAGCGCGCTCGCTCGTTCGGTGAACACGAGCGGATCGACGTCGGCGAGTCGCAAAGCCTCGTTCGTGGTCATGCCGCCTCCCTGGACATCGACCAATACCTTATTCGGGTCCCTCACCCTGCCCCGCGGGCTTGAACGCGCGTGTGGAATGCCCTCCCGGCACGACGACGGCGCCGGACGCGAACGTCCGGCGCCGTCGTGCGACTCAGCCGATGGATTCGACGGCGGCGCGAGCCTTGCCCAGCGCCGTCTGCGCGGCTTCGTCGTTGCGCTCGAGCGAGGAGCGCAGGGTCTGGATGATTCCCCGGACCTCGGCGGCGGCGTTCTTCCAGCGCACTTCCTTGCCGTGGTAGTCCTCGGAGACCCCGTCGGCGGCGTAGTCGGCCATCGCGGCCTGTACGTCTTTGTCGCGCTGATCGATCAGCGCCTCGAGCTGTGCCGCGACGCGGTTGAAGTTGTCTTGGGCGTTCTGCGAGGCCGCGACCGAGTAGTCGCGACGATCTGCCTGGTTCACCATGCGTACGTCTCCTTCTCTCAGCGGGCGCCGAAGCGCGCGGCGTCGAACGACGATCCGGACTCGAGGCTCGTGGTCTCGTCGACCATCGCCGACTCACCCTCTTGGAACGAGCGATCCATGCCGGTGATGCCGGTGAGCACGCCGTCGAGCGACAGCTTGAGCTCGGCCGAGATCTCGTCGGTGCGGGACTTGAAACGGTCGAAGGCCGCGCGTCCGGCACCCTGGAACTGTCCTTCGAGAGGCTCAGCGGCCTCGAAGAGCTGACGGACGAGCAGAGAAAGCTCGTCGCTCGAGCCCGATGTTGCCTTGCTCAGCACACCCAGTGTGCTGGAGCCCATTGCGAACTTCACGAGAGACCACCCTTCGGTCGTGAAACGGGAATGACGAACGTGACGACATTAATCACGTCGGTGCGGGCAGGGAAGCCGTTGCACAGGACTCTCCCCAAACCCTCATCTTGTGCAGGAGGAGTCAGGACGCCTTCTCGCGGGCCGCCGCCTTGGCCGCGCGCTTGAACTCGCGCACCTTGGTCAGTGACTCGGGACTGGTGATGTCGGCGACCGAGCGGAACGATCCGTCCTCCCCGTATGGGGCGGCGGCGTCGCGCCACCCGGCGCCCGTGAATCCGCGTTGCTTGCCGAGGAGCGCGAGGAAGATCTTGGCCTTCTGCTCGCCGAAACCGGGAAGCGCCTTCAGTCGCTTGAGCACCGTCGCCCCGTCGGGGTCGTCCCGCGTCCAGATCGCGGCGGCATCCCCGCCCCAGTCCTGCTCGATCGCGGCGCAGAGGGCCTGCACGCGCGTGGCCATCGACCCCGGATAGCGGTGCACCGCGGGCGTCTGCGCGAAGGCGGCGGCGAAGGCCTCGGGGTCCTCGTGCGCGATGGTCGCGGCATCCATCGATCCGGTGCGTTCCTGGATCTTCAGCGGGCCGGCGAACGCGGTCTCCATGGCGACCTGCTGGTCGAGGAGCATCCCGATCAGCAGAGCGAGCGGATTGCTCGAGAGCAGGTCGTCGGCGGCCGGGTCATCCGTGATGCGAAGGCTCATGCGTCCATTCTCGCGCGGGCCGCCCCGATCACTCCGCCTGGTCTTCTTCGGGCTCGGCGATCCACTTCCGTGCGAAGGGCACGGCATCCAGGGCGTCCAGGTCGGCGGTGACCTCGGTGAGCTGCTTCTCGAAGTGCTCGACGTCTCCCGCCGGAAGGCGCTTCACCAGCGAGCCGTCGACCCGACGGATCACGACCTCGCTCACCGAGGGGGCATCGGTGCCGGCGTCGAACAATCCCATGACGACGGTCGCCGCCCAGCGCAGGCCGTTGCCGGAGCGCTTCTCACCGGCGACGCGGTACACCTCGGATGCGGGGGTGCTCATGGCATCCATCCTGCCCGACGGGGCGGACGCGTCGGTGATCGGCGCCCGCGCGTCAGCCCGCGTCGGCGACCGGGCGCTCGGCGGAGGTTGCGGAATCGGCGACCTCGATGCCGAACAGGGCCGACAGGGCGTCGACGTACTCGTCGGCGCGGCCGGTCTCGGCGAGTTCGTGCGCGCGGGTGGTCGGGGTGTGCAGCAGCACGCCGACCAGGTGGCGCAGGGCCTGCTCGGTCTGCCCGCCCTCGTCGCCGCGGGCGCGGACGCGAGCCACCTCGGCGTCGAGCACGCCGAAGACGTGCGCGCGCAGGGCGACGACCGCGGGGGTGATGTTCTTGCGTTCGCCCACCGTCACGAAGCGACGTGCGGCATCGCGGACGAGGTCGCGCGCGGCATCCGTCGCCTGGAGCTCCTCGAGCGGGGCGTGCAGGCGGATCGTCTCGAGGTCGAGCAGGTCGACGCCGGGCACGGTGGCGACGTCGGGGTCGACGTTGCGGGGGAGGCCGAGGTCGATCACGAGGCGCCGGCCGGAGTGGTCGACCGGGCAGCCTCCCGCAGCGGGGGCGGCGGCCTCGACGGCGGTGCGGCCCGCGGCGTAGGTGGCCGCGCTCACGACGTGGTTCTCGCTCGTCGTGCAGGTGATGACGAGGTCGGCGTGCACGACGGCCGTGGGGAAGGTCTCGGCCGACACCGCGCGCAGGCCGTGCTTCGCGGCGAACTTGGCGGCGCGGCCCGAGGGGGAGTGCACCGAGATGTCTTCGGCGCCCTGGTCGCGCAGGGCGGCGACGGTGGCGGCGGCGTACGCGCCCGTGCCGACCAGGAGAACGCGCTGGGTCGACCAGTCGGCGATGCGGCTGCTCGCGAGCTCGAGGCCGAGGCGCACGAGCGAGCGTCCGGCGCGGCCGATCGCGGTCGAGTTCTTCACGCCCCGCTGCGCTTCGGACGCGCGCTGGAACAGGCGCTCGAGCTCGGCCGAGGTGCTGCCCTGCTGGCGCGACTCGGTCAGCGCGCGGCGCACCTGACCGGCGATCTCGCCCTCGCCGATGACGACGGATTCGAGTCCGGATGCCACGGCGAACAGGTGCTCCGCGACCTCGCTGCCGCCGAGCACGGTGTAGGAGCCCTCGAGCTCGCGGGCGGGCACGCCCGTGGCGGCCTCGATCGCGGCGAGCGTCGCCTCGACGCCGAGGGCGACACCGGCGGTGACCGGCTCGTCCATGTCGATGTAGGCCTCGAAGCGGTTGCAGGTCGCGACGACGACGGCTCCCTGCACGCACTCGCCGTGCTCGGTGATCAGGGGGGCGACCGGGGTGCGGGGTACGCTGAGTCGCTCGAGGAGCTCGAAGGACGCGGTCTTGTGACTCGCGCTGACGCACAGCAGCACCCGCCCATTCTACGCCCGGGTCTCGACCCCTCGCCCAGGCGGCCGCTCGACATCGAGGCATCCCCTGTTCGGCCCTGTGCCGAATGGGAGAATGGATGCCATGGCCACCCCCGATGCCCCCCTTCTCCGTGCCCTTCGCGGCGACCGTCCCGAACGGCAGCCCGTCTGGTTCATGCGGCAGGCGGGGCGCTCGCTTCCCGAGTACCGCGAGCTGCGCGTGGGGACCCGCATGCTCGACGCGTGCCTCACCCCGCACCTCGCGGCCGAGATCACGCTGCAGCCCATCCGTCGGCACAACGTGGATGCCGCCATCTTCTTCAGCGACATCGTCGTGCCGCTGCGTCTCGCCGGCGTCGATGTCGTGATCGAACCGGGCCGCGGCCCGGTCTTCGCCGATCCGGTGCGCACCGCCGACGACGTCGCGCGCATCACGGCGATCGATCCCGACGACGTCGCCGCGGCGGCGGAGCCGGTGCGCGAGGCCGCCCGCCTCGTCACCTCTGAGCTCGACGACGGCGTACCCCTGATCGGGTTCGCCGGGGCGCCCTTCACCCTCGCGGCCTATCTCGTCGAGGGAGGCCCATCGAAGGAGCACCTGCGGGCGCGCGGCATGATGCACGCCGACCCCGCGTCGTGGCATCGTCTGGCGGGGTGGCTCTCGCGCGTCTCCCGCGCCTTCCTCGACGCGCAGATCGACGGCGGGGCCCAAGCGGTGCAGCTGTTCGACTCGTGGGCGGGATCCCTGTCGCCGGCGACGTTCCGCGAATTCATCGCCCCGCACTCGCGAGCGGCGCTCGAGGGCATCGAGGTGCCCCGCATCCACTTCGGCGTCGGGACCGGCGCGTTCCTCGACGACATGCGCCTGGGCGGGCTCGCCGACGCGGTCGGTGTCGACTGGCGGATGCCGCTGGACGAAGCCGCCGCCCTCGTCGGGCCCGACGTGACGCTCCAGGGCAACCTCGACCCGGCGCTGCTCGGAGCCCCCTGGCCCGTCCTCGAAGCCCACGTCGACGATGTGCTCGCGCGCGGACGCGCGGCCCGCGCCCACATCCTCAACCTCGGGCACGGCGTCCCGCCCGACACCGATCCCGAGGTGCTCACCCGGATCGTCGCCCACGCGCACGGCGAGGCGCGCGCATGAGCGAGCCGCTCGACCGCCTCGCCCGCCAGGCGTCCGAGAGGCACGTCGTCGTCGCGGGCGGCGGGATCGCAGGCCTCGTCGCCGCGTGGGAGTGCGCGAAGGTGGGGCTGCGCGTCACCGTGCTCGAGGCGTCCGACGCGTTCGGCGGGGTCGTCCGCTCGGCGGAGGTCGGGGGCCTCGTCCTCGACGTCGGCGCCGAGAGCTTCGCGACCCGCGGCGGCGTCGTGAGCGCTCTCCTGGACGAGCTCGGCCTCGCCGACGCCGTCGTCTCCCCGAACCCCGCCGGCGCCTGGGTCGCGGGAGTACCGGGCGTCGGGGCGGCTCCCCTCCCGAAGGGCGGGGTGCTCGGCATCCCGGACAATCCCTTCGCCCCCGACGTCCGCCGCATCATCGGCTGGAGCGGGACGTGGCGCGCGTACCTGGATCGCCTCCGCCCGCCGCTGACGATCGGTCACCAGCGCAGCCTCGGCACCCTCGTGCGGACCCGCATGGGCGCGCGCGTGCTCGACCGACTTGTCGCCCCGGTCACGAGCGGGGTGTACTCCGCGCGCCCGGACGACATCGACGTCGACCTCGCCGCGCCGGGGCTCAACGCCGCCCTCACCCGGACGGGCTCCCTCTCGGGCGCGGTCGCCGAGCTGCGCCTCAGTCGCCCGGCCGCGAAACCCGCCGACGCCCCGGCCTCGGATGTGCCGGCCTCCGACATCCCGGTTGCCGCGGACGCCGCGCGCCGGCCCGCCCCCGGCGGAGCGGTTCAGGGCATCGCGGGGGGGATGTCGCGCCTGGTCGACGCCCTGGTGGCTCAGCTCGTGGAGCTCGGCGTCGAGCTGCGCACGGGAGTCTCGGTCGAGGCGATCCTCGCCGCCGGCGCGGGCTGGACGGTCACGGTCTCGGGCGAGGCCGACCCGATCGCCGCGGATGCCGTGATCGTCGCGCTCCCGGAGGGTCCCGCGCGCGCCCTCCTGGCCCCGGTGGTGCCCGCTCTCGAGGGGGGCGACCCCGTCGCCCCGGTGGTCGAGGTGGTCACGCTCGTCGTCGACGCCCCCGTCCTCGACGCGGCTCCGCGCGGAACCGGAGTGCTCACCGTGCCCGGCAGCCACGTGGCCAAGGCCCTCACGCATTCGACGGCCAAGTGGGACTGGGTTCGGGATGCCACTCCCCCCGGCGTGCACGTCGTCCGGGTCTCGTTCGGTGCCCAGGGCGAAGAGCCCGCCACCGCCGAGCTCGACGACGACGCGGCAGCCCGCCTCGCCCTCTCGGAGGCGGAAGCGATGCTCGGCGTCGACTTGCCGGCATCCGCTCTCCGTGCCTCCCGCCGCGTGCGCTACGTGCAGTCGCAACCCGCGGCCACGATGGGCCGCGCCGCCGAGACCGCCGCAGCGCGTGGTGCGGTGCACGCGGTCTCGGGTCTCGGCGTGACGGGAGCCTGGGTCGCCGGCACCGGACTCGCCCAGGTGATCCCCGACGCGCGCGCCGAGGCGGACCGTGTCCGCAGCGCGGCCCTCTGGCACTCGTGATCCCCGAGCACTCGCGGAGATGACCGGGTCTGTCAAGGCCGGATGCCGGAATCGGAATACGTGACTATCGTGAGAGTCGACCAGCACTCGATCGAGCGTGAGGAGACCCCATGAGGGGCAAAGCAGCACTCGTCGTCGGACTCGTGGCGGGCTACGTGCTCGGCGCACGCGCAGGACGCGAGCGGTACGAGCAGATCAAGGCGCAGGCCGAGAAGGTCTGGGAGCAGCCTGTCGTCCAGGGACAGGTCGAGAAGGTCAAGGCGTTCGGCGTCTCGGCTCTGAAGTCCGTGCCCGGCGTGGTCTGGAAGGGCGCGAAGTCGGTCACCGGCGCCGCGGCTCACTCGGGCAGCGTCTCGGAGCGTGCGGAGCGCGCCGGCCGCGCGGCCCAGCAGTCGGCATCCGAGGTCGCCGACGTGGTCGAGGACTCCGTCGACGACGCGAAGCAGGCGGAGAAGACCGCGACCACGCGCGCTCGGGCGGCCAAGAGCGGCTCCACCTCGTCCGGGAGCTGAGGCATGACCACTCCTCGCGGCTTCCGCGATCGTTCCGACGACAGCCTCTTCACGCTGATCGGCGACATCCCCGAGCTCGTCCGCAACCTCGTCATCGCCGAGATCAACGGAGCGAAGGCCTGGGCACAGCGCACGGCGAAAGACGCCGGGATCGGTGCGGGCTGGTTCGTCGGTGCCCTGATCGTGGTCTTCTGGGCCGTTCCGGTGTTCTTCGCGTTCGTGATCGCCCTGCTGTCGCTGTGGCTGCAGGTGTGGGCCGCGGCGCTGATCGTGTTCGGCGTGATGATCCTCATCACCGCGGTGCTCGCCCTGCTCGGCTGGATGCGGTTCAAGAAGCTGTCGAACCGCGAGAACCCCGGTGAGGCGATCGCCGAAGACGTCCGCATCGTGAAGGAGGCCGGCAGTGAGTATTGAGCGTCCCGTCCCCGTTCCCCGCACCGCGGTGCCGCTGGGCATCACCGACCCGGTGCAGTCGGCGCGCGCCGAGCTGAAGGCGGCACTGGCCGCCCTCGAAGAGAAGGCGAACATCCCGCGCCGTGCGAGTGAAGCGGTGGACCAGAAGATTCGCGACGTGCGCCAGAGCGCGCAGCGCAACCCGGCCGCGGCGGCCGCACTCGTGGCCGGTGTCGCCGGTCTCGTCGGTTTCGCCGTCTGGGGCATCGTCCGCGCGTACACGCGCTGAGTTCTCACGAAGCGGCCCGTCCCCGGTGGGGTGCGGGCCGCTTCGTCGTGCGGTCTCCGGATGCCGGGGGGACGCCGGGCGACGGGCGACACCGACTCCGCGGGACGGGGCCGGCGGCGCCGCGGGACTCACGGCTCGTTCGTGAACAACCCGTCGAGGAGGTCTTGGAAGTACTCCGGCGACACCGCGATGGGGCCCGCGTACGCGTGGTCGAAGCCGGCTATCGCGTAGAGCAGGAGGGCGACGAAGAGGGCCAGCATCCCCGACATCAGGAGGTGGATCCGCAGGTTCCGCACCTCGATGAGTCCTATGAGCACCGCGTTCAGCACCGCGCCCACACCCAGCACGATCCACAGCACGCCCGGCAGCGCGAGGTGCGTGAGCGCGATGCGGTCGCGGCGGTCGTGCACCAGCTGGCGGAACTGCTCGAGCGCTTCCTGCACGTAGACGACCTCCACCGCCGAGGCCGGCTGCACGGCGTCGATGGCCTTCTGCATGCCGGTGATGTTGGCATCCGATTCCGACGGCAGGCGGAGCTGCCGCTGCTCGGGCCAGTCCTCGTCGATGACGGCGCGGGTGTACTGCACGATCTGGGCCTGCAGCTCGTCCTGCTGCGGCTCGGGCAGAAGAGTCGCGGTGCGATACAGCGACGCGAGCGAGGAGGACTCCTCGAGCACGATGCCGTCGACCTCGGTGAAATTGCCGTAGGCCGCCGCGGCGATGAGCGCGAGGGTGACGCCGTAGAAGACGCCGTAGGCGCCGACCGCGTAGCTGAGGACGCGGTCCCACTCCTCACCCTGCGGGGCGACCCGGAAGACCCACTTGCGCAGCACCAGCAGGATGCCGCACGAGAGCCCGACCACGAAGACGATGAACAGCGGCAGCCCCACGGGCATGGGGAAGTCGTACAGCCACATAGGGCACCCTTTCGGCGGGCGTCCCCCGACGCCGTCGGGGCACAGTACCAACCGCCGGCCCGCGCGCGCATCCCGATGCGCGAAAAGGCTCGCGAGTGAGCCAATCGGTTTGATCGTCCGGGCGCACAAGACGAGACTGAGAGCATGTCCGACGACAGCTCCTCCATCTACACGCTCTGGGCCATCCTCCGCCGCGACCCCGAGAACCCGGTGACGGCTTCGGAAGCCACCGAGCTCGCGGACCTGACCGCCCTCATCGAGGCCGACGGCGTGACCGTCCGGGGCTTCTACGACGTGAGCGGCCTGCGCGCCGACGCCGACCTCATGATCTGGCTCCACGGGCCGGACCCCCAGGCCCTGCAGCGCGACCTGCGTCGCCTGCGGCGCACCGAGCTGCTCAAGAACCTCCTCCCCACCTGGAACGCGATGGGCGTGCACCGCGACGCGGAGTTCAACCGCTCGCACGTGCCCGGCTTCCTCCGCGGCATCCCGGCGCAGCAGTGGCTGTGCCTCTACCCCTTCGTCCGCAGCTACGAGTGGTACCTGCTGCCCGAGGCCGAGCGTCGCGAGATGCTGATCGAGCACGGCAAGAAGGGGTCCGCCTACAAGGGCGTCATCGCCAACACCGTGGCATCCTTCGCCCTCGGCGACTACGAGTGGCTGCTGCCGATGGAGGCCGACGTCCTGACCGACCTCGTCGACATGATGCGCGACCTCCGCTACACCGAGGCCCGTCGCCACGTCCGCGAAGAGGTGCCGTTCTACACCGGTCGTTTGGTCACGCTGGACGAGATCCCCGAGATCCTCCAGTGACCGCCCCCCTGCGTCTCGGCACCCGGCGCAGCGCGCTGGCGCTGGCGCAGTCGCAGATGGTGGCCGACGCCGTCGCCGCGGCATCCGGCCGCGAGGTCGAGCTCGTGCCGATCGTGTCGGAGGGAGACGTCAACCGCGCGTCGCTCTCTCAGCTCGGGGGGCGCGGTGTCTTCGCGAACGGCCTGCGCGAAGCGCTCGCCGCCGGGAGGTGCGACTTCCTCGTGCACTCGCTGAAGGACCTGCCCACCGCCCAGCCGGAGGGGCTCGTCATCGCCGCGACGCCTCCGCGCGAGGACGCCCGCGACGTCGTCATCACGCGCGACGGCACGCCGCTGCATGCTCTGGAGGCGGGCTCACGGGTGGGCACCGGTTCGCCGCGCCGCATCGCGCAGGCGCTGCGCCACAACCCGCGCCTGGATATCCGCGACATCCGCGGCAACGTCGACTCGCGTCTCGCGCGCGTGCGCGACGGAGAACTGGATGCCGTCATCCTCGCCGCCGCAGGCCTGTCCCGGCTCGGCGGTGAGCTCGGTGGTCTGCGATCCGAGCCGCTCGGCCTCGCGGAGTGGCCGACCGCTCCCGGGCAGGGATCGCTCGCGGTCGAGACGCGCACCGACATCGACGCCGACACCCTCGCCGCGCTGTCGGCGCTGGACGACGAGGACACGCGCGCCGCGATCACGGCCGAGCGCACGGTGCTGTCGGTGCTGGATGCCGGATGCCACGCCCCCGTCGGCACGCACGCGTCGATCGTCGACGGCGATCTTCGGCTGCGGGCCGTCGTCTACGCGCTCGACGGGACGCATCGCATCGGTATCGACAGGACGGTGCGTGTGGAGCCCCTCCGCGGGGAACCCGAACGCATGCGTCCCGAACCCGGTGTTGCCGAGCACGGGGTGCCCGAACCCGGGATTCCCGACCGCCGGGAGCCCAGACACGTCGAGCCGGGGCGCGCCGAGCAGGGGTATGCTCGGGAAACGGGCAGTGGCAATGGAGCGGATGCTGCCGACGACGGGGGTCTCATCGCGCGGGCAGCGCGGATAGGCCGCGAAGCCGCGCGTCGGTTGCTCGAACGTGGGGCGGCCGACCTGGTACCACGAGAGTCGACCACATGAATGAAGGCCACTGGCAAACGCCGACCACCTCGACCGGCAGCGTGCCCAAACCGCTGGCCGGCCGCCGCGTGCTCGTGCCGCGCGGTGGTCCGTGGGGAGACGGTGTCGCGGCGAGTCTGCGTCAGCGCGGGGCTGTTCCCGTCATCGCGCCCCTCATCAACTTCGCGCCCACGAACGATCAGGCGACCCTCGAGCAGGCGCTCGCCGATCTTGCGGCTGGCGCGTTCGATTGGCTGACGCTCACGAGCGCGACCACCGTGGACGTGCTCTACGCCTATCGGGCCGAGATCCCCGCCGACACCAAGGTCGCCGTCGTCGGTGAGACCACCGCCGCGGCGATGCAGGCCGTGGGCTACCGCGTCGACCTCGTTCCCGAGCGGGACAACTCCGCTCAGGGCATGGCCGAGCAGATGATCGACCTCGAATCCGAGCCGCGCAAGGTGCTGACCCTCCGCAGCGAGATCGCCAAGCCGGTGCTGACGCGCCTGCTGATCGAGGCGGGGCACGACGTCCGCAGTGTCGTCGCCTATCGCACGGTCGGCGTCCCGGTGACCGAGAAGATCGCCGGCGACGTGCACTCGGGCCGCATCAACGCGATCCTCGTCACCAGCGGTTCGGTCGCCGAACAGGTGGTCGCTCAGTTCCCCGAGATCCCGGCCTCCACCGTCATCGCGGCGATCGGCCCGCGCACCGCGAAAGATGCCAAGCGTGCGGGGCTCAGTGTCGACGTCGTCGCCGAGAAGCAGACCGTCGAGTCGCTGATCGAAGCCGTCGCCCGCTTCCCCCTTCCCGCCGAAGAATCGACCTCATGAGTTTTCCCGAGCACCGCCCGCGGCGTCTGCGCCGCACCCCCGCCGTCCGTCGTCTCGCTCGGGAGACTCACCTCGTGCCCTCGCAGCTCGTGCTGCCGATGTTCGTGCGCGAGGGCATCACCGAGCCGAGCCCGATCGGCTCGATGCCGGGCATCGTGCAGCACTCGCTCGATTCCCTGCGGCGCGCGGTCGCGCAGGCCGCGGAGGAGCGCATCGGCGGCGTGATGCTGTTCGGCGTCCCCGACACGCGCGATGCGGTGGGCTCGGGTGCCGATGACCCGAACGGCATCCTGAACGTGGCGACCGAGGCGGTCGTGGCCGAGGTCGGCGACGCGCTGGTCGTGCAGACCGACCTGTGCCTCGACGAGTTCACCGACCACGGGCATTGCGGTGTCTTGCAGCCCGACGGTTCCGTCGACAACGACGCCACCCTCGAGCGCTACACCGCGATGGGGCTCGCGCAGGCGCGGGCGGGGTCGGCGATGCTCGGGCTGTCGGGCATGATGGACGGCCAGGTCGGCGCGGTGCGCGAAGCCCTGGATGCCGAGGGCTTCACCGACACGCTGATCCTGGCGTACTCGGCCAAGTACGCCGGCGCGTTCTACGGTCCGTTCCGCGAGGCCGTCGACTCGCAGCTCAAGGGTGACCGGCGTTCGTACCAGCTCGATCCCGGCAACGCCCGCGAGGGGCTGCGCGAGGCTCTTCTCGACGTCGAAGAGGGCGCCGACATCGTCATGGTCAAGCCCGCGCTGCCGTACCTCGACGTGCTCGCCGACGTGAAGGCGTCGGTCGACGTCCCCGTGTGGGCCTACCAGGTCTCGGGGGAGTACGCGATGGTCGAGGCCGCCGCGGCCCACGGCTGGATCGACCGCCGCGGCGCGATCCTCGAGAGCCTGCTCGGCATCCGCCGCGCCGGTGCCGACGCGATCCTGACCTACTGGGCTGTCGAAGCGGCCCGCTGGCTCCGCGAAGAGCTGTAGACCGGCGCGGGGACGCCGTCGGCGGCTGGGACGCGGTCGGCCCGACGGGCGCGGCGTCGGTCGCGCTCGCCGTCGGACACGACGCAGGAGATTCCCACCGCCGTTCGCGGCCACGCGCCGCACAACTCCGGAAAGATTGACCTTGCACACCCCGCGGCGCGGGCACGCCCCCGAGTTTCCTGCGTTGTGCACATCGAGAGGATGAGCAACCCATGACCGATCTCAACGACCAGTGGTTCGCCCGCGCGAAGGACGTCATTCCGGGCGGCGTGAACTCCCCGGTGCGCGCGTACGGCTCCGTCGGCGGCACCCCGCGGTTCGTGCAGTCGGCCTCGGGTCCGCGGATCACCGACGCCGCGGGTCGCGAGTACGTCGACCTCGTCGCCTCGTGGGGTCCGGCGCTCCTCGGTCACGCGCACCCCGAGGTCGTCGAGGCCGTGCGGGAGGCGGCATCCCGAGGTCTGTCGTTCGGAGCTCCCACGGGGGCCGAGGTCGAGCTCGCCGACCTCATCGCCGGTCGCGTACAGGTCGGCGAACTGAAGCCCGTCGAGAAGGTGCGGCTCGTGTCCACGGGCACCGAGGCGACGATGACCGCGATCCGCCTCGCACGCGGTGTGACGGGTCGCGACCTGCTCATCAAGTTCGCCGGGCACTACCACGGGCACTCCGACGGGCTCCTCGCCGCGGCGGGCTCGGGCGTGGCCACCCTCGCCCTGCCCGGATCGGCCGGTGTGCCCGCGCCGATCGCGGCCCAGACCCTCGTGCTGCCCTACAACGACCTCGACGCGGTGCGCGAGGTGTTCGCGGTGCACGGCGAGAACATCGCCGCGATCATCGTCGAGGCCGCCTCCGCCAACATGGGCGTCGTGCCGCCGCTGCCCGGCTTCAACGCCGCGCTCGCCGACATTGCGCATAGCCACGGTTCGCTGCTCATCATGGACGAGGTGCTCACCGGCTTCCGCGTGCACCCCGCCGGGTTCTGGGGCCTGCAGGCGTCGCAGGGGGAGACCTACCTGCCCGACATCCTCACGTTCGGCAAGGTCGTCGGCGGAGGGATGCCGCTGGCCGCCCTGGGTGGTCGCGCCGAGGTCATGGACCACCTCGCCCCCCTCGGCCCGGTGTACCAGGCCGGAACGCTGTCGGGCAATCCGCTGTCGGTGGCCGCGGGCTTGGCGACGCTGCGGCTCGCCACGCCCGACGTGTACGCCGCGGTCGACGCTTCTGCCGCCCGGGTCGCCGACGCGCTCGACGCGGCACTCACCACGGAGGGCGTCGTGCACGCCGTCCCGCGCGCCGGTTCGCTGTTCGGCGTCGCGTTCCTGCCCGAGGTGCCGCGAGACTACGCCACGGCGCTCACGCAGCAGTCGTACCGCTACGCGCCGTTCTTCCACGCGATGCTGGATGCCGGCATCTCGCTGCCCCCGAGCGTCTTCGAGGCGTGGTTCCTCACCGCCGCCCACGACGAGGCCGCCCTCGAGCACGTGCTCGACGCGCTGCCGGGTGCGGCGAAGGCGGCCGCGGCGGCGCTGGACCCGACGCTGCTGGCGCAGTAGCGCAGATCTCATCCGCGGGAGGGAAGGATGTCGTCCTTCCTGCTGATGTGCCGGGTCGGCGTCGTCGCGAGGCTGGAGGCATGCTCGTCGCATCCCTCGTCGTTCTGCTCTTCGCCGTCGCCGTGGTCGCCGTCGCGGTGATCGCGCTCGTGCGCGGCCTCGATGTCGCGTCCCTCGGCCGCGTGCACGGACGGATGCCGCGCCGACGACGCGCGACGTGGCATCCCGTGGCCGTTTCCCGGCCGCGGCGACCGGTGGGCACCGTCTCGTCCTGAGACGTTCACCCCGCGGCGCTGCGATCCCTCTCGACCTCACGGGCACACGTGTGCTGTGATCGGCGCATGTGGCAGTTCGCGGGCCTCCCGCTTCACCCCCTCCTCGTCCACGGCGCCGTCGTGCTCCTGCCCCTCGCGGCCCTGATGCTGATCGTCGGCAGCGTCTGGCCCGCCGCGCGACGACGTCTCGGCATCCTCACCCCGATCGCCGCGGTCGCGGGCGGGGCCTTCGCGCTCCTGGCGAAGCAGGCGGGCGAGGCGCTCGAGCGTCAGGTTCCGTCGACGGCGCTCGTCGAAGCCCACACGTCGATGGGCAACGGGCCGGTGATCTGGGCGTTCTTCCTGATCGTGGTCGCGGTCGGCCAATGGGCGTGGTTCTGGTGGCGGAAGCGCTGGGCGGAGCGACCCGTCGCCCGCAGCCGGGCGATCACCGTCGCCATCGCCGTCGCCGCGATCGTCGTTTCGGTCGGTGCGACAGTGGACCTCGTGCTGGTCGGCGACAGCGGTGCGCGGGCGGTCTGGTCGGCTCTCGGCGCAGCCGGCTCCTGACCCCGCCCCGGCCGCGACGCGGTGCAAGACTGGAGGGATGAAATCCTCCGCGCCTCGCGTCGTCGTCCTCGCCGGTGGAGTCGGAGGGTCGAAGTTCACCCTCGGCATCCGCGCCGCGCTCCGTCGGCTCGGGGCGCCGGAGGCCACCGTGGTCGTCAACACGGGCGACGACCTCTGGCTGTCGGGGGTGCGCCTGCAGCCCGACGTCGACTCGATCACCTATGCGCTCGCCGGGGTCAACGACACCGAGCGCGGCTGGGGACGCGCGGGCGACACCGAGCGCGTCAACGAGGAGTTGCAGGCGTGGGGCGCCGGCTGGCCCTGGTTCACGCTCGGTGACCTCGACCTCGGCACGCATCTCGCCCGCACCGGATGGCTCCGCGAGGGTCTCACCCCGACCCAGGTCCTCGCCCGGATGGCGCAGCGCTGGCCGCTCGGCATCCGGCTCCTCCCCATGACCGACAGCGAGGTCGACACCCACGTGCTGCTCGAGGACGGGCGACGTCTGCACTTCCAGGAGTGGTGGACGCGCCATCGCGCGCAACTGACTCCGCGCGCTTTCGAGAACCCCGGGATGACGGATGCCACGCCCGCACCGGGCGTCGCGGAGGCGATCGCGGAGGCCGACGTGGTGCTGCTCGCGCCGTCGAACCCCGTGGTGTCGATCGGCCCGATCCTCGCCGTTCCCGGCATCCGGGACGCTCTTCGCACGACGTCGGCGCGCGTGGTCGGCGTCTCGCCCATTATCGGCGGGCGTGTGGTGCGCGGGATGGCGGACGTGTGCCTGACGGCGATCGGGGTCGAGACGTCCGCTGCCGCGGTGGCGCGGCACTACGGCGCGCGGTCGGCGGACGGGGTGCTCGACGCGTGGTTGCTCGCGGAGGAAGACGCCGCGGCCGCGCCCGAGGTCGAGGCCGTCGGAATCCGGGCCGTGGTCGCGCCGCTGTGGATGCGCGACGAGGAGAGCTCGGCCGCGATCGCGGAGGCGGCGCTCGGGGCCTGAGCCGCTGGTGCGCGGCCGAGGTGGCCGCAGAACCGAGGTTGGATACCAGAACCGGATGCCGGCGGCGTCTCGGTCCGGATCCGGCGCGCGATTCCGGCTCAGCGCATGTCATGGGGAGGTGTGATGGCGTGAGCCCCTCCGAAGCGGCCACCGCAAGATTCGCGCCGGGAGGGCGATCTGCCGGGTGAACATGTCTTTTTGCTAGTAGTTAGCTCTTGGTTAGCTGGAAGCTTTGCGGTTATCGTCCAATCGCGGACGCACTTTGCCCGACAGGAGTCGCCGTGTGGTCCAGCAAGGGGCTCTGATTTGCGTCATTCGATTTCGTCCGCGCTCATCACGCGGTCCGGCACGGGCAACCGCACCAAGGTGGTATCGCGTTCGGCGAGCGGGTCGATCGCAACGTCGAGCTACACCTATCCGGCGGCGGGATCTGCCCGTCCGCACGGGGCGACGGCGGTGAGCGGCTCATCGTCGAACGGCGGCGGGTCGTACGGGTTCGATCAGGCGGGCAATATGACGTCGCGGCCGGGACAGACCGTGTCGTACAACGAGTTCGGCAAGGTGGCCTCGATCACGGTGTCTTCGACCAACGTGACCCAGTCGAACACCTATGACGCTGACGGCAACCTTCTGATGCGCTCGAACACGACAGAGGGTGTGACCCTCTTCCTGGGGGACACCGTGTTGACGCAGGCGCCCAACGGGGGCACGGTGACGGGTGTGCGGACGTATTCGGGTGCGGGCAAGATCCCGGTTGCCGAGCGGTCGGCGAAGTCGGGGGTTTCGGGCACGGTGGTGACGTGGCTGTTCGCGGACATCCACGGGACGGTGGACACCCAGACGGTCGCGGCATCGGGCGTCACGACCAAGCAGTATCGCGACCCGTTCGGGATGCCGATCGGCGGAACGTCGGGCGTATGGGCGGACGGGAATGGCTTCTTGAACAAGCCGTTGACCACGTCGACGGGGCTGACGAGCATCGGCGCACGCACCTACGATCCGAAATTGGGGAAGTTCATCTCGGTGGACCCGGTCGTCGATCCGAAGAAGCCGCTACAGAACACCGGATACGCGTACTCGGGGAACAACCCGGTGACGTTCAGCGACCCGACGGGCCTGTTTCGGGAGGAAGGGTGTGGGCGAATCGGGAAGTGTGGGGCGTTCGAGGCCGCGAAGGCGCAGGGCAACAAGAATCCGACCAACCCGCTCAGCCTGTGGGGTCAGGGTGGGTCGTCGTCGTGCTCCGGGTGGAGCCTGCGGTGTGGGCGCCAGTGGGGCGCTGGAGGCGGGCGTTCGACGGGTGGCGCAGGTGCCGCGCCGCGGTTCAACTGGCCGGGCGAGTACCGCATGGGGGCGTCCACCGGCGGTAAGCAGCCGGAGCTTACGAACGTCTTGAAGGCGGCCACGTCGACGACTATGCCGAACGTCGCGATCGGGTTGGCTGGCACAGACTTCATGCATCAATTCCCCGCGATCCGAATCATCGCAAACGCTCCGGTCTCTCTGACGGGGATAATCATGGCGCATGTGAATGGTGGGGATGGGTGCGCTATCGCAGCAACCGGCACGATCTGGCCAGGCCGCGCCTTCTTGATCATGAATCACCTCATTCCGAGCAGTGGGCTGGATTCGGTCCCGTGAACTTCATCGCATCCTATTTGGCTAACAATGTGATCTCCGAGATGACTGTGGGAGATCGCGCGTGCGGGAACTACTTCGAAGGGGATGCAGGTTTCGGGGAGGGTGGTTACGATTACTGCTAAATCTTGGTTTGGGCTAAGGAATGCAGCTCGAACGGCTCTAGTGATCATGTTCGCAGTTTCCGCGATTCTTTTCTCGGGGTGCTCTGTGATGTCCTCACCCAACGAGCAGCCACTCTTTCTCTCTCTGAAAAACGGAAGGATGTCGTTCCTCTGGTGTGGAGATCGGACTGAACCGTTCTCCTATTTTCAAGTTGAATCTGCCGTGTACCGTCCGAACAGGCGCGATGGCACGATCATCGCGGCGTCTGGCGACTTCGATTTCGAGCCAGGAATACAGTTCTCTGTTGACGATATGGCTGAAAAGCTTGTTGCGTCTGACCTATCCTATTTACCTGTCAGCGATCATCGCGCAACATTTTTTGTAAGCGCTGGCATTTCTCCAGACAATTTGGACGGTTTTCGGGCGTCCTTCGACGTGGATTCTGTCAGTCGCTTCGCGGCGTCGGGTGAGTGGATGAGCACAGGTGGGAAAACGATCGCGGAGAGGCCGTGCAGTGCATGAGCGGACCACGCTCTCGGCCGAGCTGAATGGCGTGCCATGCCATCGCCTGAGCTGTTCCTTGGCAACCGCTATCGAGCGAAACAATTTGAGGTCGATGCGGGTTTGGGGGTGTAGATATTGCAATGTCTTCGGTTATCTCATTCTCCGCGCCAGGCATCGGCGGCGCCCTGGGGTGAAGATATTTGACACTCAACTGCTTGTGGTCAACCTTATTGCCATCCAGGAAGCGGGAACTGCCAACATGGTGATTGTTACGGAACGGGCCACGATACTACGCCCGATGTCTAGACTTTCGGGGGCCTTTGTCGTGATGTCATTGCTGATCGTCGAGGCCGTTTCGGTGGGTGGCATATACGCGAGCCTCGCTCAGGGGCGCTCGGTCATTGATGCTGTGTTCTGGGTGGGGCTAGGGCTACTGTTCCCCGTGCTTATGGTGTTGATCATGAGTAGGCGCCTGCGCGGTGTGGCGACCCTCGCCGCCTTGGCGACTGAAGGCGATCGAGACGCGGTGGCCTTCCTCTTCTCCTCCTCGGCGCTCGCGACTGGTGTCGAAAGTTGGCGGGATTGGCGCAACGATCACGCGACAGGGGCGGGATTCCTGCTTGTGAATGAGGATGGGTTGCAGATTCGAGGCTCGGCCGATTCGCTCATCGCGCAGTACTCGCTCGACGCCGTAACCTCGATAGAGGAGGTTCGTTTGTGGTCGCAATGGCTATGGTCGCCGCAGGTTCGGTTTAACTTCTCGGACGGGTCTCGCTTCATAGCCACTCTCGCGTATTCGGGGATACGAGGATACTTCGGATTAGGTGACTCCGGAATGCAAAAGCTCGGAGTCGAGCTCGAAGGTCGCTCTCCCGGTATCACGCGGAGGGGCGGCCAAGGTTGATGGAGTCGACGCACCTAGCCGGTACCCATGCCGCGGAGATGTAGGTATCAAGGGAGACGCAAGTGGTGGCGATATCGGGCCCGCTGCAATGCCCCTAAGACGCAGGTGAATTGCTATAAGTATGACGCGCTTCGCCAACTCTCCCGGGCGTGGTCACCGTCGAGTGCGGCCTCCTGTGGGCAGACGCCGACAACGTCCACGCTCGCGGGGCCTGCGCCGATCTGGAAGGAACCTAGCTACGACACTCGTACGGGCAACCGTACAAAGGTTGTGTCGCGTTCGGCGGGTGGGTCGATCGCGACGTCGAGCTACACCTATCCGGCGGCGGGATCTGTTTGTCCGCCCAGGGCCACGGCAGTGAGCTTCATGCAAAAATTCCCCGCGATCCGAGTCCTCGCAAACGCTTCGGTCTCTTCGAGGGTGATAATCATGGCGCGTATGAATGGTGGGGATGGGTGTGCGATAGCAGCCACCGGCACGATCGTCTGTGGCGGTTCTTATAATCCAGGGGGACCTGGCACAGGCGGGACCATGATTGGCGACACGTTCGTGACTGCCGATAGCACTTCTGACGTGATCCATGATGCGGACTTGCTCGATCATGAGTCTCGTCACTCTGAGCAATGGGCTGGATTCGGTGCCGTGAATTTTATGGCGTCCTATGTGGCTAACAGTGCGGTGTCGGGCATGGTCGTCGGTGACCGCGCCTGCGCGAACTACTTTGAGGCCGACGCAGGATTCAGGGAGGGCGGATATGATTTCTGCTGATCGCCGAGCTCGACGAGTTCATGCAACTCGATCGGCCTCAGTAATCCTTTCAATTATTGTCATCCTTTCGTTGGCCGGATGTTTTCCGTGGTCTACGACGAACGAGCAGCCACTCTTCATATCTCTCAGAGATGGAAAGATGAGTTTCATCTGGTGCGGGGAGCTGACTGAAACACTCAACTATTTTCAGATTAAGTCTGCCGTCTATCGCCCAGATCGAGAGGATCGCACGATAATCGCTGCGTCCGGGGAGTTTAATTTCCGCTCAGGTGAAGGCTTCTCGGTCGACGATATGGCTGAACGGCTTGTCGTCTCGACGCGATCTGAGTTGCCTATCAGTGATGACCGAGCAATCATATTTGTGAGAACAGGCCAGTCTCCGAAGGAATTCGAGGGAATTCGAGCATCATTCGATATCGATTCGACCAGTCGCTTCGCGGCGACAGGCGACTGGATGAGTACTGATGGGGACGTGATTTCGGGCAGGCCGTGCAACGGATGAGTGGTCATCAGCCTACGATCGTCGTGCGAGATGACATGGAATTCATGCAACGATTTTCCGCGATCCGCATCCTCGGAAACGCTCCGGTCTTTTTTGGCGGGGATGACGGTGGCGCGTTTAGTGATCAGCAAGCCAGACCTTCTCGAACGCGAGTCGCGACATTCAGAGCAGTGGGCTGGATTCGGTCCCGTGAGCGTCGGTATCACTTATATGCTCAACAATGCGATATCAGATAATGCCGCGGGCGACCGTGCTTGCGCGAACTATTTTGAGGCGGACGCCGAATTCGAAGGCGGTGGTTAAGATTACTATTTACTCTTGCGCTCGATCCGCGGTTTCGCTTCGACGTTCGCGAGCAATAGCGCTGATTCTCACTATCCTATGTCTGTCGGGATGTTCTCCGTCTACGCCTAATGAGCAGCCACTGTTTCTCTCCCTGAAAGGAGCGAAGATGAGCTTCATGTGGTGCGGTGAACATACTGAATCATTCTCCTATCTGCTCGTTGATGCTGCCGTGTATAGCCCAGACCGGGAGGATAGGACGCTCCTTTCGGCGGCAGGTCCATTTCATCTCTCTTCGGGCGAGATATTCACACTTGAGGATATTTCCAAAGGCCTCACCGTCTCGAAGTCTTCCACTTTGCCGATAGCAGATAACAGAGCCACGGTTTTTGTCGAGACCGGACGCGACCAGCATAAGCTCGACGGAGTAAGTGCATCCTTCGGTGTTGATTCGGTCAGTCGCTTTGCGGCGTCGGGTGAGTGGATGAGTACGGGTGGGAGAACGACCGCGGATAGGCCGTGCGGTGAGTAAGCGGGCCAGACTCTTGCTCGAGCTGAACGGCAGCACTGCGTCGGAGGTACGGGGTGGTGGGGGTGGCTCCTTGAAAAGGCCGTCAACCGCGTTGGCGGCGTGGGCAACCGGCGCGATCCTCTGCTGCGACTCTTCCGGCGGCCCGGGCACGGATGGGGGCATGAATGGCGACACCCTCGTGAATGGCAATAGCACATCGGACGTGATCCATGATGCGGACTTGCTCGATCATGAGTCTTGTCACTCTGAGCAACGGGCTGGATTCGGTACCGTGAGTCTTATGGCGTCCTGCGTGGCTAACAGCGCGGTGTCGGGAATGGTCGTAGGTGACCGTGCTTTCGCGAACTGTTCAGCGGCCGATGCGGGCTGGAGTGGTGGTTGTGATCACTGTTGAAACGTGCGCTCTATCAGTGGGTTCGTCGCGATCGTTACGGATGGCATCGCTGGTTCTTGCTGTCCTAAGCCTGTCGGGGTGTTTTCCGTCGACACCTAACGAGCAACCTCTTTATCTTTCCCTTCGAGGCGGAGAAGTCAGCTTCGTCTGGTGTGGTGATCGGACTGAAGAGTTCTCGCTCTTGCTTGTTGATTCGGCTGTTTACGGCCGAGACAGAAGAGACCAAACGCTCCTTTCAGCGTCCGGGACTTTTCGGCTTTCGTCTGGCGCGCTCTTCACTCCCCAGAGCATGTCGGAAGAACTTGCGGTTTCGGCCTCATCGAGTCTGCCCATCACCGAGGACCGAGCCACTGTCTTTGTTGACATCGGCTGGGAGCCGCACACACTAGGCGGAATACGCGCGTCCTTCGATGTTGACTCGCTCAGTCGCTTTGCGGCGTCGGGTGAGTGGATGAGTACGTATGGGAGAACGACCGCGGAGAGGCCGTGCAGTGAATGAGCGGGCCACGCTCTCGACCGAGCGGAACGGCATGAACCGGACCACTCTCTGCGCCGGGATAGGTCTGGCCTTCAAAGTTTGGAAAGCTGCTGCCGATGTGCGACCTTGGTCGACCGACCGTGTGTCAAGAAATGGGAGGGATGCCTGACCTGTGGGACGAGAAGATAAACCTGCGCCCAACCGAAGGCGACGTATTTCTCCGGTGTACGGTACCGTCCTCGGGCTATCTATCGCCGCGGTGGCGTCGCAGTTCATCGTCGCGGGATTGAGGGGGGGGCGAGTGTTGCATCGAGCGGTGCTGCAACAGTCCTAGAGGTCCTGGCCTGGACGACGTTGGCATTGGTCGCCGTTTTCGTCGCGGTCCTTCTCGTGTTGAACCGAGGCCGCCGCAGTGAGACAGTCAGGCTGTCTGAAATGTTTCCTCATGGTGTAGTCATTTCGACGTCGGTTAATAATGACAGGCGCGATGCGATTGAGACAGTCGGTTCTTTCATGCGGAGAGTCAAGCTTCCCGTCGAGATGCGCGTCGTCCTCACCCCCCATTCCATTCAGTTCTGGCGTCGTGACCTGAACAAGCCCGTCATCGATATCACGGGTAGCCGAATAAAGTACGAAGTGGGAGAGTATTTCACGATTGCCGGCGGCTTTCGCTGCCTGAAGGCTCGTGTGCCCTATGACGGACACGATGTCGAAATACCGTTCTTTCCGTTGAATACCCGTAAGATCTGGCCGACGGCCTTGCCGAGGGAGGATCTGGAAAGAATTGCCGACCATCTCAATCGCATAGGCTAGATCCGGCACCTACTTCGTGCGTAAATCTCCGACCTTCCTGTTCATTGAATCGCGCCGGTGAGCATCGGCGAAGGGTCGAGCACCCCGTTCGGCGCTGCGACTATCGCGAGGCTCTGCGTGGGCGGCAGCACCAGGTCAGCAGGACCGACGCCGATCACCCCGCGCACAGGCTCGTCCCCTCAGGAGCCGCGTCGACGACCGTCGTGGTCACCGACGTAGAGCCCGTCGCCGTTCCCGCGGGCATGTCGGCGCCGGGGCGCAGCAGCACCTGACGTTCGCCGATGAATGCGCCTGTCTCGGGGTCGATGATGATGTCCTGGCGGAAGCCGTTCGCGCCCTCGTCGCGACCGATCGCGGTGCCCGTGCGGCCGTTGAGGGTCGCCTGCTCCTCGGTGATCGTGACGCCCGGAATCAGCGCTGCCGTCTCGTAGAACACCGAGCGCAGCTCCGCGGGGACGGTGCCCGAGCGCAGCCGGTCGGCCAGCCAGACCAGCGCTTCGCCGTCGCGAGAGGGACCGGCCGAGCCGTTCTCCTCGTAAATCCTCTCCAGCAGCTGACGCGGATCGCGGGGGAGGTCGGTGGCCGTGTCGGCGTCGAACATCGTGATGGGGGCGCCGTACTCGGTCTTCCCCCCGGGGAACACCATGCGGCTGTCGCCCACGACGATGCCCATTTCGGCGGCGAACGTCTCGGAGCGGGGGCCGAATGTCTGGACCGGGGTGCGCGCACACCGGACCTCCACCCAGTCGCCGGATCGGTCGGCGGGTACCCAGAGAGCCTGCACGTCGCTCTCGAGGAACGACGTGAAGTCGCCGTCCTCGAGGTTGCCGTCGCGCTGCTGTCGGGCCACCTCGGCGTCCGCTTCGGTCGTGCCCGTCGCCGCGTAGACGGCATCCGTACGGATCTCCAGGTACTGACCGGGACCGACGACCGGGTCGACGACACCGCGTGCGGCCGTGGCGGCCGAGCCCAGGACGGCCGCCGCGGCGGGGTCGGCGCCGCCCGGGGCGCCGAGGGCACCGCCGAACACGAACACCCCGGTGAGGGCGCAGGTCGCCGCGACCGCCGATCCGACCCAGATCCACCGCTGACGGGGACGGCGTTCCGGGGCGGCGGAGGGCGGGGTCTCGATCGCGCGCAGCAGAGCCGCGCGACCGCGGATCACATCGTCGGGGGTGCGCTCGGGAACGTCGGCCCGAACGCGGTTCAGCAGCGAGATCTCATCCACGGTGGTGCTCTCTTTCTCGGCCGGGGGCCGTACTGACGTGAGGGGCGATAGCGGCGCGGACCTTCCGCCGCGCGCGGCTGAGGCGCGAGCGGACGGTGCCGAGAGGGATGCCGAGGGCCTCGGCGATCCCGACGTAGTCGAGGTCGCCGAAGGTGTGCAGGAGCAGCACGTCTCGGTCGCCGCGCGAGAGGTCGGCGAGAGCGGTGCCGAGGTGCGGCGCGAGGCCGTCGGCATCCATCCGCTCGTCGGCGGACTCGATGTCATCGACGTGGACGCGGGCGATGTCGGCCGCGAGCATGCCGCGCCACGCGCGCGCCTCGAGACGTGTGTGCTTCTGCATGAGGACGGTCGCGATGCCGAGGAGCCAGGGGCGTGCGTCGAGGCCGCCCGTGAAGGAGGCGCGGCGCGCGAACGCGACCAGGAAGGTCTCGGAGGTGATGTCTTCGGCGAACGCTGTGCCGAGGCGCCGGCCGACGTAGCGGTGCACGACGCGCTGGTGCCGGTCGTAGAGGTCGGCGAAGGCGGCCCCGTGGGTTAGGGACCGAACGATGATGTCGCCGTCGTGCATGCTCACACGGGGTATTGTCCGATTCGCGGAATTAGTTCTCGATTGCCCGAGGATTTCTTTGGCGCGTTGCTCCGGCGCGCGCGCGGAGGGGCTGCGCGGCCCGCCCGTTTCCTCGGAGAATGACGCGAAGTTCGGAGGATCACGCCGAAGACCTCCGAGATTCGAGCAATTCTGCGACGTTCGGGGGCGAGCGGGGTGCGCGGCCCCGGAAGCGCCGCCCCGAGGGGGCTCACGCGGGTCGGGCCGGGGCAGCCGCGGCAGGTCTCGCCCGGGTCAGGCGACCGCCGCGCGCAGCACCGCCGCGGTCCGCGGGCCGACGCCCAGCGCGACCGCCTCGGCCAGCTGGGCCGCGGTGTCGACGTCGCGGCGGAGGGTCGACTCCCGCGGGATCGCGAGATCGGTGCAGCCCAGCAGGCGGTGGCGGGCCGCCGAGTCGGCTCCGAACGCCGAGACCCACACCGCGCCCGGGCGGGCGGTGACGAGGGTGGAGCCGGTGCCCTCGGCATCCGGGACCAGGCCCCGTTCGACCTCGCCCGCGCGCGCCAGGGCGGCGTCGAGATCGCGCGACGACAGCGCCGGCAGGTCGCCCAGGAGCGCGGCACGGGGAGCGCTCACCCCCGCCGCCTCGGCCCCGAGCGCGATCGCCGCGTCGAGACCGCGGACTTCGCCCTCGGCCAGGACGTCGACCGCGGGCCACTGCGCGACGTGCGCGCGCACCTCGGCGTCGTCGGTCACCACGAGCACGCGTCGGACGCGGGCCGTGGACGCGACGGCGGCGATCGTGTCGAGGGCGATCGCGCGGGCCAGCGTTTCGCGGTCCGCCGTGACGGCGGTCAGCCGCGTCTTGCCCTGGGCGGCGGGCTTGACCGGCACGACGACGGTCCAGCCGTCGCGGATCTCGGGAGTGCTCATCGCGTCCATTGTGCGCAGAACTCCTGACATATCCGGTCAGGGGTGGCGGTTTCGGCGGAAATGGAGCACTCGCCCTCGATTCCTCCGGAGTTCGGCCCGCTTCGGCCCGGTCGCGGCCCTCGGGCCGCTCAGCCGAAACGCTTGCGCAGGCGCGGGAGGATCTCTTCTCCGTAGGTGCGGAGGAACTCCTCCTGGTCGTGGCCCGGGTCGTGGAAAACGAGGTGGCGGAAGCCGAGGTCGACGTACTTCGCGATGCGTTCGACGTGCTCGTCGGGGTCGGTCGAGACGATGAAGCGGGATGCCGCCCGCTCGATCGGCAGCTCGTTCGCGAGGCGCTGCATCTCGATGGGGTCGTGCACGCTCATCTTCTCTTCGGCGGTGAGGGCGAGCGGGGCCCAGAAGCGCGTCTTCTCGAGCGCGGTGTCGTGGTCGGGGTGGTACGACACCTTCACTTCCATGAGGGTGTCGACGTCGTCGCGTGTCCGACCGGCCTTGCCGAGGCCGTCGTCGAGGGCGGGGAGGAGCTTCTCGGTGTACAGCTCGGGGTCCTTGCCGCTGGTGGTGATGTAGCCCTCGGCGATCCGACCGGCGAGACGCGTCGCCGCGGGGCCGGAGGCGCCGATGTAGATCGGCACCTTCTGCTCGGGACGGTCGTAGATCGTGGCATCCTTCACCGAGTAGTAGGTGCCCTCGTAGGTGACCCGCTCGCCGGCCCAGAGCTCGTTGATGATCGTGATGGCCTCTTTGAGGCGCTGGAAGCGCTCGGGCGCCTCGGGCCACTCGAGACCGAGGGTCACTTCGTTGAGCGCCTCGCCGGTGCCCACGCCGAGGACCACGCGGCCCGGGTACATGACGCCGAGGGTCGCGAAGACCTGGGCGATGACGCCCGGGTGGTAGCGGAAGGTGGGGGTGAGCACGCTGGTGCCGATGATGACGCGCGACGTGCGGGCGCCGAGGGCGCCGAGCCACGGCAGCGCGTTGGGGGCGTGGCCGCCGTCGTGCATCCACGGCTGCAGGTGGTCGGAGAGGAAGACGGAGTCGAAGCCCACCTCTTCGGCGAGCACGCCGAAGTCGAGAAGCTCGTTGGGTCCGAACTGCTCGCTCGAGGCCTTGTATCCGAATCGCAGGGGAATGGTCATCGCTGTCTCCTAGCCGTGCGGGTGGGTGGGGAGG
>NZ_LDRT01000121.1 GCF_001476655.1 Microbacterium testaceum | reverse complement strand
TGTCGGATGGTTCCGCACGTCAGCCTGCTGGTCTCCTGGCAGTTAGCTGGCATATTCTACTCGAAGTTCCTGTTAGTTGCGACTTGATAATCGTGATTGTTTGTATACTTCATAGGCGTCCCGCCGGTAATAGAACGCGTAAAGTCGTCGGCAGCGGCAGTGGTGTATAAGAGACAGCCACAACGAGTGTCCAGAACACGCCGTAACGGCACCGCGGAATACGGCGTGTCTTGGACACTCGAGGTCGTTCCCCGAGCCGGTACCTCTGCGCGGGCGCACGCGCGACGCCGCCGCCCCGCGCGGGGCGGGGCGGCGGCGGACACGATGGGGGTCATGACAGCGATTCTCGTCGCTCAGCGGGCATCGAGCGCGCGATTCAGCTCGAACACGTTGACGCGCGGCTCGCCGAGATAGCCCAGGTCGCGCGGCAGCGTGTGCTGCGCCACCAGGGCCGACACCTCGGATGCCGGGATGCCACGGGCCTGCGCGACCCGGGCCACCTGGCGCTCGGCGTTCTCGACCGAGATGTCGGGGTCCAGGCCCGAGCCCGAGGCGGTGACGGCGTCGGCGGGAACGGAGCCGTCGCCGTTCAGGGTGCGGAAGTCCGACTGCCCCTGCTGGATCGAGGCGATGAGGTCGGGGTTCTCGGGGCCGAGGTTCGAGCCGGTCGAGGCGGCGCCGTCGTACGAGGCCGCCGAGGGACGCGACTGGAAGTACTGCGGAAGCGCCTGGCCGTCGGCATCCTGGAACGACTGCCCGATGAGCTGTGAGCCCGTGACGGTGCCGTCGGCGGAGCGGACGAGCGATCCGTCGGCCTGGAACGGCAGGGCGATCTGTCCGATCGCGGTGATGAGCAGCATGTAGCCGACCCCGAGGACGGCGGTGAACACGAGCATCGCGCGGACGGCGACGCCGGCGGTACGCAGGGTGGTGCGCATGACGGGGCCTTTCAGAAGCCGGGGAGCAGGCTCACGACGAGGTCGATGAGCTTGATGCCGAGGAAGGGGACGAGGACGCCGCCGAGCCCGTACACGAGCAGGTTGCGGCTGAGGATGCTCGAAGCGCTCGCGGCGCGGTACTTCACGCCGCGCAGGGCCAGCGGGATGAGCGCGATGATGACGATCGCGTTGAAGATGATCGCGCTCGTCACCGCCGAGGCGGGGGAGTGCAGGCCCATGATGTTCAGCACCGCGAGCCCCGGGAACACCCCCATGAACATCGCCGGGATGATCGCGAAATACTTCGCGATGTCGTTGGCGAGGGAGAACGTCGTCAGCGCACCGCGGGTGATGAGCAACTGCTTGCCGATGCGGACGATGTCGATGAGCTTGGTCGGGTCGGAGTCGAGGTCGACCATGTTGCCGGCCTCTTTCGCGGCCGAGGTGCCCGTGTTCATCGCCACGCCCACGTCGGCCTGCGCCAGAGCGGGGGCGTCGTTGGTGCCGTCGCCGGTCATGGCGACGAGGTTGCCGCCCTCCTGCTCGCGCTGGATGAGGGCGAGCTTGTCTTCGGGCGTGGCCTCGGCGAGGAAGTCGTCGACTCCCGCCTCGGCGGCGATCGCCTTCGCGGTGAGGGGGTTGTCGCCCGTGATCATCACGGTGCGGATCCCCATCGCGCGCAGCTCGCCGAAGCGCTCGCGCAGCCCGTCCTTGACGACGTCCTTGAGGTGGATGACGCCGAGCACGCGGCCGGTCCCCTCGACAGGCTCAGGGACCTCGGTTGCGGAGGTGGGTGAGCTCGTCGACGCCACCGGTCCCCGCGCCGGCGTCCACGTCGCCACGACGAGCGGCGTGCCGCCCGACTGGGCGATGGCATCCGTCTCGCTCATCAGCTGCGCGCGCAGCGCCGGGGCGACGGGGCTGCCCGAGGCTTCGAGCCACGCCAGAACGGCCGACCCGGCGCCCTTGCGGATCTGCGTGCCGTCGGGCAGGTCGAGGCCGCTCATGCGGGTCTGGGCCGTGAACGGCACGGACTCGGCGCCCCGGGGCATCTCGCCGACGATGCCCTGGGCCGACGCGAGCTCGACGACCGAGACGCCCTCGGGCGTGGGGTCGGCCTGCGACGACAGCGAGGCGTACTCGGCGAGCATCGGCCCGCCCACGCCGTCGAGAGGCACGAAGGCCGAGGCGCGGCGGTTGCCGTAGGTGATCGTACCGGTCTTGTCTAGCAGCAGGGTCGTGACGTCTCCCGCGGCCTCGACCGCGCGACCCGACATCGCCAGCACGTTGCGCTGCACGAGACGGTCCATGCCCGCGATGCCGATCGCGCTGAGCAGCGCCCCGATGGTCGTCGGGATGAGGCACACGAGCAGCGCGACGAGCACGGGGATCGACACGGGGGATGCCGCGTACGAGGCGAGGGGGTTCAACACCAGCACCACGACGACGAACACGATCGACAGGCTCGCGAGCAGGATGTTCAGGGCGATCTCGTTCGGCGTGCGCTGGCGCGACGCGCCCTCGACGAGCGCGATCATGCGGTCGACGAACGTCTCGCCGGGCTTCGACGTGATCCGAACGACGATGCGGTCGCTGAGCACGCGCGTGCCGCCGGTCACCGCGCTGCGGTCGCCGCCCGACTCGCGCACGACGGGGGCCGACTCGCCGGTGATCGCGGATTCGTCGACGGTCGCGATGCCGTGCACGATGTCGCCGTCTCCGGGGATGAGCTCCCCGGTCTCGACGAGTACGACGTCGCCCACACGCAGGTCGCCCGAGGGGACGGCCTCGGTCGCGGCGTTCACGGCCGACGGGTCGGCGGGGGAGTAGTCCACCACGCGACGGGCCGAGGTCGTCGTGCGCGTCTTGCGCAGCGTCGCGGCCTGCGCCTTGCCGCGGCCCTCGGCCACCGACTCGGCGATGTTCGCGAAGAACACCGTGAGCCACAGCCAGACGGCGATGCCCCAGGTGAAGCCGAAGGGGAGGCTTTCGGACGCCGAGCCTGTCGACGCGTCCCCGAGGAACGGCTCGGCGATCGCGATGAGCGTCGTCAGAGCCGCACCGACCCACACGAGGAACATCACGGGGTTGCGCCACTGCGCGGCCGGGTTGAGCTTCTTCGCCGCACCGGGAAGGGCGGCGACGATCTGCGCGGCGCTGAAGGCGCGGCGCGGGGTGTCGGCCGGGGTGCCGGACTTTTCGACGGGCTCAGGGGCCGGCTGCGACGCGGGGGAGGAGGTCAGGGTGGACATCAGCGGACAAGTCCTTCGGCGAGGGGTCCCAGGGTGAGGACCGGGAAGTAGGTGAGTGCCGTCACGATCACGGCCACGCCGGCGAGCAGACCCGCGAACTGCGGACGGTGGGTCGGAAGGGTTCCGGCGGTGGCGGGCACGGCATCCTGTGCCGCCAACGAACCGGCCAGGGCCAGCACGAACACGATCGGCAGGAACCGGCCGAGGAGCATCGCCACCCCGAGCGCGGTGTTGAACCACGGCGTGTTGGCGGTGAGCCCGGCGAAGGCGGAGCCGTTGTTGTTCGCCGCCGAGGTGAAGGCGTAGAGGACCTCGCTGAACCCGTGCACGCCCGGGTTGAGGATCGAGGTCGACTCGACGTCGTCGCGGACACCGGGGATGGCGAAGCTCAGGGCCGTGCCGGCCAGCACGAGGGTGGGCGTGATGAGGATGTAGATGCTCGCGAGCTTGATCTCGCGCGGGCCGATCTTCTTGCCGAGGTACTCGGGCGTCCGCCCGATGAGCAGACCGCCGACGAACACCGCGATCACCGCGAGGATGAGCATGCCGTAGAGGCCCGACCCGACTCCGCCCGGCGCGATCTCTCCGAGCATCATGTTGATCATCGGCATCCCGCCGCCCAGCGCCGTGTAGCTGTCATGCATGGAGTTGACGGCCCCGGTCGAGGTGAGCGTGCTCGTCGTGCCGAACAGCGTCGAGCCGAAGATGCCGAAGCGCACCTCTTTGCCCTCCAGAGCCCCGCCCGCGAGTTGCGGTGCGGTTCCGGCACCGGCGAGCTCGGCCCACGTGAGAAGAGCCGTGGATGCCACGAAGATCGCGCCCATCACGCCGAGGATCGTGTAGCCCTGGCGGTCGTCGTTCACCATCCGGCCGAACGCTCGGGGGAGCGAGAAGGGGATCACGAGCATCAGGAAGATCTCGAAGAGGTTGGTCCAGGGGGCGGGGTTCTCGAACGGATGCGCCGAGTTGGTGTTGAAGATGCCGCCGCCGTTCGTGCCGAGGAGCTTGATCGCCTCCTGGGATGCGACGGGCCCGCCCGGGATCGACTGCGCCGCCCCGCTGAGTGTCGTGGCATCCGTGAAGCCGTTGAGGTTCTGAATGACGCCGCCCGCGAGCAGGACGATCGCCGCGACGACGGAGAACGGCAGCAGCAGGCGGGAGGTGCCCCGCACGAGGTCGACCCAGAAGTTGCCGATCACGCCGCTGCGTCGGAAGGCGAAGCCGCGCACGAGGGCGACGGCGACGGCGATGCCGACCGCCGCGCTGACGAAGTTCTGGACCGTCAGGGCCGCGAACTGCACCGTGTAGCCGAGAGTCGACTCTCCGCCGTACGACTGCCAGTTGGTGTTGGTGACGAACGAGACGGCGGTGTTGAACGAGAGCGCCTCGCTGGGTGCGTCCAGGCCCAGGGAGTAGGGCAGCACCGCCTGGAGGCGCATGAGCGCGTAGACGAGCACGACGCCGACGAACGAGAACAGCAGGACCGAGCGCAGGTACGCCGCCCAGGTCTGGGAGCTGCGCGGGTCGACGCCGATCAGCCGGTACATGCCGCGCTCGACCGCGAGGTCGCGCTGGCCGGTGTAGATGCGGGCGATGTAGTCGCCGAGGGGGCGGTAAGCCAGGCCCAGGGCGACGAGGAGCGTGAGACTGGTCAGGACGATCGACATCGGTCAGAACTTCTCGGGGCGAACGAGGGCGACGACGAGGTACACCACGGCGGCGACGGCGAGCACGGCGGCGAGGATCGAGAAGAAGATCACGACTGATCGCCTCCGCGCGAGGTGGGCCGAGCGGACGAGGGGCGGGCCTCGGGGCCCAGCTTCTCGACCCCCTTGGCGACGAGCGCGACCAGCGCGAACAGCGCGACGGTCACGGCGAGGAAGACGACATCGAGCACGACGACTCCAGGATCGGTGGGCCGCGGGTTCCGCGGGCGCCGCGGGGCGGCACGTCTGTCGATCCAACGCGCCGGGAGCGCGGCATCCGGAGGTCCTAACGCTTTCCCTACGGGCCGCTGGCGGACGCATACGGAGTGCTTACGCGGGCGTTGCGGGTGCGCTCGGCCGCGGTGTACGCCGGGGGTCGAGCACAACTCCTGCAGAACGCCGTCGCCGCGGTCGGACGGCCCGGGGAGGGGGTGGATGTGCCGGAGTCGTGCGCTCACCGCGCATGATGGAGGCATGGCCGAGAACGACGTGCGCGTGAGCGCGGGACTCGTGATCCCCGCGGCCGAGCTGTCGTGGCGCTTCTCGCGCTCATCGGGCCCGGGCGGTCAGGGCGTGAACACCGCCGATTCACGCGTGGAACTGATGTGGGATGCCGGGGCCTCGACGGTCCTGTCGCCCGTCCAGCGCGAGCGGCTCATCGACCGTCTCGGGAGCCGGCTGGTCGACGGGGTGCTGACGATCGCGGCCTCCGAGCACCGGGCGCAGCTGCGCAACCGCGACGCCGCGCGCGCCCGGCTCGCGGCTCTCGTGGCCGAGGCCGTGCGGCCCCCCGCTCCGCCGCGCCGTGCGACGAAGCCGACGCGCGGGTCCACGGAGCGCCGGCTCCAGGCGAAACAACGCCGCACCGACGTGAAGCGGATGCGGCAGCGCCCGAGCGACTGACGGGCGTCAGGCGCCCGACCCGGCTGCGCCGCCCTCCGCACGCCGCCGGCGCACCTGCTCCTCGAGATCGGCGAGGTGCATCTCGCGCTCGAGGTCGGCGATCTGCTGCTCGGTGCTGCGGGAGTCGTAGGGGCGCGGAGCGGGAGCCGGCTCGGCGTCCTTCTGCCACCGGCGCGGGTCGCCGAACGACATCGGTGCCGACCGCTGTTCGTACTCGCGACCGATCGTGAACCACAGGATCGACCCGATCAGCGGCAGCAGCACGATGAAGAACACCCACACGAACTTCGGCATGTGCTTGACCTGGTCGTCACGGCGCGTGATGGCGTCGATCAGGGCGATCACCATGACGGCGAGGGTCAGGAGGGCGAGGATCGGCATGGCATCCACCCTGCCCGAGGCGCGCCTCTGCGTCTACTGGCGTGGCGAGCGTGCCGGACTCCGGAGTTCTCGCCCGCTTATCGCGCGATAGTCCTCCGGTGCTCGTCTATCCGCCGACATCTCCGGAGCCCGGCACGCATCGACGGTCGGAAACGCCGAGGCCCCCACCGGTCAGGCGGGAGCCTCGGGCAGGGATCAGGATGCCGAGTCGCCCGGCGTCTTCCGCGCGGGCCGCGCCGGCACCTGGGCCACGGGCTGACCACCGCGCTGCTGGCCGGGCAGGGGTCGCGATCGACGCCCGTAGATGACCTCGGACGAGTCGAGCAGCCACGGCACCAGCGTGATCGAGACCCCGTGCACGAGCATGAGCTGCTGCGCGAGTCGACGGGAGCGGCGGTTGTGGAGGATCGACTCCCACCAGTGCCCCACGATGAACTGCGGCAGATACACCGTCACGACCGAGGAGCCGTGCTTCTCGCGGTACGACTTGATGAAGCTCGACACCGGGGACGTGTAGGTACGGTACGGCGACTCGATGATGACGAGTGGGATCGGCATGTCGTGCTCGTCCCACTCCTTCTGGAGCTTCGCCGACTCTTCGTCGGTGATGGCGACGTGCACCGCGAGGGTCTTGTCGTGCTTGGCGGCGAGGGCGTAGTCGATCGCCTTCATGACGGGCTTCTGCAGGCGGTTCACCAGGATGATCGCGACGTCGCCGGACGAGCCGAAGTGCACCGTGTCATCCATCTGGATCTCGTGCTCGACGTCGCGGTAGTACCGGTTCACGCCGAGCATGAGGACCGCGAGGATCGGAATGGCGATGAACACCAGCCAGGCACCGTGCGTGAACTTGGTGATCGTCACGATCAGCAGCACGAGCACCGTCATGCCGGCGCCGACAGAGTTGATCCACAGGCCGGAGACCGCCGAACGGCGCTCGATCGCCGCGGACTGCTGCCGGGCGGCCTCTGGCGGCAGGTCCTTCAGTCCCCGCAGCGCCCGACGCCAGTGCTTCACCATGCCGATCTGCCCCAGCGAGAACGACACGAAGACACCGATGATGTACAGCTGGATCAGCGTCGTGAGGTTCGCCTGGTACACGATCAGCACGCCGATCGCGACGATGCCGAGGATGATCATGCCGTTCGAGTACACGAGCCGATCACCGCGGGTGTTCAGCGCCTTCGGGGCGTAGCCGTCGCGGGCGAGCACGGCACCGAGCAGCGGGAAGCCGTTGAACGCGGTGTTGGCCGCGAGCAGGAGCACGCACGCGGTGGCGGCCTGGATGATGAAGAACGGGATGCTGCCCATCCCGAAGGTGGCGGCGGCGACCTGCGCCATGAGGCTCGGCTGCGGGTTGTTCGCGCAGTCGAAGCCGATCAGGTGGCAGGGGTTCTCGGCGTAGTGCACGCCCGAGATGAGGGCGAGGATCGTGAGGCCCGCGAACAGCATGATGGCGATGCCGCCCATCATGGTCAGGGTCGTCTGAGCGTTGCGGATCTTCGGCATCCGGAAGGCGGGCACGCCGTTCGACACCGCTTCGACACCGGTCAGGGCCGAGCATCCGCTCGAGAACGCCCGGAGGACCAGCAGGATCAACGCCGCCTGCGTGAGCGACTCCGCCTGCACGGCGTACTGCGCGCTCTCGGCCACGGGCGCGTCACCCAGCAGGGTTCGTCCGAGGCCGACGACGATCATGATCCCGACCGACCCGATGAAGAGGTAGGTGGGGATCGCGAACACGCTCGAGGCCTCGCGCACGCCGCGGAGGTTCACGATGACGATGAGGATCACGAAGCCGACGGCGATCTCGACGCGGAACGGGTTGAGTTCCGGCAGCGCCGAGATGATGTTGTCGACCCCGGATGCCACCGACACGGCGACCGTGAGGACGTAATCCACCAGGAGCGCGGCGGCGACGATGACCCCCGGGACTTCGCCGAGGTTCTTGCTCGCGACTTCGTAGTCACCGCCCCCCGAGGGGTAGGCCTTGATGAGCTGTCGGTAGCTCAGCACCACCACGATGAGCAGCACCACGACGG
>NZ_LDRT01000120.1 GCF_001476655.1 Microbacterium testaceum | reverse complement strand
TAGTGTGCGATGTGCTAGGCATGATCACGGCGGGCTGAGGTAGCGGTCGAGTGCGCCTACGCGGAGATGCAGCTGCACCGCGTAGTGACGTCCTGCCGATCGCATGTAGGATTGAGCGGGAGCGGAGGAGCAGGCGAGGCTGAAGCCTCCGCCGCGACCCGTATCTTCTCGGCGCTCGAGTCGGCTCGGTGCAGCCGCGCAGTACGCCGCCGCCACGTGTGCCCGACAGACGCCCCGCCACCCGCGCGGACCGCCTTACCCCCGCGCGCGGAGGAGTCAGTGCCCCGGCACCCCCTCCGCACCCTCGACCTGCTTCGGCGTCCGCACGAACGCCGCGAGCACGATCACCGCGATCGACAGGCACGCGGCGACGAAGAAGGCGGTGTGGATGCCGGAGGCCGTGGCATCCACGACACCCGCTCCCCCGCTCGCCGCCGACGCGGCGCCCACCGTCATCAGCGTCACGAACACCGCCGTGCCCGCGGCTCCCGCGAGCTGCTGCACGGTGGAGACGATCGCGGAGCCGTGCGGGTAGAGCTCGCGCGGGAGCGAGCCGAGCGCCGAGGTCATGAGCGGGGTGAACATGAAGGCCAGGCCCAGGCTCAGCAGGCAGTGCACGGCGATGACGAAACCGACCGGCGTCGACGCGGAGAGGGTCGCGAATCCCCACAGCGCGACGCTCGCCACGACCGCGCCGGGGAGGACGAGCGGGCGTGCGCCGAAGCGGTCGAAGAGGTTCCCGACGAGCGGGGCCATGAGCCCCATCAGCAGTCCGCCGGGAAGCAGCATGAGGCCCGTGGGGAGCGTGCCGAGACCGAGGACGTTCTGCAGGTACAGCGGCAGCAGGATGAGCACGCCGAACAGGGTCGTCATCGCCACGACGACGAGGATCACCGCGACGGTGAACGACGAGTGCCGGAAGACGCCGAGGTTCAGCAGCACCCGATCGGTCGATCCGAGGCGCAGCTGGCGGACGACGAAGGCCGCCAGAGCGATCGCGCCCAGGGCCAGCGGCATCCAGATCGGGACGATCTCGTGCCCGCCCGCCGCTTCGCCGATGCTCGACAGGCCGAAGATGAGCCCGCCGAAGGCCAGCGCCGAGAGCACCACGGAGATCACGTCGAGGGTCACGCGTCGCGTGTCGGTCAGATTGCGCACCCACCGGGCACCGAGCGCGATCGCGATCAGGGCGATCGGGATCATGACGATGAACATCGCCCGCCAGGGGAACACCGAGAGGATGAGGCCCGACACGGTGGGACCCACGGCCGGGGCCACCGAGATGACGATCGAGATGAGTCCCATCATGCGGCCACGGCGGTGCGCCGGCACGACGTTGAGCACCGTGGTGAACAACAGCGGGATCATGATCGCGGTACCCGAGGCCTGCACGATGCGACCGACGAGGAGCACGCCGAACCCGGGCGCGGTCGCCGCGATCACCGTGCCGAGGGTGAACAAGCCCATCGCGGTGAAGAACAGGGTCCGCAGCGGGAAGCGCTGGATGAGGAACCCCGTCGTGGGGATGACCACCGCCATCGTGAGCAGGAACGCGGTCGTCAGCCACTGCGCCGAGGCGGCGGTGATCTCGAGCTCACGCATCAGTTCGGGCAGCGCGACGCCCATGATCGTCTCGTTGAGGATGACGACGAAGGCGGCGACGACGAGAAGGGCGATGACGGCGCCCGGGCGGACGGTCTTGCCGGGCGGGGCGGCGGTGGGAACGGTTCCGGTGGAGACCATGGTCGACCAATCTAAGCAGTAAGGGGCAAGTTGGCAGTTACTGCCAATAAGACATGGACTACTATATCGGACATGAGCACCCCGGCAGCCCCCGTCGAGGGCCTGCGCGACCGCCGACGTCGCGAGACCGCGGTGGAGATCTGCGCCGCCGCCCTCGATCTGTTCGAGGAGAAGGGCGTTGCCGGCACCACCGTCGACGAGATCGCCGCGCGTGCCGGCGTCTCTCCGCGCACGTTCTTCCGCCTGGCCGGCACGAAAGAGGACGCCGTCTTCGTCGATGACGGGCGCTTCGCCGACGCCCTCGCCGGAATCGCCGAGGTCGGCGACGACATCGCGGCGCTGCTGACCGCGCTGCGTCAGGTGTTCGCACGCGAACTGGAGCTCCTGGATGCCGATGCCCGGGCGCGCGAGCGCTTCCTGCGCGTGCGCCGGCTCATCGCGCACGAGCCCGCGCTGCTCGGCGCCGCCGTCCGTCGCGAGGTCACGTCGGCCGACCGATTCGTGCCCGAGATCGCGGAGCGGATCGGCCTCGCCGAACTCGACGTCCGCACCGCCCTCGGCGTCGCCGGCCTCGAGATGCGGACGACCCTCGATGAGTGGGCTCTCCGCTACGACGCCGGAACGACCGCCACCCTCGAGGATCTGCACCGCGAGGTGCAGACACGGCTCAGCCGCGCCGTCACGTCTCGCGCGTGATCGTCACCTTCACCTTGAGCTGGCTCTTGCCGGGACCCGCGTAGACGCCGCGGAGCGGCGGCACGTCGTTGTAATCCCGGCCCCGACCGACGAGCACGTGGCGATCGCCGATCTCGATGTTGTTGGTCGGGTCGAAGCCCTGCCAATCCCCGGCGAACCACTCGACCCAGGCGTGCGACTCCCCCGTCACGGCCTCGCCGACCTCGGCGGACGGCTTGGGGTGCAGGTATCCCGAGATGTAACGGGCCGGGATGCCGACTTCGCGCAGGGCCCCGATCGCGATGTGGGCGATGTCCTGGCAGACGCCCTTGCGCGCCTCCCACGCGTCGACGGCTGTCGAGTGCACGCCCGTGACGCCCTGCATGTACTCGATCGCGTCGCCGATCGCCTCGGCGATGGCGTGAGCGGCCGGACCCGGTCGGTCGTGCTGCGCGGCGATGGAGCGCGCCAGCTCCACGACCTCGGGGTGCGGGGTCGTCCGGCGCGTTTGCGTCAGCTGTTCGACCGTCGAGATCGACCCGGCGGCCTCGACCGCGAGCTGTTCCCAGGTGATGTCGGCGTGCTCGATGGGCCGCGGGCGCACCTCGACGAGCGAGCGCGCCGTGATCGTGAGAGCCGCGTGCGGCGACAGGACGTCGAAGGCCGCGACGCGCGTCCCGAAGTAGTCGACGTACTGGTTGACCGACGTCGAGGGTTCGATGTCGAGCGACGAGCTCAGCACGAACTGGCTGTCGGTCGAGTGCGGCAGCATCCGCGCCTCGTTGTACGACGCCGAGACATCGCCCGGGTAGGCGAAGCCGGTCTGGTGCTCGATACGCAGACGTTTCATCGCCGGCCTCCCGAAACGACCGCGAACGCCGCGGACATGGCATCCATCATGAGATCTCCCCGATCCAGCTGGGTTCGGCCTGCGTGGGGAAGAACCGCGAGCGGATCGCCTCCGAGGCCTCGCGCGTCACCGTCTGCACGCGTTGCATGTGCTCGGGCAGATCGGTGAGCACGTCGCTGACCGGCCGATACTCGAGGTCGTTGCGGATCTGACCGAGCGCGCGCAGCACCGTGTTCGAGTGGCCGACACGGTCGGCACGGGGGTCGATCGCGCTCATGCAGTCTTCCGCGCGCTGGATCGAGTAGATGATCGAGCGCGGGAACAGGCGGTCGAGCAGGAGGAACTCGGCCGCGTTGCGGGCGCTCGGCATCCCCCGGTAGGTCCGCAGGTACGCCTCGTACGCGCCGCACGAGCGGAGGATCGTCGTCCACGAGGGGCCCGAGACCTCGGTGAGCGACCGGGTCGCGAGAAGTCGCGCGGTCATGTCGGTGCGCTCGATGCTGCGCCCGAGCGTGAAGAACTGCCACGCCTCGTCGCGGTTCGTCGAGGAATCGACGATGCCGATCGCCAGGGCGGCGCGCTCGCGCACCCACTGGAAGAACTCGTGCACCTTGTCGGTCTGCAGGCGCCGCGGCATCCGCGAGTTCGTGGTGTTGAGGATCTCCCACAGTTCGGTGGAGACGATCTCTCGCGCGCGGCGGGCGTTCTCGCGTGCCGCGGTGATCGAGTACGCGATGCTCGACGGGTTCATCCGATCTACCGCGAGCCGGGCCAGCACATCGTCGCGGCGGACCGTGTCGACGTTCTCGGGCCACGCCGAGCCCATGACGCTCAGCAGCGACCGGCAGGCGGTGTCCTCGTCGATCCACGGGTCCTCGAGCAGCAGCTGCAGGTGCACGTCGAGGATGCGCGCGGTACCGTCGCTGCGCTCGATGTACCGCCCGATCCAGAACAGGCTCTCGGCGATCCGGCTCAGCATGATCCCTGCTCCCGTCCCTCGCCTGCGGGCGCGACCGAGGCCCCTGAGCCCGCCGAGGACCCTGAGCTCGTCGAAGGGTCCGGACCCCGTCGCTCGGTCTGTTGCTGCTGCTGCTCGGCCTGCGGGCCGTGCTGCACGCTGGCATCCTGCTGCTGCTGTTCCTGCTGTTCCCGGCCGCCCGCGCGCGGGTCGCGGGGAGCGGTGGCGGGCGCCGGCTGGCCGTCGTAGATGATCGGGATCGCCTCGGTGACCGCCGCCTGGTCGGCCACGAGACCCGAGACGCCGTTGCCCTGGCCGTACTCGACGTGCGAGGGGGCCGAGCCACCGACGACCCAGGTGTCCTTCGATCCGCCGCCCTGGCTGGAGTTGACCACGAGCTGCCCCTCGGGCAGAGCCACCCGGGTGAGCCCACCGGGCAGCACCCAGATGTCGTCGCCGTCGTTCACGGCGAAGGGGCGCAGATCGGCGTGGCGCGGGCGCATCCCGTCTTCCACGAGAGTCGGGATGGTCGAGAGCATGACGACCGGCTGCGCGATCCAGCCGCGGGGGTCGGCGAGCAGGCGCTTGCGGAGCGCGTCGAGCTCGGCGGGAGAGGCATCAGGACCCACGACGAGACCCTTTCCGCCGGAGCCGTCGACGGGCTTGACCACGAGCTCGGGCAGGCGGTCGAGCACCTCCTCGAGCGCGCCCGGATCCTCGAGACGCCACGTGTCGACGTTCTTCAGGATCGGCTCCTCGGCGAGGTAGTAGCGGATGAGATCCGGCACGTACGTGTAGAGCAGCTTGTCGTCGGCGACGCCGTTTCCCACCGCGTTGGCGATCGTGACGTTGCCCAGGCGCGCGGCGAGCATGAGTCCGGGCGCTCCGAGCATCGAGTCGGCGCGGAACTGCAGCGGGTCGAGGAAGTCGTCGTCGACGCGGCGATAGATGACGTCGACGCGCTGCGGACCGCGGGTCGTGCGCATGAACACCTTGCCGCCGATGCACAGCAGGTCGCGGCCCTCGACCAGCTCGACGCCCATGAGGCGCGCGAGCAGCGTGTGCTCGAAGTACGCGGAGTTGTAGACACCCGGCGTGAGCACGACGATGTTCGGGTCGTCGATCCCGGGCGGGGCGGAGGCACGGAGGGCCGCGAGCAGCTTGTTCGGGTAGTCGCCGACGGGCCGGACACGCATCGAGACGAAGAGCTCGGGCAGCGTCTGCGCCATGACCCGGCGGTTCGAGATGACGTACGAGACGCCCGAGGGCACCCGCACGTTGTCTTCGAGCACGCGCATCTCGCCGTGCTCGTCGCGGATGAGATCGATGCCCGACACCTGGATGCGCACGCCGTTGGCGCTGCGGATGCCGGCGGCCTGACGATAGAAGTACTGCGACGACGAGATGAGACCCGCGGGCAGGATGCCGTCGCGCACGCAGTGCTGGTTGCCGTAGGCGTCGTCGAGGAACGCCTCGAGCGCCTTGACGCGCTGCTTGACGCCGGCCTCGATGCGCGACCACTCGTCGTACGCGATGACGCGGGGGACCGCATCGAGCGGGAAGGGTCGCTCCTCGCCCGCGAAGTCGAACGTGACGCCCTGCGCCAGGTACGAGCTGGCGAGCGACTCGGTGCGGCCGCGCAGCTCCTCCTGGGTCATCTGCGCGAGCGTCTGGTACAGCTCCCGGTACGCCTCGCGAGAGGGGGCGGCATCCCCGGCCGAAGCCGGCAGGCCGAACATCTCGTCGTACGCCGGGATGCCGGAAGCGGTCTTGCGCGGCGCCAGCGTGGAGCCGTAACCGTCGAACAGGTCACCCATGCGACGACTCTACTCAGGGCCGTGTTGCCGGTAGGTTTCCCCGCGGTCGTCTGACGCGATGGCACAGCGGATGGATAGAGTGACGCCTACGTCTGCCGCCACGACCAAGGGTGCCTCCATGCGCGTGCTCGTCACCAGTTCCCGCAACACGTTCGCTCTCGACCTCATCCGCAAGCTCGGGAGCGTGGGCCACACGGTCTTCGCGAGCGACACGTACGACGGCGCGGTGGGCAACCACTCCCGCTTCCTCGCCGGGCACCTCGCCACCCCGTCGCCGCGGTTCGAGACCGACGCCTTCATCGCCACGGTGAGCGACTACGTCGAAAAGCACGACATCGACCTGATCATCCCCACGTTCGAGGAGGTCTTCTACCTCGCCGCGCGCGTGGCCGACCTCCCGTCCGGTGTCCGCCTCTTCTCCGGTACTTTCGCCGACCTGGCGCGCCTGCACGACAAGGCGAGCTTCCAGCGCCTGGCTCAGGATGCCGGAGTCCCCATCCCCGAGACCGTCGTCGTCACCTCTCCCGAGGAGCTGCGCACGGCCATCGACGGCTTCCCTCGCTACTTTGCTCGCGCGGCCTTCTCGCGCGGCGGCGTCGGCCTGCTGACGAACACGGGCCCGCTCGCCGGCAAGATCCCCGTCGAGGAGTGCGTGCCCACCCCGGAGCAGCCGTGGCTCGTGCAGCCCTTCGTCGACGGCCCCATGGTCTGCACGTACAGCGTGGTCGTCGACGGGAAGGTCCAGGCGCACACCACCTACAAGGCGGCCGAGCAGTGGGCGCACTCGACCGCCATCGCCTTCATCGCGGTCGACAGCACCGACACCCTCCGGTACACGCAGCAGCTCATCGACACGCTCGACCCCGGTTTCACCGGGCAGATCTCGTTCGACTTCGTCGACCACGGCACCGAGGCCGCCCCCGACTACAAGATCATCGAGTGCAACCCGCGGCCGACGAACGGCGTCATCCTGCTCGAGGCCGACGACGTATCGAAGGCGATCCAGGGAGAGCTCGCCGAGCCGGTCGTCGCGGTGCCGGGCACCGAACGTCAGATCACGCTCGCGGTCCTCGCCGACGCCTTCACCGAGCCGCTGAAGCACCTGCCGAAGACCCTGCACGACCTGCTGCACGTGCGCGACGTGGGTGCCGGCTGGTGGGACGGCGCCGCGATGCTCTGGAGCCCGGCGACGATCGTGCACGGGGCGAAGATCTCGCACGGCGACCGCAAGGAGATCCTCGCCGCCCTCGGTGACGACATCGTCTGGAACGGCGAGCCGATCGAGGGCATGAGCGCCGCGGATGCCGAGGCCCTCGAGGCCGTGCACGCCGGCCGCGTCTGACGGCCCGGCATCCCCGGCACGCGTGAGTCGCCAGGAATTGTCGCTTCTGCTGGTTCCCAGGCGACGAATACTGGCGACTCACGCGCCCTCGATCAGGGGCGCAGAACGACCTTGATGCAGTCGTCTTCCTTCTTCTGGAACGTCTCGTAGAGGCGCGGGGCGTCCTCGAGCGGGGCGTGGTGGGTCACCAGATCCATCACGCCGAGGGGATCGGCGGGATCTTCGACCAGCGGCAGCAGGTCGTCGATCCAGCGCTTGACGTTGCACTGCCCCATGCGGAGGTTCAGCTGCTTGTCGAACATCGTCTTCATCGGCAGGATGTCGGCCTCGCCGGCGTACACCCCGCTGAGCGAGACCGTGCCACCGCGGCGCACGAGGTCGATCGAGGCGTAGACGGCGGCCAGACGGTCGAGGCCCGCCTTGTCCATCACCTTCTGCGCGAGCGCGTCGGGAAGCAGCCCCACGGCGTTCTGGGCCAGCTTGATGCCGCCGTTCCCGTGCGCCTCCATGCCCACGGCATCCACGACGGCATCCGCCCCGCGCCCCTCGGTGAGGTCGATCAGTTCGTCGACCACCGTGTCGGTCAGATCGTAGGTCAGGATGCCGTGCCGCTCGGCCATTGCGCGACGCTCGGGCTCGGGCTCGACCGCGAGGACGCGGTAGCCGAGGTGCACGCCGATCCGGGCGGCGAACTGGCCGACCGGTCCGAGGCCCATCACCGCGAGCGTGCCACCCTCGGGGACGTTCGCGTACTGCACGCCCTGCCAGGCGGTGGGGACGATGTCACTGAGGAAGAGGTAGCGGTCGTCGGGCAGGTCGTCACCGACGCGGATGTGGTTGTAGTCGGCCAGCGGCACGCGCAGGTACTCGGCCTGCCCGCCGGGCACCTGGCCGTAGAGCTTGGTGTAGCCGAAGAGCGCCGCGCCGCTGCCGTACTCGCGCACCTGCGTAGTCTCGCACTGCGATTGCAGTCCGCGGCGGCACATGAAGCAATGCCCGCAGGAGATGTTGAACGGCACGACCACGCGATCGCCGACGGCGAGGTTCGTCACGGCCGAACCGACCTCGACGACGACGCCCATCGGTTCGTGACCGAGCACGTCGCCCTTGTCGATGAAGGGGCCGAAGAGCTCGTACAGGTGCAGGTCGGAGCCGCAGATCGCCGTCGAGGTGATCTTCACGATCGCGTCGGTGGGCTCGAGGATCTCGGGGTCGGGGACCTCCTCGACGCTCACGTTGCGGGTGCCCTGCCAGGTCAATGCCTTCATGGTGATGCCTCTCGTTCCGGGGGACGGCCAGTCTGCGCCGCGCACCGGAGCGGGCAGAGGTGGTTGACGAGCCCCCCTCCGATGCGTCAGGCCCCGGGAGCCGCGAGCGGCGGCGCGTCGACCCTGTCGTGCACCCGCCGGAGGAACGCGGCGTACCCGCCGGGGGTGCGGCCCGTGAAGCGGCCCGAGGTCTCGACCTCGTGCACGTCGCTCGCCCGCTCGCGCGCTCCGACGGCCCGAGCCGCCTGGACGAGATCGACGTCCTCGTGCTCGGCGAGATCCCGGATGCCGCCGGCTCGGGCGTAGATGCTCGCCCGCACGCCGAGATTGGCTCCGTGGACGTTGCCCGGCGGTCGACCCCGGTGATGCGTCGCACGCCAGTAGGCCGCGTGGCGGGCGCTGAGGTCGGCGAAGTCGGGGCGGACCGTTCCGAGGACGAGGTCGATCCCGGCATCCATCAGGTCCCGCTGGTGGGTGATCCAGTCGCGCGGCACGACGGTGTCGGCATCCGTCATCGCGATCCACGTGTCGTCCGTCGCGGAGTCGAGGGCCGCGAGCGCGTGCGCGATACCCGTCCGGCGGGCGCGGCCGACGTTGCGCGCCGAGATCTCGAGCGCCTCCACCGGCCAGCGGCGCACCTGCGCGGCCGTCGTGTCGGTGCAGGCGTCGAGCACGACGACGATCGTCGCGGCGAGGCCCGGCTCCCGCTCGCTCGCGTGCGCCACCGCGCGGGTCACCGACGCCAGGCACCGCCCGATCAGGGCTTCCTCGTCGTGCGCCGGAATGACCACGGCGACGGCCGTCACGAGACCAGTCCGGCCTCGGTGGCCACGGACCGTGCGCCCGGGCGCGCGAAGACCTCGAGCACGAAATCCTCCTCCTCGTGCCGGACGAGGCGCACCAGATCGGGGCGCGCGGCCAGCGCGGCGTGCACCTCGTCACCGGTCCGCGGGTAGTCGGCGACCGGATGCCGCCAATGACAGGCCACGAGATGACCGTCGGCGCTCAGGGAGCCGATGCTCGCGGTGAGCCCGCGGTCGAGGTCGACACCGCCCCAGTAGTAGGCGACCTCGGACAGGACGACGAGGTCGAACTCCCCCTCCGGCCAGTCGTCGGGGAGGGTCGCGCGGCGCAGCTCGACGTGCTCCCGGTCTGCCAGGCGCGAGCGGGCCCGGGCGAGCGCGGCGGGGGCGAGATCGACCGCGAGGACCCGATCGCTCCGGCCGGCCAGCGATGCGGTCAGTGCGCCCGTCGAGCACCCGGCCTCGAACGTCGCGCGGTAGCGACGCCGGGGCAGGGCGGCGACCAGCACCGCGCGCTTGCGCTCCTCGTACCAGCGCGAGTCGAAGCCCCACGGGTCGTCGTGTCGTGCGTACATGTCGTCGAAGTAGTCCTGTCCGACGGAGCGTCGCTCCCCGCCGACGGGGGCGAAGAACACCTCGCTGTCGCGCGTGAAGTGCGCGCGCATGCGGACGTGGATCATCTCCTCGTCGCCGGGGGCGGCCGACAGCGGGAGGATCTGGCTCGTGTGCGCCGCGAGCGCTCGGGTCTTGGCATCCCGGTTCCTCGGGCTCAGCGGCAGATGCTCCGCCCGGTCCCACGGCACGTCATCGGGGCCGCCCCAGTGCCACAGCCAGATGGGGAACGCGCGCGAGCGAACCTGTCGCGCCGCGCAGACCTTCTCGACGATCTCGCATACCACGCGATGATCGCGATGTCCGTCGCCGCTCCACGGCGAGAGCACGAGCACGCGGGCAGGTGCGGCCCGGTCGAGCACATCGCGAAGGGCCGCCGAGATCGCCTCCCGGTACTCGTCCGTGCCACCGTCGGGCAGGGCGAGGAAGGTCGGCGCCGTCACCAGCCCCAGGATCTCCGCCGCGGCGAACACCTCGCGGCGACGACGCAACCCCAGGGTCGCCGGAGTGTGGGTCGGGGAGTCGGGGTGCGATCCCTCGCCGTCGGTCACGACGAGGAGATCGATCGGGATGCCGCGCGCGGCGGCCGTGGCGAGGAGCCCCGCCGCCCCGAGGCTCTCGTCGTCGGGATGCGCGGCCACGACGACGATCCGGTCGACATCGAGGTCCAGGACGGGAAGGTCGCGGGCGAGGGCCGTGGTCCAGACGCCCTCGGCCGTGCCCGGCTCACGGTGGTCGAAGCTCACCACGAGCTGGTTTCCGCCGCGATGTCCGCGCCGATCCGCGCGAGGTCGCGATCGGCGTGATGCTGGCGGACGTAGACCTGCAGATCGGCGACCCGACGGGCGTGGTCCTCATCGGCGACGAGCGGCCCCGGCCCGAGGGCGCGCGCCGACTCGGCGAGGGTCGTCTCGACGGCGTCGGCGACCACCGTGCGGGCGCGGTTCGCCCGCAGACCCTCGGATGCCGCGCCCCCGGCGTCGAACGCCGTCGCGGTCTCGACGAGCACGGCGCGCGCGGCCCACAAGGAGACGTCGGCGCGACCGAGATGCACGCGCGAGAGCTGATCGGCCCGCTCCCCGGCAGCAGCCGCGGCGAGCGCGTCGCGGAGGGGGACCGCTCCGCCCCACCAGCACGCGGCGACGCCGACCCCGCCGTGCGCGAAGCCCGGTCGCCGCAGGTACCACCCGGGTTCACCCACCGGGACGGCGCGCGCTCCGTCGACGTCGATGGGGGCGCTGACGACCCGGTCGAGTCCGCGCGCGTGCCACGGTCCCGAGCGCGCCGATACGGCGGGGTCGCGCAGGTCCAGGGCGAAGAGCTGCCGGCGCTCCTCGTCGACCCAGGCGGTCACCAGTGCGCGGTCGAGATCGGCGGCGAGGGAGCACCAGGGTTTCGTCCCGCGCAGCGTCCAGGTGCCGGCATCCTGTGTCGCCGTCAGTCGTACGCCGGGGCCTTCCGCGGCGAAGACGCCCCACGACCCGCTCGCGTCGATGTCGATGTCGAGTCCGGCTGCGGCGGCTTGGTCGAGGATCGCGCGGGCGTCCAGGTGCGGCTCCAGCATGCGGGCGGCGGCGACGTCGCGCGCCGCGACCGAGGCGAACAGCTCCCACGTCGCGGCGAGAGAACGCGGCCTCTTCACGCTCGTGACCCACGCCAGCGTGGCGGCGACGTCGGTACCGAGGTCGCCGACGGCATCCGCCCCCGTCAGCGCCGCGCGTACGTCGTCGAGGGCGGCGGTGTCGGCGGTGTCGGGCGGGAGAAGCATCGGGAAGCGGGGATCGTCGCCGTCTGTCACGCGTGTCAGCTTCGGCGCCGTGATCGGATCGGGCCAGATCCTTGACACGGGACCCCTTCCCGGGCAGGTCGGCCCCGACCGCCCGGCGCAACGGATCAGCGACGCAACACGCGCCGGCGCAGCAGAGCGTCGAGGTGCGCGACGTGCAACAACAGGCCGGGGAAGGCCGCCGAGAGGCCCTTCCGAGGAAGGCGATCGAGAGCCGGCACGTCGGCGGGCAGGCGGTCCTGCTGGCCGCGGACGAGCCGCCGGACCGCGTTCAGCAACGCCAGGGGATGGGTGTCGAGGGCGCTGTGGCCGTTGTGGATGCGCACGGGGGTGGCATCCGGAGCCGCCGCGACCACCCGCTCGGCGATCGCCGGCGGGGTGCGCAGGTCGCGGTCGCCCGAGAGCACCACGAGCGGCCAGGCGAAGGACCGCACCGCCTCGATGAGGTCGTACGGCTCACCGACGAACGCGGGATATCGGGGCGCGAGGGGAAGGTAGGTGCGCGCGGGATCGAGCGGGTGCCCGTCGGGGGTGCCGCCGTAGCCGAGCTCGCGAAAGGCAATTGTGCCGACCAGGTCGAACTCGTAGATGCCGGGGAACCGCGCGATCTCAGCGTCGCGCGTGGCGTAGGCACCCAGGGCGCGCCACGCGAGGCCGGGCCGGTGCCGCACGAGGGGGTGCACGAGGTCGGTTCCGCCGAGCTCGTACGCGGCGCGGACGATGTCGAGCACGATCCGCTCCGAGACGCCGGCCGCGATGAGACGGCGCACTCCGCGCGCCATGTCGTCGTCGGCGTCCCAGAACAGCTCGCGGAGCCGATCACGCTCGAGGTCGATGTCGTGCGCGGACTGCAGCGCCGAGTCGAGAAGCATCGCCCGGACCCGCTCCGGATGCCGCGCCCCGAACGCCATCGCCAGATAGCTGCCGTACGAGGAGCCGACGACCACCGCCCGGTCGACGCCCTCGGCGTCGAGCACGGCCGCGAGGTCGTCGAGCACCGCGGTCACCCGCATCGCCTCGGGAGGAAGGGGGGCACCGTCGAGGTCGTTCCGTGAGCGTCCGACACCGCGGTGCTCGACCATGATCAGGTCCAGGCCCCCGCGCGCCGCCCAGCGCCGGAGACCCCGGTAGGGCAGCACCGAGGCGAGCCCGGGTCCGCCGGGGATCACGAGAACCGGGGTCGCGCCGCGCGGTCCGGACCGCACGGAGGTCAGATCGAACGCCGGGGCGCCGTCGGCGGCGGGGCGCCGCACGCGGCCGACGTTCTCTCGCATGTCCAGCACGCTACCCGCCCGCGCCGCCTGACGGGCGGGACGACTCAGGCGGGGACGGCGGGACCCACGACCGCGAGGAGTCTGAGCTTCTCGGCGCTCTCGCTTCCGGGGACGGCGGTGTAGACCAGCAGCGAGTGGCTCGTCTCCGGGTCGACGAGCGTCTGGCAGTGCACCTCGATCTCCCCCACGGCAGGATGGACGAAGTGCTTCGTGTCCCTCGGACGCAGCCCCACCTCGTGCCGAGCCCACAGCTCACGGAACTCGGCGCTGCGCCCGAGCAGATCGTCGGCGAGGGTCGCGGCACGCGATCCGGGCCCGTGCCGACCGACGATCTCGCGCAGGCCCGACGCGAACAGGCGGCTGAGGAATGCGTGATCCTCGGGGGTGTAGAGCGCGCGCGAAGCCGGGTCGGCGAACCATCGGTACCCGAGGCTGCGCATCGGACCGCGGCGGAGGCCGGCATCTCCCGTGAGCGCGACCCCGAGCCGGGACTGTCGCAGGGTCTCACCGAGTTCGGTGACGACCTCGGCCGGGGTGTCGTCGAGGCGGTCGAGCACGCGCAGCAGTCCGGGGCTGACGTGCTCGCCGCCCCAGCCGTGCTCCGCCGGCACGTGACCGGCCAGGCGGAACAGGTGATCGCGCTCGGCGCGCGAGAGGTGGAGGCCCTGGGCGATGGATGCCAGCATCTGCGGCGACGGGTGGGGGCCGCGCTCGCGCTCCAGGCGGGCGTAGTAGTCGGTCGACATGTGGCTGAGGGCGGCGGCCTCCTCGCGCCGGAGCCCCCGCGTCCGGCGCCGCGCGCCCCGAGGGAGCCCCACGTCTTCGGGCTGAAGGGCCTCGCGACGGGTGCGCAGGAAGTCCGCGAGCGCGGCTCGATCGATCACGACGTCCTGTCTACCCGCCGCGGGCGGCGCGATCCAGGACGCGCGGATCCCCCTCTCGTGTGCGGTGCTCCCGCGAGCCGGGGATCGACAGGCCCTGCCTCCGCTCGAGCGACCGGGTGATGCTGAGGACACGGACGACCGAGGAGACCCCATGACCCGTACCATCGACTTCCCCCTCCCCTCCCTTGCGGGGCGCCGCGCGGTGCTCACCGGCGGCAGCGACGGGATGGGGCTCGTCCTCGCCGAGCGTCTCGCCGCGGCGGGAGCCGCGCTCGTTCTTCCGGTGCGCAACCGCGAGAAGGGCGAGCGCGCGGCCCGTGGCATCCGGGATCGGCACCCGGGGGCGCGGATCGAGGTGAGGGATCTCGACCTGTCGTCGCTCGCGTCGGTCGAAGCCCTGGGCACCGAGCTCAGGGCGGACGGGATGCCGCTGCACCTGCTCATCAACAATGCCGGGGTGATGACCCCTCCGGCGCGGCAGACGACCGCCGACGGCCACGAACTGCAGTTCGGGACCAACCACCTGGGTCACGTCGCCCTGGTCGGACACCTCATGCCGCTGCTGCGCGCGGGAGGCGCGCGCGTCGTATCGCAGCTGAGCATCGCCGCCGCGCGCGGCCGCATCGCGTGGGACGACCTCGAGAGCGAACGCAGCTATGACGGGCAGCGCGCCTACGCGGCGTCGAAGATCGCCCTCGGTCTGTTCGCGCGCGAGCTCGACGAGCGATCACGGCGCGAGGGGTGGGGCGTGCGCAGTCTGCTGTCGCACCCGGGCGTCGCGCCGACGAGCCTGCTCGCCGCCCGCCCCGAGATCGGTCGCGCCGCCGACACCACGGCCGTGCGTGCGATCCGCTGGATGTCGGCGCGCGGCCTCCTCGTCGGCACCGCGGCCTCGGCGGCCTTGCCCGCCCTGCTCGCCGCGACCACCGACGACCCGCGCAGCGACCTGCTCTACGGTCCCCGCGGTGCGTTGCACCTGGGCGGGGCGCCCGGCACGCACGCCCTTTATCAGCCGCTGCGCGACCTCGACGAGGCGGCGCGGGTGTGGGAGGTCTCGCTCCGGCTGGCGGGGGTCGCCGAGGTGGTCTGACGGGGCGGGACACCGCGGCCACGCCGCCGGGTCTCGCGCGGACGAGACGAGCTGCCCCGGAGCCGGGGCTCCGGGGCAGCGTGCGCGGACAACGGTGGCGGCGCGGTCGCGACCGGGTCAGTTCACGGCGTTGTACGGCGCGTCGACCGTCGTCTTCACCTTCTTGCCGTCGATCGTGGCCGTACCGGTGACGGTCGCCTTGCCCGCCGGAATCGCCTTCTTCCGAGACGCGAGCGCCGCGGTGACCGTCTTGCCGGGCTGGACCGTCGTGAAGGTCTTCTTTCCGTACGCGGTGACGACCTCGATCTGCACGGGTACCTGCGACCGGTTCGTAGCCGTGACGACCACGTACGCCACGCCACCGATCTTGCGCGTGGAGGCCGTGGCATCCACCTTCACCGGCGACGACGCGGCCGGCTTCATCGCGGTGAAGGTGAGCTTGTCGATGTTCGGTGCCCACTGCGAGCGAAGGCCCAGGGTCGGGAACCGCTCGGAGATGAAGGTGGTGCCGTTGAAGTCCGGTGCCTCCTTCGAGGCGAAGGAGACGGTGTTCTCCCCGGCCTTCAGCTGTACGGGGACCGTGAGTTCCCAGAACTGGTTGGCGTTGTAGCTCTGCGGGAACAGCACCTTCTGCACGTCTCCCCCGTTGACCGAGATGTCCGCGCGGCGGGCCACCGGGTCGGGGTTGTAGTGCGACGCGGGCGACTGCTCCTCGTTCGAGTAGCGCACCGTCATGGCGTAGGTGCCGGCCTCGCTGACCGTCACCTTCTGCGTGAGGGTGTTGGTGTTGTTCTGCGCGCCGCCGACACCGACGACCGCCTTGCCCCCGCTGGCGAGGGACAGGTCCGTCACCTTGGCCGTGCCGTTGACGACCCCGGCCTCGGCCTCCACCGTCTGCGACGCGAGCTTGCCGCCCGAGGCTCCGACCGACACGCGGTCCACCGCGAGGGTTCCCGATGCGCCGACGACCTCGACCTTATTGACGCCGCCGACGAGGAACGCCGGAATGCTCACTGTGTCGGCGACACTGCCCAGTTCGACACCGTTGACCTTGAGCGTGCCGGTTCCTCCGCCGAGGGTCTTGACCTCGAGGGTCTTCTCGGAGTCGTCCTTGTTGTACACCCAGAACGTGAGGGACTGCTTCGCGGCGACATTCGCGTATCCGGAACCGGAGACTCCCGCGCGGTCGTAGGCGAGCGTGGCACCGTGGAGCACCGCGTTCTCGGCCTCGTAGATCGGCGTGAACGACGCGTTGGGCAGCGTCACGTCGATCTTGTCGATGATCGCGGCGCCCTGGGTGGCCTTCGTCCCGTCGAGACTGCGCGCCGCCAGGGTGATGGTGTTCTTCCCGGCGTTCAGCGCGACCTTGGTGTCGGTGTGATCCCAGACGACCCACTTGTAGCCGAGGTCGGCGTAGATCTCCTGTTCGGCACCGCCGTTGACCCGGGCGAACATGTTGACCGGGCCCTGCTCCTCGTTTCGTGCCTCCTTGTTGTAGGCGTTGGCGAGGACGCTCAGGTCGTACGTGCCGGCCTGCGGCACGTCGACGTCGAAGTTCAGCGCCAGCGTTGAGTTCGTCTCGATGCCGCCGACGTTGCGCTCGCCCGAGGTGTAGAACTTCGCCACGTCGGCCGGCGATCCTTCCGGACCGTTCGAATAGTACGGGGCTCCCGTGTGTCCGGCGGTTTCTGCCTCGTAGATTCCGCGCCACGACACGGCCGGCTGCGACGGAGAGGTCGTGTCGGTGCCCGGCGTCACGACGATCTCGTAGGCCGAGTCCACGCCGAGGCCCGGCAGGTCGCCCTCACCGAACGCGAGCTGCACGGAACCACCCTGCACGGGAGCGTCGAACTCCTTCACGGTCTGCGGCTCCGCCGAGTCACCGATCTGACCGGTCCAGCGGATGTCGCGGATCAGCACGTGCGCGTTGCCGCCGATGTACGACGGCAGGTTGTCGACGTAGACCTTCTGCGCCCCGGTCGAGCCGCCGATGAGCGCCTTGACCTGCTTCTTCGCGTCGTCGATCGTCGCGACGCCCTGCAGCGTGTAGCTCACGTCGGGCTGGGGCGGCGTCACGCGGAGGGTGTCGCCGGTCATGTTGCCGTACGAGTTGAGCAGCCACCACTGGCCGTTCCCCCGGTTGGCCTCGACCGCCGAGTCGGAGAGGTTGCCGTCGATGTTCCAGTAGGCGATGTCCGCGTCGATCTTGCTGTCCTCGATCGCGGAGATCCACTGGATCATCTGCGCGGGAACGGACGTGTGGTAATTGAAGGCGTACTCGTTGACGTTGATGGGGAGCTGCGTTCCCTCCCACTTCGTGCCGGCGAAGAAGCCCTTCTCCCACGAGCGGTAGCGGTCGACGCTCGAGCGAATGGTCGCCGGGTTGCTGAGCTCGTGCCACGTCACGACCTCGGGCACGGTGTCGTTCGCGATCGCGTGCTTCATGAAGCCCTCGACCTGGGTGTAGAGGATGCTCGTGTTGGGCCCGGCGATCCGGGCGTTCGGCAGCTCGGCCTTGATCGCCCGGTAGAAGTCGTCCCACGCGGCGAAGAACCGGTCGGGGTTGTCCAGCCAGCTGTAGCCCCAGAAGCTCTCGCCACCGCCGCCGTACATGTTGCCCTCGGGCTCGTTGAACGGCACGAAGACGATGTTGTCCTGGTACTCAGCCGGCAGCTGCGCGACCTGCTTCACCTGGTTGATGACCGATTGCTTGTACCAGGCCGTCTTCTCGGTGCCGTTGTCGCCCGGCACCTGGTAGGGGAAGCCGCGGTTGATGTCCGTCATGTAGATGTAGACGTCGCCGTTCGACGAGTCTGCCAGCGGCTTCACGACCTCGAGGGCGTCGGCGCCGGGGTGCTGGGGACCGTCCTGGGCCTTGGTCGAGACCGTGCGCAGCTGGATGCCGTCGATGAGGTTGTTCGTGGGAAGCCCGGGCCCGTAGAGGCCGTACAGCGTGCCCGAGGCCCCGCCCATGAACGCCCCGGTCCGGTCGCCCGCGTCGATGGAGAGCTCGCCGGGGGTGACCACCTTCACCGTCGCCGTCACGGCCTTGTCGGTGCCGTCGACCACGCCGTTCACCGTGAAGGTTCCCCGCTGGGCGTACGCCGAGGAGGGGACGTCGTCCCAGATGACGGGCGCCAGGCGCTCCTGTCCATCGCTGAACAGCGCGCGCACGCCGGGGAGGGTCGGCGCGGTGCCGACGTTCGTGGTCGTGCGCGTCGAGGTCTCGCGCACCTCGGTGACCGTCGGCGCCGCGTCGCCCGCGAGATCGCGGATCTGCCGGGGCGACAGCACGGTGTCATACACCTGGAAGTCGTCCAGCGCCCCCTCGAAGAAGGGATGCACTCCGGTCCAGAACGGTTGACCGATGTATCCCGAGTTCGGGGCGGAGTCCGCGTAGAGTGCCCGAGCCACGTCGATGCCGACGTCGGTCCGACTGACCTCGAGCCCGTCGAGGTAGTAAATGACGTTGTTCTGGTCGACGGTGGTGGTGACGAGGTGCCATTCGTCGGCCGGGAGCGGAGTCGTCGCACGTGCCCCGACCTCCTGCCCGTCGGCCGTGGGCTTCGCGCTCGAGCGGGCCGTTCCGTCGTCGAACTTGGGGGTGTAGAAGGTGGCGCTGGTGTTGTCCTTGCCCAGGGTGTAGAGCCACTCGAAGGTGTGGTCCCCCTCCCACTTCACCCACGACGAGATGGTCGTTCCCTGCAGATCCTTGAACAGGCCTTTGGGGACGGTGATGAACGGGGCGGTTTTGGAGTCCCGCGCACCGCCGGAGAGCCGCAACGCCTTGCCGCCACCCTGTCGGTCGACGAGCGTGGCCGAGCCGGGGTTGGTGAGGGTGCCGTTGCGTCCCTTTCCGGACGTGTCCTGGACCGTGGCGGTGGGCACCGAGCCCCCGTCGAAGTCGTAGTCCAGAATCAGGTGGTCCGCGGCGGAGGGGGCCGCATGGGCGGCGTTCGGGGCGGCCGGTTGGCCGACCGCGAGGACGGCGACCGCCAGTCCCGCTGTCGCCAGGGCGAGGGGCTTTCGGGAGGCAAGCCGCGGTGTTGACCTCATGGGTTTCTCTTCCTCGTCATTGAGTCGGATGGGGTTCACAATATCGAACCGGTTCGATGTCAAGATAAATCACCGGTCGACATCTGGCAAGACTTCTCCGCCGCGAAACGAGGGTGCGCGCCCGCGTCCCCCCGGGCGACGGCGACGACCACGCCCGCGCGTCATTGCGTACGCTCGCCGAGTTTGCGCGCACGCGCCTGGGCCCCGTCTTGGGCGGCGACCAGGGCGGCGTACTGCTCCATGCTGACCACAGCCGCCACCGGTCGCCCCCGACGGGTCAGCAGGACGGGCTGCTCGCGAACCCCGTCGACCACCGCGGACAGCCGCGCTCGGGCGACCTCGATCGCTATCCGATGCTCCGCCACGGCCTCATGCCTCGCTGCGGCGGAGCTCGTCGGTCCCGTCCGCCCGGAGGGCGTCTCGAACGGCGCGGAGATGGCGGTCGGCCGCGTCCTGCCGGGCGAAGAGCGGGATGCGATCCAGGGGAGCGTCGACGTCGATCTCTCCCCTGCCCCGGAACACGGCGCCGGTCCACATGTCGACCCAGGACGCGCCGGCCGGCAGCAGCACCCGGCGGGTGCGTGCGGAGGCCTCGACCACGGGGGCCACGAGCAGATCGGGACCGAGCAGGTACTGGTCCTTCACGGTCCAGCACCGCTCATCCCGGGGGAACTCGTGGAACAGACCTCGAAGAACCGGCTGGCCGTCTTCATGTGCCTCTCGCATGACCGACCTCAGGTACGGACGGAGAGCCTCGCGCACGCGGAGGTACCGCTCGAGGATGGGTGTCGCCGTCTCTCCGAAGCTCCACACCTCGTTGGGCCCGCCGCTCGGCGAGCGCCGCGAGCCGTCGGCCGCGGACACGGGCGTGGTCGGCAACCGGTCGCCGTGCAGGCGCATGACCGGGCAGAACGCCCCGAACTGGAACCACCGGACGAGCAGTTCACGGAAGTCCTCGGCATCCGGATCCCCGTGGTGGAACCCGCCGATGTCGGTGGTGAACCACGGGATGCCGGCCACGCCCATGTGGATGCCCGCGGTCACCTGCGCGCGGAGCGCCGCGAACGTCGAGGCGATGTCTCCCGACCACACCAGGGCACCGTAGCGCTGGATTCCCGCCCACGCCGTCCGCAACAGGTTGACGACCTCCGTCTCGCCGTCGCCCCACTGCCCCTCGGCGAACGCGCGCGCGTAGTGCTGGGGATAGAGGTTGCCCACCTGCAGCACCGAGCCGGCGTGGTATCGGAAATTGTCGTAGTCGTAGAGGCCGTACTCGGGCTCGGCCTCGTCGAGCCAGAAGGTACGGATGCCGTGCCCGCCGTAGTTCTCGCGGCACTTCTCCCACACGAAGGCGCGGGCCCGCGGGTTCGTCGCGTCGAGGAACGCGCTCGGCCCCTCGAACGCCATGTGGACGTCCAGGCCGCGTTCGGCGCGGACGAGGAGGTTCTCCTTCTTCATGTGGGCGTAGTTCTCGGACTCCAGCGACACCTGCGGCCACACCGAGACCATCAGCTCGACACCCAGCTCGTCCAGCTCCCGCACCATGGCGGCGGGATCGGGCCAGAACTCCTCCTCGAAGCGGAAGTCGCCCATTCTCGGCCAGTGGAAGAAGTCCGCGACGATGACGTCGAGCGGGAGCCCGCGCCGCTTGTGCTCGCGCGCGACGGCGAGCAACTCCTCTTGCGAGGAGTACCGCAGCTTGCACTGCCAGAACCCGAGTCCGCGTTCCGGCATCATCGGCGCGTGCCCCGTGGCATCCGCATAGGCGCGCGAGATGTCATGCGGGGTGGCCCCGGCCGTGACCCAGTAGTCCAACTGTTCCGTCGCCTCGGCGAACCACTGCGTGCCGTTCGCCGCGAACGTCGCGCGCCCGATCGCCGGGTTGTGCCACAGGAAGCCGTACCCGCGGTCCGAGAGCACGAACGGCACGCTCGATTGCGAATTGCGGTGCGCGAGCTCGAGGGTGCAGCCCTTCAGGTCGAGGACGTCCTGCTGGTACTGCCCCATACCGAACAGGCGCTCGTCGGGCGCGCTCTCGAACGACGCGGTCAGGCGCACGTCGCCGCCCGGGATCGGACGGTGCTCGCGCGCGACCAGCGCGAGGGAGCCGCCGGCATCCCTCTCCTGGAAGAGCAGCCGACCATCGACGTCGAAGAAGGCGAGGTGGCAGAAGTTGCGGTCGTACCCGGTCTGGAGCTGGATGCCGGTGCGCGAGGTCGCGACCACCCGCAGACGGCCGTTGGAGAGCGTTGCCGTGTCGTCCTCGACGACGATGTCGGTCGCCACGGGGGCGGGGGCGAGGAGGGCCCAGTCGTGGTCGACGATGTCGTGCATGAGCCGCGCTCGCACGCGCACGCTGTCGCGCCCCCACGGTTCCACGACGACCGTCTCGCCGTCGCCGCGCCAGAGAAGGCGCCCTCCCTCGACCTGGAAGTGCGCGGTGACCCCGCTCACGCGTCGGCCCCGGCGTTGCGAAGCGTGTGCTCGTGCGCGAAGACGAGGTACACGCTCGCCGTCCAGGTGTACGCGCGGTCGCGCAGACCCGCGCCCGTGCGGGCGTCGAAATTCTCCGCGAAGCCCGAGGTCTCGCACAGGGCCCGGAAGCGCTCATTGATGGTGTCGGCCAGCTCGAGGTGACCGCCTCGACGCAGACCCTCCTCGATCAGCATCGTCGAGGGGGCCCAGATCGGGCCGCGCCAGTAGCCGTCGTCTTCATACTCGGGCGTCTCGACGAGCTGGGTCGCCGGTCCCCAGGACGTCAGGTGCGCGGCGATTCGCGCAGCCAGCGCGTCGGACACCTCGGGCGTGAAGCGATCGGAGGCGAGCACCGGCAGCAGGTTCAGCAGGCTGGAACGTTTGCTCACCGTCCCGCTGAGCGCGCCGACCGCGAAGAACCCGTCGCCGTCTCGGAGGTCGCGCAGGAGCGCGCTCTGGATCCGATCGCGTTCGACCCGCCACGCGTCGCCCTCGCCCGTGCCGAGCTCGTCGGCGAGGTCGGCGAGCACGTCGAACTGCACCACCAGGAACGCGGCGAGATCGGGCGCCTCGATCACGCGGTCGTGGTCGAAGGTGGTGGAGTTGTCCCACCCGCTGTCGTTGCCGTGCTGGTAGTACGGCAGGTCCCGGCCGGGGGCCGTGCGGTAGTCCAGCCAGAATCGCGACCATCGAGACAGGTGAGAGTAGCCGGCGACGATCTCGTCTGCGGCGAGGGGCCGCGCGAGACGCTCGCGCAGCCTCGCCCATGCCCACCCGTGGATGGGGGGCTTGACGTAGTTGTAGAGCACCTCGGAGTGGGTGATCGAATCCGGCATCGCACCGGCGGCATCCTGATGATCGAACGGGGCGAAGAACTGATCCATCGCGGCGTCGGCGAGGCCCGGAGCGAGAGCGAGGGCGTTGAAGGTGTGGTCCCAGCTCCACACCTTGTCCATCCAATGCTTGGACATCAGCACCGATTCGCGGGTGACGAATCCCGCGGGCGCGACCGTGGCCGACCAGAGCACATACGCCGCCCGCGCGACGGCGGGTGTCGCGCCGGTTCGCCACCCGGCGATCGCGTCGAGGTAGTCCGTGAACGCCGCGGCCACGCGCGCACGGACCTCGCCGAACGTCTCTTCGGCCCGATAGGGCGGGGCCGCCGCCTCGATCTGCTCGATCGCGATCTCCCACTCGTCGCCGCCCACGGTGAGGGCGCGAACGCTCTGCCCCAGCGCCTCGGCGCCCGCGGCCACGAGCGATCCCGACAGCGAGGTGACGCGGTAGCGCCGTCCGGTCTCGTACGAGGTGAAGACGTACGCCCCGTCGAGAGGGTCACAGAAGAAGTACGAGCCCGTGAACGGCGTCAGTTCCTCGACGGCATCCGCGAGCGTGAACTCCGATCCCGCCCCCGCGATGCGCACGACGTCGGTCGACTCGAAGACCGCGGTCGCGATGACGCTCTCGCCGACCACCCACGACAGCGAGGCGGCGTCGGCCCGCGTCGTGGCATCCGCTCTCCTGCCAGCGAGCGTCGGGGTGAGCCGAAGCACGGCGTGCATGCCGGTGACGTGGGAGACGAGATGCACGTCGTCGACCTGCCGGTGAAGACCCACGACGGGCGACAGGTCGAGCCACGAGCCGCGGAAGCTGAAGGGGATCTCGCGCACGTCGAACGTGGGCAGGGAGGGATGCGACACGAAGAGCCTTTCGGGGGTCAGTCTTTGACGGCACCGGCGGTCACGCCGGCGGCCACGTAACGCTGGGCGAGGATCAGCAGCACGGCGGCGGGGATGGATGCCACGACGGCGGTCGCCATGATCGCGTTCCACTCCTGGTTGTTGTTGCCGATGTAGCGGTAGATGCCGATCGTGATCGGCTGGAGTTTGCCGCCGCTGTTGAGGGTCGAGGCGAAGATGAAGTCCGACCACGACCACAGGAACGCGAACAGCGACACCGTGACGATCGAGTTGCGGCTGACCGGCAGCACGATCGAACGGAACGTGCGCCAGGTGCCGGCGCCGTCGATGCGCGCCGCCGCGAGCAGTTCGTCGGGGATGCCACGCATGAACGCGGTGAAGATGAGGACGCCGAACGGCACCGCGAGAGTGGAGTCAGCGAGGATCAGCCCCGGCACGGAGTTGAGGATCCCGGCGTTCAGGTAGATCGCGTAGAACCCCATCGCCATGATGATCCCGGGGATCATCTGGGCGATCAGCAGCGCGAAGCTGAGCGCGTTGCCCCCGCGCGGACGGAGCTTGGCGAGCGAGTACGCGGCCGGGGCCGACAGCAGCAGGGTCAGGACGACCGTTCCGATGCCGATGACGAAGCTCGTGCCGAGGTACGGCAGCTGGTCGGAGAGAACCTTCTCGTACCCCTCGAACGTCGGGGTCAGCGGAAACAGGTCGGGGGGCGATTTGCGCATGTCGCTCTGCGGGGTGAGCGACACGTTGATCATCCAGTAGATGGGGAACAGCATGATCGCGGTGAGCACGACCCCGATCACGGTGATCCACCAGGGGCGACGTCTCATGATCAGACCTCCAGCCTGCGCTGGGCGCGGATGTAGATCAGCCCGAAGACGAGGGCGATCACGATGAGCAGGTTGCCGACCGCCGCCGCGGGGCTGAGATCGGGAAGGGCGGATCCGAAGCCGAGGCGGTACGACCAGATGGCGAAGGTGGTCGAGCTGGACCCCGGGCCCCCGCGGGTCATGATCCAGATGATGTCGAACACCTTCAGCGTGTAGACGAGCCCGAGCAGGATCGTGATCGCCGACACGGGACGCAGCAGCGGGAAGGTGATGCGCCAGAACTTCTGCCACGCGTTGGCTCCGTCGATGGATGCCGCTTCGTAGATGTCGCTCGAGATGTTCTGGAGGCCGCTGTAGAGGATGACGAGGTTGAACGGCACGCCGATCCAGATGTTGGCGATGAGCACCGACACCAGAGCCCACTGCGGAGAGGTGAGCCAGTTGACGGCATCGACGCCGACGAAGCTCAAGAGGTAGTTGACGACGCCCGAATCGGAGTTCAGCATCCACGACCACGCGGACGCCGAGACCAGCAGGGGAAGCAGCCACGGTACGAGGAAGAGGGCGCGAAGCGTCGCGGACAAGGGGAAGCGCTGGAAGAAGAACACCGCGAGCGCCATGCCGATCGAGTACTGGAAGACGATCGACACGAGCGTGAAGGTGGCGGTGTGGGCCAGGGCCGGCCAGAACGTGGGGTCCTGGAAGACGGTGACGTAGTTCGCGAACCACACGAACGGCGCCGTGCCGTCGATGAACGACCGGACGGTGTAGTCGCGCAGGCTCAGGTCGAGGTTGCGCAACAGTGGATAGGCGTAGAAGACGACCAGGTAGACGACGACGGGGGCGAGAAACGCCCACGCGGCCCACTGGCCCCGGCGCCGCGGACGGCGGCCCGGGGTGGGGAGGGCGGCGGTGGTCGCCGCCCTCCCGGAATCGCCGGTTCCCGTCGAGGCAGAAAGCTGCGTCGCGGTCATGTCGGCGTACCCCTTTCAGGAATCGGGTGTCACTTCGAGGAAGCGGCCTGTTGGGCGGCCTTCAGAGCGTCCTGCGGCGACTGGGCGCCGGTCAGGGAGTTCTGCACGGCTGTCCACAGCTGCTCGGAGATCACCGGGTACTTCGTGCCGAGATTGTCTCCGGTGCGAGCCTTGGCGGCGTTGACGGCCTCGACCCAGGGCTCGAGGGTCGGGTCCTGGGCGAGCTGCTCCTTCTGCGCCTCGGGAGTCGCCGCGATGTAGTTGAGCGTGTTGTCGGTGCCGACGACGTTGGCGGTGCTGGTCAGGCACTCGACGATCTTCGACGAAGCGGCGTAGCGGCCCGCATCCTTCTGCACGGGCAGCGTCAGGAACTCGCCGCCCGTGGGCGCCGGGGCGGCTCCGCCCTTGGCGCCGGGGATGGGGATGACCTGGTAACCGGCCTTGGCCGCACCCGCCTTCTGCCAGGTGCCGTTCTCGGCGAAGCCGAAGTCGCCGGTCTCGAACTCCTGCCAGCTCGTGGTCTGGGTGTTGTTGATGACCGAGTTCGGCGCCCAGCCCTTCTGCACCCAGTCGGTCCAGAGCTGCACCGCCGAGACCGCCTGCGCGGAGTCGAGCTTCGTCAGGTCGGCACCCGAGCCCCAGAACCACGGGAGGAACTGGAAGCTGCCCTCTTCGGTCCCGATGCCCGAGAAGGTGATGCCCTTCTTCCCGGATGCCACGACCTTCTCGAGCGCGGAGTTCAGGCTGGACCAGTCCGTGATCGACGAGGGGTCCACCCCTGCCGCGCTCAGCACGGTCGGGTTGTAATAGAGCGCCAGGGTGTTGGCCCCGATCGGGACGCCGTAGGTCTTCCCGTCGACGACAGAGGCCCCGAGGATGTTCTGCGCGACATCACCGACCTGGAGGTTGTTCTCGTCGGTCGACGTGACGATTCCCGCTTCGACGAGCGTCGAGACGGCGGGGTTGTCGATCAGCAGGATGTCGGGCGAATCACCCTGCTGACCGGCGAGGAGCGCCTTCGACGTGAGGTCACTGGTGTCGAAACCGGTGCGCTCGATCGTGACGCCGGCGTCCGCGGCGCATTTGTCGATGACCTTCGCCCAGTCGGACGAGGCGTCGTACTGCGGGTACGGGTCCCAGAAGGTGTACGTGCCGCCCGCGCTCCCGTCGGTGCTGCTGCCGGTCGCTCCGCCGGAGCATCCGGCCAGGACGCCGACGGCGACGGCGCCGATGGCGATCGCGCCGAGAGCCCGGGTACGGGTGTTGTTCGTGCTCACTGCAATTTCCTCCTTGAAATGTGACTGCGGTGTCGTGCGGGAACGGTGTTGAACCGGTTCGACGATGGGCCGACGAAAGCGGGACACACCGCCGCCCCGTTAGGCGGTGCTCCCCCTGTCGGTGAGCTCCGGCTCGATGAACCCGACCACGGGTGGGCCGTAGTGGGGTTCGGCGATCCGCCGGACCAGGTGCTGAACCGCCGTGCGGCCCAGGCCGTCTGGAGATGTCTCGACTGCCGTGTACGGCAGGAGGAAGGTGCGCCCGAAGTCCTGGGAGTACAGGCTGACGACGGAGAGGTCACGCGGAACGACGACCCCGCGCTCTCGAAGCACGGCCGGAAGCGCCGCGATGGAGGCGTCGTTGTGCACGACGAGGGCGGTCGAATCGGCGCGGGCGTCGAGGATCGCGTTGAGGGTGCGCTCGATCCCCGGCTGCTGCGACTCGCCGTAGTACGGGTGGACACGGATGCCGTACCGGGCGGCGCGCTCGAGCGCGGCGTCACGGAATCGCCAGGCGTACGCTCCCCCTCGCTCGAAGACGTGGCGCGGGGGCGAGACGAGCACGATGTCTCGATGACCGAGCGCGGAGAGGTGGTCGATGGTGAGGCGCGCCGCCTCGCCGAAGTCGAGGTCGAAGACGTCGACACCCTCGGTGTCGCGCGGCAACCCGACGAGCGCACCCGGCTGCCGTGCCTGCCGAAGAGCCGGGAGGCGCGGGTCGTCGTGGGTCACGTCGAGGAGCACGACGCCGTCGACCATGTTCGACGACGTGATGCGCCGGATGGCGCCCGGCCCGTCACCGTCGGTGACCATGAGGATGTCGTATCCGAGTTCGCGTGCGGCGTTGGAGACGGCGAGGATGTACTGCAGCATCGCGGGAGGGAACTCGTCCTCGTGGAACTGCAGGAGGAGGCCGAGGACCATCGTCTGAGACGTCGCGAGGGCACGTGCGCCGGCGTTCACCGTGAAACCGAGCTCGTTGATGGCGGCATCGATCCGCTCGCGCGTCTCACGGGAGATCGGACGGTTGCCGGAGAGGGCGTAGGACACGGTGCTGCGGGAGACGCCCGCGGCTTTCGCCACATCGGCGATGTTGACCATTCCCCCGCCCCTCTTCTTCATCGAACTGGTTCGACTGAACTTTAGACCCGCGCATCCCACGAGCACAAGACCGGCGCGGATCGCCCTTCGCGGCGTGCTCCCTCGCCCCGTCGTCGGGCTGCGCGGCGCCACGTGCCGACCGTCTGCTCTCCGGGGCACTCGCAGCCGGTTGGCTGTGAGTTCGACGCGGGAGGATCCCGGGCGCGCGAGCCGTCATAAGCTCCGTTCGTGACTCCCGCCCGCACCCGCACCCGCACCCGCGACCTCCCGGCGATCGTCGCGGCGATCGCGGCCACCGTGCTCGGCGCCGGGGTCGGGGAACTGGCCGCCGCGCTCATCTCCCCCTCGGCCAGTCCCTTCGCCGTCATCGGTGGAGGAATGATCGACATCGCTCCCGCCTGGGGGAAAGACCTGGCCATCAGCCTGTTCGGCACGGGCGACAAGGTCGCCCTCCTCGTCGGGATCGCGGTGCTGCTGCTGGCGGTCGCCGGCGCCGCCGGGGTGCTCGAACGGCGACGCCCGCCGTGGGGGCGCGTGGTCCTCGCCGCTCTCGGCGTGACCGGGGCCTTCGTCTCTCTGGCTCGTCCCGAGGCGGGTCTGCTCTCTCCCGTTCCCTCCCTGGTCGCGGGAGCCGTGGCCGCGGTGGTCGCGGCCCTGCTCATCGCGCGGCTCCGGCCCGCACCGGTCGCTCCCGAGACATCCACCGGGCCCACCCGACGCGGGGTCCTCGCGCTCTCGGGCGTCGCGGTGCTCGCGGGTGCTCTCGCCGCGGCCGGCTCCGTCGCGCTCAGCAGCGGGGCGCGTGCCGTGAGCGCGGTGCGTGCGGCCCTGCGCCTCCCGGCCCCCACGACGACCACATCGGTGCCCGCGACCGCGGACCTCGGCATCGGCGGCCTCTCCCCCGTCATCACACCGACCGCCGAGTTCTACCGCATCGACACCGCGCTCGTGGTGCCGCAGGTGGATCCGGCGACGTGGAGTCTGCGCGTCCACGGCCTCGTGGAGCAGGAGGTCGTGCTGCGGTGGGACGACCTCGTCGCCCTTCCCCAGAAGGAGACGGTCGCGACCCTCGTGTGCGTGTCGAACGAGGTCGGCGGCGACCTGATCGGAAACGCCCGGTGGCTCGGCGTGCCGATCCGCGACATCCTCGCGCGCGCGAAGCCGACCCCCGAGGCCGACATGGTGCTCTCCCATTCGATCGACGGGTTCACGGCATCCACTCCCCTCGAGGCGCTCACCGACGATCGCGACGCACTGCTGGCGATCGGCATGAACGGCGATCCGCTGCCCCTCGAGCACGGGTTCCCCGTGCGCATGGTCGTGCCGGGTCTGTACGGGTACGTCTCCGCGACGAAGTGGGTCACCGAGCTCGAGGTCACGCGGTACGACCGCGCCGAGGGGTATTGGACCTCGCGCGGGTGGTCGGAGCGGGGACCGGTGAAACTCCAGTCCCGCATCGACGTCCCCCGCGCGGGCGCGCGGGTCGAAGCCGGTGACGCGGTCATCGCGGGCGTCGCCTGGCAGACCCACGTCGGCGTCGCCGGCGTGGAGGTGCAGATCGACGACGGCCCGTGGCAGCCCGCGACGCTCGCCCCCGCGATCTCCGCCGACACCTGGGTCCAGTGGAGTCTGCCGTGGACCGCGACGAGCGGTTCGCACACCGTGCGCTGCCGCGCGATCTCGGCCGACGGTCAGACGCAGACGCCGGATCGAGCCGCCCCCGCCCCCGATGGCGCGACAGGCTACGACGAGCTCACGATCTCGGTGCCCTGACCCCCTCGCCCCGCGCGCGAGGTGCCAGAATTTGTCGCCTGACGGGACTCGGAAGCGACACTTTCTGGCACCTCGCGCGGTGGGTCAGGCCGACAGCACGTGCTTGAGCTGCTCGACGGCCCAGTCGATCTCGGTCGCGCGGATCGTCAGCGGCGGCGCGATGCGGATCGTCTGGCCGTGCGTGTCCTTCACGAGCACGCCGCGCGCCAGCAGCTTCTCGGCGATCTCACGGCCCGCGCCGAAGGCGGGGTCGATGTCGACGCCGGCCCAGAGCCCCGCGATGCGTACGGCGGAGACGCCGTGGCCGATCAGGGGGTGCAGCGCCGCTTCGAGGTGCTCGCCGAGGGCCTTCGCGCGGGTCTGGAACTCTCCGGATGCCAGCATCTCGACGACCCGGAGCCCCACGGCCGCGGCCAACGGATTGCCACCGAACGTCGAGCCGTGCTCCCCGGGGCGGATGACCCCGAGCACATCCTCGTTCGCGACGACGGCGGACAGGGGCACGATGCCGCCGCCCAGAGCCTTGCCGAGCAGGTACATGTCCGGAACGACGCCCTCTCGATCGCACGCGAACGTCTCGCCCACCCGGCCGAGACCCGACTGGATCTCGTCGGCGATGAAGAGCACGTTGTTCTCGGTGCAGAGCTCGCGCACCCGCGTGAGGAAGCCGTCGGGCGGGACCACGACCCCGGCCTCGCCCTGGATCGGCTCGAGCAGCACCGCGGCGGTGTTCTCGTCGATCGCCGCGGCGATCGCCTCCGCGTCCCCGTAGGGAACGTGGACGAAGCCGGGCGCATAGGGTCCGAAGTCGTCGTGCGCGGTGGGGTCGTCGCTGAACCCCACGATCGTGGTCGTGCGGCCGTGGAAGTTACCGTTCGCGACGATGATCGTCGCGGCATCCGCGGGGATGCCCTTCGTGCGGTACCCCCAGGCACGCGCAACCTTGATGCCGGTCTCGACCGCCTCGGCACCGGTGTTCATCGGCAGCACGAGGTCTTTCCCGCACAGCTGCGACAGGGCGGAGGCGAACGGGCCGAGTCGGTCGTTGTGGAACGCACGACTCGTCAGCGTGAGCTTTTCGAGCTGCTCCCGGGCCGCGGCGAGGATCGCGGGGTGTCCGTGACCGAAGTTCAGGGCGGAGTACGCCGACAGCAAGTCGAGATACCGCTTGCCCTCGATATCGGTCACCCAGACGCCCTCGGCGCTGTGCGCGAGGACGGGAAGCGGGTGGTAGTTGTGCGCGACGTGCGCGCCCTCGGCCTGAATGAGGGCGAGACCCAGGTTCTCCAGAGTGGCGCCCATCACGCACCCCGCAGCTCGAGCGTGCAGCATTTGATGCCGCCGCCGCCGAGCAGCAGCTCGGACAGGTCGACCTTGACGGGGGTGTAGCCGCGCTCGCGCAGCTGCGCCTCGAAGCCCACGGCGCGGGGCGAGATGATGACGTTCTTGCCGTCGCTGGCGGAGTTGAGGCCGAACACCGCGCCGTCGGCATCCGAGACCCGGATGGCATCGGGGTAGCGCTCGCGCAGGATCGCCTGGCTCTGCTCGTCGAAGGCGTTCGGGAGGTACGCGATGTTGGCCTTGTCGACGCCGCCTTGGCCCTCGACGGGGTCGAGCACCGCGAGCGCGGTGTCGAGGTGATAGAAACGCGGGTCGGTCAGAGTCAGCGAGACGACCTCGCGCGAGAACACCTCGCCCACCTCACGGTGGCTGTCGCCGGTCGAACGGAACCCGGTGCCCGCGAGGATCGTCTCGCCCACCAGCAGGAAGTCGCCTTCGCCCTCGTTGACCTCGACGGGCTCGGCGACCTCGAAGCCGTTCGCGGCGAACCAGTCGATGAACGCGGGCGCCTCGGCGGCGCGCTCGCGGAAGCGGAACTTCGGGCCGTACGCGATGCCGTCGATCACGAAGCCGCCGTTGGCGGTGTAGACCATGTCGGGCAGGCCCTCGAGCGGGTCGATGAGCTCGATCTCGTGGCCGAGCGACACGTACGTGTCGTAGAGCGACTGCCACTGCTGCACGGCGAGGTTCGTGTCGGTGGGGCGCGAGGGCTCCATCCACGGGTTGATGCTGTAGCTCACCGTGAAGTGCTCGGGCCGACACATGAGGTATCGACGGTGCTGCTGAACGCGCTCGACCGGTGAGGTCTCGACGGCGGCGGCGGAGGGGGTAGCGGACATCTCTGCTCCTCGGAGAAAAGGTGCGGCGGACGCTGTCCTGGGGCTCGGTGGCCCTTCGAACCCGTACGGTGCCGATCAGCTTGTGGTGGCACCGTGCGGGGAAAGGTCGGTCCGAGCACGCCGCGCTCATTCTCGCACGGGCGAGCGGGCGGGGGCGAGCCGGTCCATTATACCCAATTGACGCTGACGACGA
>NZ_LDRT01000012.1 GCF_001476655.1 Microbacterium testaceum | reverse complement strand
GACACGGGCTGAGCCCACGCCGCTCACCCCCGTTGAGTGTCCAAGACATGCCGCAAACCCCCGACGCGCTACGGCGTGTCTTGGACACTCGACGTCCGGGAGCCCCGCGCGTCAGCGCGACACCACGTCCGAGACGATGCTCACGATCCAGTAAGCCACGATCACGAACCCGAACGCGACCGCCACCCACGACACCCCGCGCTTCAGGCGTCGACCCTGCGGCGCGACGCCGGCCGGCGGCGGAGTGAGCAGGGGAGCGGCCGCGCCGACCGAGGACGGGGCCGCGGGCAACCGCTCGTCGCGCCACCGCGCCCACTGCGCGACCTTCTCCTCGATCGCCGCCACCGTCGTGAAGAGCCACTCCCACGTCCGCGGGTCGAGGGTGGAGAGGTCGCGGCGCGCGTAGAGGAACAGCCAGTCGTCGACGATCTCGACGTCGAGGGCGGCTGCGTTGTCGACGAAGCGCGCCATGACGTCGGGAGTGAAGAGGTAGAGCGCATCGCGCTCGTACCCCTCGGGGCAGTACAGCGCGAAGTGCGTGTCGAAGTCGCCCTCGAGCCCGAGGCGCTGGCCGCGTGTGAACGTGATGGGCAGGTTCGACGCCCCGAACAGACCGTTGTTGCCCACGGCATCCAGGACGATATGGGGGAGCGGAGTGTCGAGCCGGAGAGCGACGTATCCCCACTTGTGCGTGGTCTCGCTCTTGCCTGACCCCGTCTTGTAACGGTAGTTCGCGACCTCGACGAAACGCGGACGGTAGCCGCTCACCACGTCACTCGCCTCACGCGTGTGGCCCTCGGAGAAGATCATGCCGGGCAGGTGCGGGTCGTCGACGTCTCCGCGCCACTCGAGCCCGTTGGCGCGCGCGAACCGGTCGAGCCGGAACCGTCGCTCGGCCTTTCCGCGGAATGCCCGCACGATCAGCACCACGACCAGTGCGATGACCGCGACGAGGAACAGGACGAAGAAGATCGACACGGGGTTGACCGTGTTCCGCCCGGAGTTGAGCGTGAAGGTCAGCGCGAGGAGCGAGGGGAACGCGAAGAGCACGATGCCGACCCCGATGAGGGTCAGCACGAGACCCGACACCCACCTCGTCCGCAACGCCCCGCGGCGGCGCAGATCAGCCGTGAAGGCGCGCACGTCGGCACGGTCGACCGGCTCGGTCAGGGGTCCCGGGTCGAACGGGGGAGTTCCGGATGCCACGGGCACACCTTCCTCGCGGGGTCTCGTCGTGCGCGGCCCAGGTTACCGAGACGCGGTCACCGGGCACCGAACGCCGTGGCCGCCACCCACGCCGTCACGAGGCCCGCGACACCGCCGACGGGCCAGGCCCAGGCTGGAACGCCGGGGCGGAGCCGGCGACCCGGCTCGGCGACCCCGGGCGGCGGAGGGACGACGGGGCCCGGGGTCACGAGCCGATCGTCGCGCCAGCGTCCCCACCGGTCGAGCTTCGCCGACAGCGCGACGACGGTCGCCCGCAGCCACTCCCACATCGCCGGGTCGAGCGTCGACAGGTCGCCGCGGGCGTAGAGGAACAGGCGGTCGTCGACGATCTCGACGTCGAGGGCGGCCGCGTCGTCGATGAATCGGGCCATGATGTCGGGCGTGAAGAGCGACAGCGCGTCGCGCTCGTAGCCCGCCGGGCACCACAGCGTGAAGTACCGGTCGAAGTCGCCCTCGAGCGAGAGCCTCTGCCCGCGGGCGACGGTGACCGGCAGATTCGAGCCGCCCATCAGGCCGTTGTTGCCGATGGCATCCAGGACGATGTGGGGGAGCGGAGCGTCGAGCTGGATCGCCACGTATCCCCATCGGTGTTCCCGGCGGTTGCGTCCGATTCCGGACGTGAAGCGGTAGTTCGCGACCTCGACGAGCCGGGGAGTCGTCCAGCGCACGACATCCGTCGCTTCGCGGTCCATCCCGACCCCGAACAGCAAGCCCGGCAGCGGCGGGCTCTTCGCGCGTGGCACCCACGTCATCCCGTTCGCCCGGGCGAAGCGGTGCAGCCGCAGGCTTCGCGCGTTCTGGCGCGCATTCTGTCGTGCCGTCCGCGCAGTGGAGGCCACGGCGGGCACCAGGGCGAACACGAGAGCCGCGGCGAACGCGCTCACGATCGACCCGACGGGCATTCCCGGCACCAGCAGGGCGATGAGCAGGAGGATGCCGCCCAGTCCGAGAGCCAGGACGATGACGGCGCACCCCGTCCCCCGGAGGGCGCGTCGCGGATCATCCATGAGCCGCTGGCGTCGAAGCTCGCGGACGAACTCCCGCGCCTCGCGCGGGTCGATGCGGCCGGTAAGAGCTGTGAGGTCCACGGATTCCGGCCCCTCAGCGCAGAAGCAGGACCGGGAGCAGCAGGAACGCGCCGATCAGGACCAGGCCCAGGGCGAGGACGCCCCCGATGATCCCGAGCACGAGCCAGGGAACGCCGCGGCGCAGGCGCCGACCCGGGGGAGCCACGCCGGGCGGTGCCGACAGCGGCAGCGGCGCGACGGGGGCGGGAGCGGATGCCACGCCTGTCGGCATCCCTCCGTTCGGCGCCGCCGTGCTCGGCCCTGCCATGCCCCGCGCAGCAACCCCTGCCGCCGCCGCGCCCGGCCCCCACGGCACTCCCGGATCCACGGCCGGCAGCAGTCGATCGTCTCTCCACCGCTCCCACTGCGCGAGCTTGTCGAGCAGGGCCGAGAGCAGTGAGAACGTCCAGGCCCAGCGTCCGGGATCGAGCGTCGACATGTCGCCCGAGGAGTACAGGAAGAGCCAGTCGTCGACGATCTCGACGTCGAACACCGCGGCGTTGTCGATGAAGCGCGCCATGACGTCGGGCGTGAAGAGGTAGAGCGCGTCGCGCTCGTACCCCTGCGGGCAGTACAGCCGGAAGAAGCGGTCGAAATCGCCCTCGAGGCTCAGGTGCTGGTCTCGGTCGAACGTGCCGAGCGAGATGTTGTTGCCCGAGGCGTCCAGGACGATGTGGGGGAGGGGCACGTTGAGCTTGATCGCGATGTAGCCCCACCGGACCGTCGTCTGGTTCTTCCCGTTGCTGACCGTGTAGCGATAGTTGCCGACCTCGACGAACCGCGGCTCGCGTCCCCGCAGGACGTCGATGGCGGTCCGGCCGCTCCCGCGGTGGAAGATCGAGCCCGGCAGCGGAGGCTCGCTGATCGAGGGCACGTACTCCATGCTCACGGCCTGCGCGAAGCGCGCGAGTCGCCACCGCCGTTCCTGCGCGATGCGGTCGCCGCGCAGACCGAAGAAGAAGGCCGCGACGATCACCCCGACGCACAGCAGCATGGGGAGTCCGAACAGGATGCCGATGAAGATCGCACCTTCTTGGAGCGCGGACGCGAAGACGATGAGCAGGACGAGCCCCACCAGGGCGAAGCCGCCGATCAGCACGAGCATCACGATGTAGACGATCGTCGCGGCGACCTTGCCGCCATCGGATACCCGTCCCTCCTGGCGCAAGCGGGCCGTGAACGCCTTCGCCGCCGCGGGATCCGGGGGATCCAGGAGCGCACGTGCATCGAACGGTCGAATCCCCGGCATCCGTCCCCCCCCACGGTCGTGACTGATGCCCACGTTACCCAGGACGATTCCGCCGAGCGAGGTGGCATCCGTTAGACTATGAAGGTTGTCTGGCGACGCCCATGCGCGTATAAGCCCGAGACAACGTGCACCACACCCTCCTGCTGCCGGGAAATGCCCGTCAGCCGTTCTAGTCCGAAGGAGGTGGGTTAGTGACGCACCAGTACGAACTCATGGTCATCTTCGATCCCGAGGTCGACGAGCGCCAGGTCGCTCCGAAGCTCGACGGATTCCTCAAGGTCATCACGGCCGATGGAGGAACCATCGACAAGATCGACATCTGGGGCCGCCGTCGTCTCGCCTACGAGATCCGCAAGAAGAACGAGGGCATCTACGCCGTCGTCAACTTCGTCGCGACCAGCGAGGCCACGAACGAGCTCGACCGTCAGCTGAAGCTGAACGAGCAGATCATGCGCACCAAGGTCCTGCGCGCCGAAGAAGCGATCGCTCAGGTCGCCGCCGAAGCCAAGCGCTCCGAGGAGAAGGCCGCCCGCAAGGCCGCCGCTCCCCGCAAGGTCGAGTCCGCCGAGAAGGCTGCGAAGTAACGACGATGGCCGGCGAAACCGTCATCACCGTTGTGGGCAACCTCACGGCCGACCCCGAGCTGCGCTACACGCAGAACGGTCTTCCGGTCGCGAACTTCACCATCGCGTCGACTCCCCGCACGTTCGACCGTCAGGCGAACGAGTGGAAAGACGGCGAGGCGCTGTTCCTGCGTGCCTCGGTGTGGCGCGAATTCGCCGAGCACGTCGCCGGTTCGCTGACGAAGGGCAGCCGTGTCATCGCGACCGGTCGCCTGAAGCAGCGTTCGTACCAGGACCGCGAGGGCAACAACCGCACCTCCATCGAACTCGAAGTCGATGAGATCGGCCCCTCGCTCCGCTACGCGACCGCTCAGGTCACCCGTGCCGCTTCCGGCGGTGGCGGTGGCGGCGGCGGTCAGCGCCCGCAGGTGCAGCAGTCCAACGACGAGCCGTGGTCGACCCCCGGTTCGAACAGCGGCAACAGCGGCGCCGACGCGTGGAGCACTCCTGGTTCCTACGGAGACGACACCCCGTTCTGATCTTCGCCGCGCTCTCTCGAGCACGACGACCCCCTGAAATTCCGGATGCCACACCCCGGTCCGCGTGACCGGCTCGGCATCCGAACCACACGAAAGAAGGAAGCATGGCTGGAAAGGCCACTGGCGACCGCCGCAAGCCGCGGAAGGGCGCGAAGAACGCAGCCCCCGCGAAGGCGATCCGCGTCGGCGTCATCGACTACAAGGACGTCGCAACCCTCCGCAAGTTCATCTCGGAGCGCGGGAAGATCCGCGCCCGTCGTATCACCGGTGTCTCCGTGCAGGAGCAGCGCCTGATCGCCCGCGCCATCAAGAACGCGCGCGAGATGGCTCTCCTGCCCTACGCCGGCGCTGGCCGCTAAGGAGCACCCGATGGCAAAGCTGATTCTCACGAATGAGGTCACCGGGCTCGGTAGCGCCGGTGATGTTGTCGAGGTCAAGAACGGGTACGCCCGCAACTACCTCATCCCGCAGGGCTTCGCCGTGGCTTGGAGCCGCGGTGGCGAGAAGCAGGTCGCGTCGATCCGCGCCGCTCGCGAGTCCCGCGCGATCCACGACCACGAAGAGGCCGTGGCCCTGAAGAACACGCTCGAGTCGAACACCGTCAAGCTCGCCGTCAAGGCCGGCAACGAGGGTCGCCTCTTCGGTTCGGTCAAGCCCGCCGATGTCGCCGACGCGGTCAAGGCCGCCGGTCACGGTGACCTCGACAAGCGCAAGATCCAGATCACCTCGGCGATCAAGTCGGTCGGTCAGCACGAGGCGACGGTTCGCCTGCGTGACGACGTCACCGCCGTGATCACCCTCCAGGTGGTCGCCGCGAAGTAATTTCGCGACGCACGATTCGGCCCCGCTCCTGCTTCGGCAGGGCGGGGCCTTTTCGTGTTCGCGGCGGAGGTCCTTGAGTTTGTCGAAGGGTCCGGGGCGTCGAGCGCGGCAGCTGTGCGGCGCAGGTCCCTGAGCTTGTCGAAGGGCCGCGGGGTGGCTTCGACAAGCTCAGGGACCCCGTGGCTCGCCGCCCTGCGTCTACCTGCCACCTGAAGCAGCGAGTGATGAAACGGCGGGTGTTTTCCGCGCGCGTCGCCCGCATAATCCCCGTGAACGCATCCCAAGGAGGACTCGAGCGCACGCGAAGGTGACGCGTGCGCAGTCGTCTTTTCGCGGTTCTCCTGGTGGCCTCGGCCATCGTCGTGGCATCCGTTCTCCCCCTTGCTCCGGGTGTTGCCTCGGCCGTCGTGCAGGCGAGCACGCCCGGTGACGTCGACGGCGACACCATCCCCGACGGCGTCGAGAGGGTGGTGTGCGGCTCGGCCACATGCGCGACAGGAACGGAGGACACGGACGGCGACGGCGTCTCGGATGCCGTGGAGGTCGCCGCATGCGGTTCGACGACCTGCGCAGACCCCGGGGCGGATGCCGACGGCGACGGCATCCCGGACTTCGTCGAGCGCCTCGTGTGCGGGAGCGACACCTGCACCTCGGGGCGTGAGGACGCCGACGGAGACGGGGTGCCCGACTGGGTCGAGTACCTGGTGTGTGGAACCGCGACCTGCGCGACCGGAGCCGAGGACCTCGACGGCGACGGTGTCGCTGACGCCTCGGCGCTGCAGGCCTACGTGACCTATCGCCAGAATCTGGCGGTCACGGGTCGCGAGTACGCGTGGGTGACCCCGGTCTTCATCGGCGGCGGGTTCCTCGTGCTCGCGGGAACGGCACTGGTGGTCGTCCGGGCGCGCCGCCGCGCCGAGAGCGTGGAGGTGACCCGATGAAGGCGCGCATGCTCTGGGCCTCCGTCGCCATTGTCGCGGTCGTCGTGTCGGGTGGTGCGGTGCCGGCCTCGGCGGTTCCCGTCGACCGGGCCGCGGCGACGCAGGAGCAGATCCTCGAGCGCGTCCGTGCGGCCGCTGCACCGGCCACGACGTCCGACACCCGCCCCGAGACGGCACCGCCGACCGAAGCGACGATCCGCCCGGGCGAGGGAACCGTCCTGGATGCCGCGGACGCGGGAGTCCGAGCCGAGTTCTCGGGTCACGACCTCGACGAGTCGCTGTCCGTGCACGCGGCGCAGCTGGGCGACGCCGCCGCGGTGTCGGCGGCGTCCGAGACGGGCGGCGTGGTCGCGGCGACCCCCGTCGAGATCCGCGCGCACACCGACGACGGCGACGACGTCACGCAGTTCCCGGCGTCGTACACGCTCGCGAAGGACGCCTCGGGTATCGAGGTGGCGAAGGACGTCATCCCGGGCGTGCGCCTGCGGCTCGACGTCGATGTCGATGCGCTCCGCCGGGCCGGTGTCGACGTGTCGAGCCTGCGGGTCTACAGTCGCGAGAACGCGGGCGATCCGTGGCGGCAGCTCCCGTCGTACTTCGACGCGGATGCCGGCACCGTCGCGGCCGAGTCCGAGCACCTGTCGCAGTTCGTGGTGATCGGCACGCCGGTGCAGACCACACCAGTACCGAGGATCGTGCTCGATCCCGACGACGACGTGGGCTGGGCGGACTCGCCGGGCCCGCACGTCACCGAGCTCCCGTACAACGTTCGGCTCGCGGACCAGCTCGCGGGCATGCTCCGTGATCGCTGCATCGCCGACGTGACGGTGACCCGCGGTGCCGATCAGCGCTTCGTGTCGGCGGACACGCGTCGTGCCATCGCCGCCTCCCATGACCCCGACGTCACCCTCTCTCTCGCCTTCGCGACGTTCCGGGGGAGGGCGTGGGGCACCGCTCGCGACGGGGGCACGCAGGTTTTCGCTCGGGGAGGCACCGACAGCGACGCGTTGCGTGACTCTCTGCGCGCCGAGATGCCCGGCTACACCGGGCGCCCGGCGAAGGTGCGGGCCGCGACAGCTGACTTCCCGCGCGAGGAGTACGAGGGGCTCCCCGGTGCCGTCGTGCACATGGAGACGCTGTTCCTCGACCACAACTTCGACCGGCCGGTCATCGACAACGGCTGGGACTCGATCGTGAACGGCACGTTCACGGGGCTCGGGAAGTACCTGGAGTCGAAAGGCTTCTCGTGCACCAACCCCGTCACGGGCGGGTGGCCTGGCCGTCCGTCCGCCGATGATCTGGCCCGCTGGTATCAGCTCGGCTACCGCAACTGGCAGCACTACGGTGCCGATCCGGTGTCGTTCTCGACGGGCAACCTCGTCGAGCGTGAGCACCTGTTCTCGTTGTCAGGGACGGGCGGCTCGGCCACTGAGGTCTCGCTCGTCTACAACGCGCAGGACGGGCGTCTCAGTCGCACCGGCGCAGGGTGGAGCTTCGCCCTCGGCGGCCATGCCCAACGTTTCGACGATCACTCGGTGCTCGTCGTGCGCGGGGACGGTGCGTCGATCATGTTCGAACCCGACGGCACCGGAGGCTACGTCGACCCGCGCGGCGAAGGCCTGCACCTGGCCGAGGCGGGCGGCGGCATCCTGCGACTGACCTCGCGGACGGGGGAGTCGTGGGACTTCGACGCGGCGGACCAGGACGGCATCGGTGAGATGGTCCGTTCGGTCGACGCGGCCGGACGCACCACGACGCTCACGTACGGGGCACCGTCGGCGTCGCAGCTGTTCGTGCCGTTGACCGGCATCACGGATGCCGCGGGCCAGACGGTGCGCGTCGACTCCGACGACCTCGGTCGCGTCATCGGTTTCACCCTGCCTGACGGGCGGACGTGGTCGCTCGGCTACGACGACCGCGGCGATCTGGTGCGGCTCGGCTCGCCGGACGGCGGTGCCAAGACCTTCGCGTACGACGACGCGCACCGCGTCCTGACGATGACGGATGCCACCGGCACCACGTACCTGCGAAATGCCTACGACGCGTCTGGCCGGGTTGTGCAGCAATGGGATGCCGAGGGCTCTGAGCGCCGTTTCGACTATGGCACGGGCGAGACGACGTACGTCGATCAGGAGGGGCGGACGCACAGGTACGCGTTCGACGCCCGATCGCGGATCACGAAGATCACCGACCCGGCCGGCAGCGAGCAGTCGTGGACCTACGACGATGACGACAACGTCACGGCGTTCACCGATGCGGCCGGCCGCGTCACCGGGTACGCGTACGATGACGCCGGCAACGTCACGACGGTCACCGACGCCACCGGCGCGGTCACGCGCTACACGTACACGCAGACGGGTGCGGTCGCCTCGCGCACCGATGCCCTCGGGCGGGTCACGAGCTACGGTTACGACGCGCGCGGCGCGCTGATCCGGACCGTTCTGCCCGACGGTTCCGTCATCGCGTACGACGTCGACGCGGCCGGGAACACGACACGGATGACTCTGCCCTCGGGGGCGGTCTACGGCTTCGAGGTCGACGGGCGCGGCAACCGCACGGCGAGCACCGACCCCCTCGGGCGGGTCACGCGGTTCGCGTACGACGACGGCAACCGTCTGGTGGCATCCACCGATCCACTGGGCCGGGTGACCCGGTACGAGTGGGATGCGCGCGACCGGTTGACGGCGGTGACGGATCCACTGGCGCGAAGCACTCGGTACTCCTACGACCTCAACGGCAACCTCGTCGGTGCGACGGACCCGGCTGGGAACCTCACCTCGTACACGTGGGACGCGCTGTTCCGCATCGTGAGCGCGACGGATGCCACGGGCGGCACGACCACCTACACCTACGACCGTGAGGACGGTCTGACGGGCATGACGGATGCCGCGGAACGGCAGACGAGTTTCGTGCTCGATGCCCTGTCGCGGGTGAGTGCCATGACCGACCCGGCGGGGCAGACGTGGAAGCGGTCGTACGACGCGACCGGTACGCCGACCGCACAGACCGATCCGCGCGGGGCGGTCACGACGCGGGAGCTCGACGCGCTCGGACGCACCACCGCCGTCGTGGGGCCGACCGGCATCGCGCAGCACACCGAGTACGACGCGGTGGGGAGGGTCACGTCCGAGACCGACGCCGCTGGCAACGCCACCGCGTACGCGTACGACGACCTCGACCGTGTCACGGCCGTGACCGACCCGGCGGGATCCCGCACCGAGTACCGGTACGACGTCGACGGGCAGCTCGTCGGCGTCGTCGATCGGCTCGGGCATCCGACGTTGTACGAACGCGACGCGGCCGGCCAGGTGACGGCGGTGACCGACCCGGCGGGCACCACCGCGTACGGGTACGACGCCGCGGGCAACGTCACCTCGGTCACCGACGCGACCGGACGCACGACGACCTACGCCTACGACGACGCCGATCAACTCATCGAGGCGCGGGATGCCGCCGGCCACCGCACGACCTATGCCTACGACGCGCTGGGCGATGTGACGGCGGCGACCGACCCGAACGGACACACGACCCGGGCCACGTGGGACGCCGCCGGACGTCGTACGAGCGCGACCGACGCGCTGGGTGCGACGACGACGTTCACGTACGACGCGGCCGGACAGTTGACGGCCGCGACCGATGCCTTGGGCCATCGCACGGTCTACGCGTACGAGGAGCACGGGCAGCTGGCATCCGTCACCGATCCGCTCGGCGCGACCACGCGGTACACGTATGACGAGCTCGGTCTGCTCGCGTCGGTCACCGATGCGCGGGGCAAGGTCACGACGTATGAGAGCGACGCCGCCGGCCAGCCCGCGCAGACGACGGATGCCACGGGCACCCGCACGCGGTACGAGTACGACGATCGGGGCTTGCTGTCCCGGGTGGTCACGCCCTCGGGCGCGGCGATCGCGTACGCCTACGACGAGCGCGGCGATCGCGTGCAGCAGTCCTCGGCGTCGGGAGTCGTCCGGTTCGAGTACGACGCCGAGCAGCACATGATCGCGGCGATCAACACCAGCGGCACCACGGGGTGGACGTACACGCCGTCGGGTCAGCTCGCGTCGCAGATCGATCCGCAAGGCCGCGAACTGACCTACGCGTACGACGCGGCCGGGGTGCTGACCGGTCTCACGGTCCCGGGTGGGCAGCGAATCGCGTACGACCGGGATGCCGCGGGCCGGGTGTCGCGGATGGCGAGCCCGTGGGGTGCCGCCGACTACGCGTATGACGACGCGGGCAACCTGACCGGCATCGTTCGCTCGAACGGGGTCGCGACGCGCTACGCGTATGACGTCGACGATCGTGTGACCGGGATCACTTCCACCACGCCCGCCCCCACCGGGCCGGCCGCCGCGCCGGCCGCACCGGGTGCGGTGCGCACCGGGGGGTTGTGTCCGGTGGTCACGTCGAAGAACGCCGCGGAGCTGCGGGCGGTGAACGTCGACAAGCCGGGGTGCGTGAGGCCCTCGTCCTACCTCGCCCACCGTTCCGTGCCGTCGGACACCGGCTCGCTCGCGCAGGGAGCGACGTTGTCGTTCGCGTACACCTACGACGCGGTCGGGAACGTCACCGACGCCGAGCGCACCTCGAGCGTGCCGACGTCGGCGCTGCCCGGAGGGGTGTCACCCGCGGGCGCGCTGCCGGGTGCGTCCGACGCGACCACGACGGTGCTCGACCGGGTAGCCACGCGCTACTCCTACGACGCGTCCGATCGTCTGACGGGTTCGGTGCAGAGCACGGGCGCTGCCGACACATACGGTTACGACGAGGTCGGCAACCGCACGTCGTGGTCGCACACCGCCGCGACCGCGTCGTCGGGGTTCTTGGATCCGGTTCTGACGGTGGATGCCACCGGCGCCAGTGTTCCGCGACCCGCGGCGTCGGTGGCGACGGGATCGGTGAAGGCGACGGACACGTCGTTCACGCAGTCGCAGGTGTTCAACGACCTGAACCAGCTGGTGTCGGCGGAGAACAGCGCGTCGGGTGGCCAGCGATTCGCCTACGACGCGGACGGGCACCGGGTGTCCGCCTTGGGCGGTGCGGGCGGGGATGCCGCCTACTCGTGGAACGAGCTGGGTCAACTCACCGGGTATTCCGATGCGTCGGGCTCGACCGGGTTCGGGTACGACGGGTTGGGGCGGCGGGTGTCGACTTCGACGCAGAGTGCGTTCGGGACGACCTCGACCGCGACGGTCTGGGATGGCCTGCAGCCGGTGCAGGACACCAGTGACCGTGCGGGGACGACGACGCTGGTTCGCGATGTCGCCGGGGAGCTGTTGCTCGAGGGGCGTTCGGCGGGCGCGGCGACGTGGGGTCTGCTGGACCGCCTCGGTAGCGCGGTCGCTCAGGTGGGGGATGCCCGCCTGGGGTTGGCGTTGAACGGTCCGGCTCAGGCGGCGCGAGATGCGCTGACGGATCGGAATGCGCGGATCACGCAGGTGTCGAGTGGGTCGGATTGGGGTGTTCCGGAGTTCTCGACGTCGGGGTGGAACGCGTCGGTGGGGTATTCGGGCGAGCGTTCCGATCCGGTCGCGCGGCTTGACCTGTTCTTCTCGCGTGGGTATGACTCCCGGTCGGGGTCGTGGTTGTCGCGGGATGCGTGGTCGGGGTCGCGGGCGGATCCGTCGTCGCTGAACGGGTACGGGTTCGTCTCGGGGAACCCGGTGACGTTGCGGGATGCGTTCGGGTTCCGGCCGGTCGGCCGATACGACCCCGCGACGGACTCGCTCCGGATCGGCCGGATCGGCCCGACGGGTCCGACTTTCACGGCGCCGGGGCTTCGTGGTGCGGCGCAGCCGGACATGTCGTCTTATGCGCCGTCGAAGAACTGGAACGGCATCGGTTCGAAGCCGAAGGCGGTGTCGCCGAGGTCTGCGTCGCAGACGACGGCGCGGCACGCGATGGGGTCGGTCGGCGTGTTCAGCCCGGGGCTTCCTCTGCTCGGAGTTGGCGCCGCTCAGCTGATGGAGGCCGCTGGTGCGGCCGCCGCACTGGGCCTCGCTGCGCTGGGGGCGGCGACTGGGCTCCTGCTGCTCACTCTCAGCGGTGACTCATCGGGTGTGGGGGTCCGCCGCAACGACGCTGCGAGCGGCGACGCTACTGCAGCGTCTGCGAGCGATGCGCGGTCCGGGAGCGGATCGCCGAACTGCGACCCGAAGAGCCTGCTCGGGGGCTATTGCGCCGGCGGCGAGGACCCCTTCGGCCAGGGCAAGGAGGATTCCGCATCGAACACTGAGATCCGCGGGGAGGCTGCGAAGTATGATCTCGACGAACTAGCGGAGTTCGCGCGCGGTCATAGCGGCGACGGCTGGGCGAACGGAGCGCCGCGCCCATCGGTCGAGCAAATCCGCGCGACTCTTGAGAATGCAAAGCCATATCGTCGTCCCGGATCGGACGGGCTGTTCTTCGACTTCCGAGGTGTGCGTGTGATTGTGAACGAAGAGAATCCGTTCAGATCGACTGGTTTCTTCGATAAAGGAGCAGGCTAAGATGGCAAAGTTTGCGCAAGTTCTCGAATGGCCGTATAGAAAGCCCACGGTGGGTGACCTTATAGGTTCGTGGTCTGCGTATGTCCTCCAGATTGCCGACGACCTGAGCAACTTCACCTCCGAAGTAGTTGGAGAATTTGGATATCACGACTACATCGGCGCGTTGTTCGCGCGGAACTTCGTCGAAGAGGCAATCGACGAGGTGTCTATAACGAAGGACGACGTAGAGTATTACTTGATACGCACCGCGGACGAGTATTTCCGCGCCCTGACGCGGAATGATCCAGGAAAAGTGGTCATCGCTTCGGAGCCAGACTTTGCGAAGTACGCGCTGAATGAAAAATACTGGTGGCTTAGACGGATTCCGAACGGCGGAGCGCTCGGGTATGAGGTTTCGCGTGTTGCCCGTGCCCAGGCTGGCCTCAAATACTGACAGCTCAAGGTGTATTGTCCTCGTTCGTTGTTCCTGATCGGCGCGCACGGTGCCCGTCACGCCCCCGGATGAGTCGTTGCCCGCCTGGGGTTGAAATCTGCGTCGTGGGATGGAATGGTGACGAATACTTCGAGACCTACGGCGGTTATCCTGGCTTTCGCCTTAAGGGAGGAGATCTAGTTGCCGGATACTGGGCAGGCCTCTCCACGAACCAACCTAACGAGTTCAACAAGTACAACGCGGGAGAAGTTCTTTACGATTACATTTCTATTGCGGGGGAGTCGGGCCGGTGGGCCGTCTGGGGGCAACGAGATTGGGATGTAGCGCTTCTCGTTGTCTCCGGTTCGATAGAACGTATTGGGACACAACTCGCGGCTAGGAGCGCTGATGTGTTGACGGATCCCGATTATGTTGTCATGGGCTACGGTGTTTCAAGCGAAGACTGGCAGTCATTGAGAATTAGCTGCGACCTGCAGCCGATTAATGGAAGAGCTTGAATTAGTTCAGACAAGCTTAGGCAGTGGCGGGCTCGAGCCCAGGCGAGCCTCGAATACTGACACGGCTCACGCCCGAACGGGTGATCTCGCCGCGACTGGCGCTCCACCCCGGCACGCGACACACGCCCGTCACACCGCGACCCTAGGCTGACGCCGTGCAAGAGCGTGCCGGTCGAGTCGTGGTGTACTCGGCATCCCTCGTCCTGCCGATCACCGCTCCGCCGATCCGCGGCGGGGCGATCGCCGTGGCGGCCGGGCGTATCCGGCATGTGGGGGAGCGCGAGTGGGTCGTGCACGAGCTGCGCACCCGCGGCGTCGCCTTCGACGAGGTGCACTGGTCGGGTGTGCTCACCCCCGGCCTCGTCAACGCGCACGCGCACCTGCAGTACACGGGCATGGCCGAGGTGGGACGCGGCGCCTACGACGGCTTCGACGACTGGGCGCGGGCGTTCCAGGTCGTCTACGAGACGCCGCACGACTGGGGAGCGGATGCCAGAGCCGGCGCGAACGCGATGATCGCCGCCGGCACCACCGCCGTCGCCGACGTGGTCACCGACATCGAGGCCGCTTCGGCGCTCCGCGACGCGGGACTGCACGGCATCACCTACTGGGAGGTGATGAGCTGGACCAACGACGCGTGGGCCGAACGTGGGCGCGCGGAGGTGGAGGCGCGCCTCGACGCCCTGCCGTCCCCGCCCGGGACCGGCCTCTCGCCGCACGCGCCGTACTCGCTCGATGTGGAGCCGCTCCTGGAGATCCCCGACATCGTGCGCGAGCGGGGGAGTCGCCTGCACATCCACCTCGGCGAGGCGGCGTTCGAGCGGGAGCACGGCGAGGCGCTGCCCTGGCGGGAGAGGCGTCCGGCGAGCTTCCAGGCCCTGCGCGCGCAGGGTTTCGGCACCGGGGCGACGGAGTTCGTCGACGAGCTCGGCGTGCTGGGGCCCGACTGCCACATCGCGCACGGCGTGTATATGACCGCGCGCGACCGGGCGACGCTGCGCGCGCGGGGAACCACCGTGGCCCTGTGCCCGCGATCCAACGCCGTCATCGGCCTCGACGAGCCGCCGGTGGCCGCCTACCTCGTCGAGGGCAATGCGCTGGCCGTGGGCACCGACTCCTTGGCATCCAGTCCCTCACTCGATCTGCTGGCCGATGTCGCCGCGCTGCACCGGCTCGCGCGTGCACAGGGCTATGCGCACCGCGACCTGTCCGAATTGCTGCTGCGCGCGGCGACCCTGGGCGGGGCGCACGCGATGGGTCTCGACACCGGTCCCGCGCGCACCGGATACCTCGCGGTCGGCGCGGCAGCCGACCTCGCCTTCTTCGACCTGGACGTGGATGCCGTCGACGACACGATCGAGAACCTCGCGACCGCCGGCGCCGGGCGCGCGGCCGCGACTCTGATCGACGGCGTGGTGCGATCGGCATGCGCTGTGTTCACCCGAGAGACCGGAGTACTCGCTCATGACCGATGACCGTCCTGCCACCGCCGTCCTTCTCGACCTCGAGCCGCACGCCGAGGGCGGGTGGTTCCGCCGCATGTGGACGGGCGGATACGCCGTCGAGACGCCCGCGGGGGAGAGGCCGGCGGCCACGTGCATCCACTACCTGCTGACGCCCGGGGAGGAGAGCGCGTGGCACGTCGTGACGAGCGACGAGGTGTGGTTGTGGCACGGGCCCGGAAAGCTCGCCCTGTCGCTGGGCGGCAGTGACGAGTCGCCGTCGCTCGACCACACGGTCGTGCTCGGCCCGGATCTCGCGGCGGGGGAGCGGCTGCAGTACACGGTTCCGGCCGGGGTCTGGCAGGCGGCGCGGCTTGTGGCCGACCAGGAGGTCGTCGTGAGCTGTCTGGTTTCGCCGGGGTTCAGCTTCGAGGATTGGCGTCTCGCGGACTGAGGCGCGTCGCGCAGGGGCGACCCGGGCGGCTCGCCGAACGGTTCGGCACGGCCGAGACTCGCCGCCCCCACGCGCGTCGCGCGCGGGGCGATGCGGGCGGCTCGCCGACGGGTCGGGAACGGCAGAGTCCAGCCCCCTGCGTGCGCCCCTGCGCGGCTCAGTCGACCGGCGCCACGCGGATGAGATTCCCGTCCGGATCGGCCACGACGAACGTGCGCCCGAACACATCGTCGTGTGGCTCCTCGATGACCCGCACGTCTGTCGCCGTCCAGCGCGCGAAGATCTCATCGACCGCGGACCCGCCGCCGGGCACCATCAGACCGAGCTCGCTGGTGCGTGGAGTGCTCGGGACGGCGTGCTCGGGGCGGCCCGTCCACAGGGCGAAGAGCACGCCCGGGGCGACCTCGAACGCGACGTAGCGCGGGCTGACGAAGGTCGGCTCGATCTCGAAGAGGTCGCGGTAGAAGGCCGTCGCGGCCTCGGCGTCGCTGACGTAGACGAGGAACAGATTGGGTGTGGACACGGGGAACTCCTTCGTGCGGTGGATATCTCTACGGACCCAGCCGATCACCGATACGCGACAGAACATGTCATGTATTCGAGGAGACTGGACGGTGTGAAGGCATCCCGGTTGCTGCACCTGCTGCTCCTCCTGCAGACGCGGCAGCGCGTGACCACGACCGAGCTCGCCGAGCGGCTCGAGGTCTCGCGCCGCACGATCCTGCGCGACGTGGAGGCGCTGTCCGCCGCGGGCGTGCCGGTCTATGCCGAACGGGGACGGAACGGCGGCATCGTGCTCCTCGCCGGGGCGCGGTTGAACGCCTCGCATCTCGATCCCGGTGAGCTCGAGGCGCTCTCGGTCGCCGGGCTCGACGACGCGCTGCTCGGTCGCCTCGGTCTCACGGCCGCGCACCAGACGGCCGTACGCAAGATGGCCGCGCGAGCGGCCGCGGTTCCGGGCACGCAGCCTGCACCTCGCTTGAGCGACATCGTCCTGGTCGACAGCAGGCCGTGGCTCTCGGGGGCCCGCGCCGAGGTCGACGTCGCGGAGCTCGCCTGGGCGCTGCGCCGCCGTCGTCGGCTGCGGATCGCGTATCGGCGGAGCGCGGATGCCGAAGCCTCGGCGCGCGTGGTCGACCCGTACGGGCTCGTCGCCAAGGCGGGCCGGTGGTACCTCGTCGCCGATGTCGAGGCCGGAGGTCGCCTCTTCTCGCTCGAGAGGCTGTCGGGGTACGAGGTGCTCGATTCGCCCGCCGAGCTGCGCGAGGGCGAGACCCTGCGGACGGTCTGGGCCACCCTGAGCGCCCGCACCGAGTCGACGGGCGAGGTCATCGTAACGGCGCGGCTGCGCGCGAGTCGCGTCGATCTGGCTCAGCGCATCCTTGGCACCCGCATCCAGAGCGTGTCTCCCGACGGAGAGGGCTGGTGCACCGTGACGCTCGGCTATCCGGAGGTCGAGGCCGTTCGGCAGCTCCTGCAGTTCGGAGACCACATCGAAGTCCTCGCTCCGGATGCCGCGAGGCAGCGCCTCCGCGAACTGGCGCAGGATCTCGTCGAGCGCCACGCACCGCGCCCGGAGTCGGTCTGACGGACTCCGCGGGGCACTTTTCGCGGTCGATGGGGAGTTTTCCGAGGTGGCGCGTGAGACGGGTGTGACGCGTGAACAGACGGTGAAGAGGCGCTGTCCGGACGACACGCCCACGCGAACGTGAACTTGACACGAGCGCGGCCCACCATTAGCGCGACGCGGAAGTTATCCCCCTGGTTGTACACACCTTCTTGTCAAGTCGAGCAACCTTCAACTCCCACTTCAAGTCGGATTTTCCCCCACGTCCTGTGGAGAGAAAAAACCCAGGTCAGAGGCATCCTGGACGGAGACTTTCCACATTTGACCCCAAGTTGTCCACAGAGGTTGTGCACAGCCTGGGCGGCGTTTCTCGCAATCTCTCCACAGAGTTATCCACAGGCTCATTTGCGTGGGGAGGGCCCCGTCCTTAACGTGGGTGCAGCCCCTCGGGCACACCCTCCCTCCCCCGCGCGCGTCGATGTCGGAACCCCCTGGTTCGATGCACTCGAGGCCGTCACCGCGCTCCTCTCGTGTCGCGATGGGTGAGTGCGTCCGAGAACAGAAGGAGAGCCTGTGTCGATCGCTGATATCGCCGAAGAGCGTCTCGGAAAAGCACCGCGCCCCGAGCGCACCCCGCCGCACGACATGCTGGCCGAGCAGAGCGCCCTCGGGGGCATGCTCCTGTCGAAAGATGCCGTGGCGGATGTCATCGAGACCCTCCGTGGTCCCGACTTCTACGTGCCGAAGCACGAGTTGATCTTCGACGCGATCCTCACCCTGTACTCGCACGGCGAGCCGACCGACGTCGTCACGGTGACCGACGAGCTCATCAAGACCGGTGAGCTCCAGCGCGCCGGGGGCCCGGACTACCTGCACACCCTCACCTCGATCGTCCCCACGGCCGCCAACGCCGGGTACTACGCGTCGATCGTCGCCGAGCGCGCGCTGCTCCGCCGTCTCGTCGAGGCCGGCACCCGCATCGTGCAGATGGGCTACTCGGGCGAGGGCGACCCCACCGAGCTCGTCAACAGCGCTCAGGCCGAGATCTACAACGTCTCGGGCGACGACAACGCCGAGGACTACATCCCCCTGACGGTGGCCGTGGATGCCGCCGTCGACGAGATCGAGGCCGCTCGCGGCCGCGACGGCTCGATGACGGGCATCCCCACCGGCTTCGCCGGCCTCGACCAGCTGACCAACGGTCTGCACCCGGGCCAGATGATCGTGCTCGCCGCGCGTCCCGCCATGGGTAAGTCGACGCTCGCGCTCGACTTCGCCCGCGCCGCCGCGATCAAGTCGAACGCCCCGTGCATCTTCTTCTCGCTCGAGATGGGCCGCTCCGAGATCGCGATGCGCCTCCTGAGCGCCGAGGGCGCCATCCCGCTGCAGAGCATGCGCAAGGGAACGCTCGACTCCCGCGACTGGACGACCGTCGCCGCCACCCGTGGTCGCATCAACGACGCGCCCCTCTACATCGACGACAGCCCGAACATGACGCTCGTCGAGATCCGCGCGAAGTGCCGTCGCCTGAAGCAGCGCGAGGGCCTGAAGATGGTCGTCATCGACTATCTGCAGCTGCTCACGAGCGGCAAGCGCGTGGAGTCGCGTCAGCAGGAGGTCAGCGAGTTCTCGCGCGCGCTGAAGCTGATGGCGAAGGAGCTGCAGGTTCCCGTCATCGCCCTGTCGCAGCTGAACCGTGGTGCCGAGCAGCGCGCCGACAAGAAGCCGGCCCTGAGCGACCTGCGTGAGTCGGGCTCGATCGAGCAGGATGCCGACATGGTGGTGCTGCTGCACCGTGAGGCCGCGTACGAGAAGGACTCCCCGCGCGCCGGCGAGGCCGATTTGATCGTCGCGAAGCACCGTAACGGGCCGACCGACACGATCACGGTGGCGTTCCAGGGGCATTACTCGCGGTTTGCGGATATGGCGCCGGGGATGTGACGAGATTGTCCAACCTGCGCGTCGGTGCCGTGGTTCGATCCGCATGACCGATCGCGCCGTCCCGAACCTGCCGTCTCGCGACTTCGACGCCACCATCGCGTTTTACCGAGGGTTCGGGTTCGAGCAGGACTACCGCGATGAGGGCTGGCTGATCCTCCGACGCGGCGAGCTCACGCTGGAGTTCTTCCCCTTCGCCGACCTCGATCCCGCGAGCAGCTCGTTCATGTGCAGCATCCGGGTCGACGACGTCGACGAGCTGTACCGACGCATCACGGCGGCGGGTGTCGTCGAGAAGACGGTCGGGTTCCCGCGCGTTCATCCGGTGGTGACGCAGCCGTCGGGATTGCGGATCGGGAACCTGATCGACATCGACGGCACGCAGGTGAATCTGATCGAGAATCCTGTCCGGTAGATCGTGGCCTGACGTCTCGTCCGATTGGCCCGAGGAGTGAGCCCGCGGGTGCGACCGATCGTGAGGTGAGTGCGCGCGGATAGGCGGGTACGAACCGCCTGGGGTGCTACCTGGCGGATGGACGCAGATGTGAACTATAGACTGTAGGAGAAAAACTATGGAATGTAGGCCATCCCATGCCACGAGCACCTCTCACCTACGAGGCCGTGATCGAGCGCGCCGCGGAACTCGCTGATGAAAGCGGCTTGGCATCCGTCTCTCTGTCGGCGGTCGCGCGGTCTCTCGCGGTCCAGACGCCCAGCCTGTACGGGCACGTCAAAGATCTGGCCGCCATGAGGGATGGTGTGAGCATCCTGGCTTTGAGAGAACTCGACGCCCGCAGCGGAGACGCCATTGCGGGGAGAGGCCGAGAGGACGCTCTTCGGGCGATTTGCGACGCGTACCGGAGCTACGCGTTCTCGCATCCCGGACGCTGGGAGGCGTTGCAGCGACGTATCGGTGAGGACGTCGTTCGAAGCGATGCCGCCGCGCGGTCGGGGCGCACCATGGCCGCCGTGCTTCGTGGCTACGCCATCCGGGAGTCCGATCGGGTCCATGCGACCCGTCTGATCGGGGCTTTCCTCAACGGGTTCGTGAACCTGGAGCAAGTCGGGGCCTTCTCGCACAGCGAGCCCGACGTGACGGCTTCGTGGGACGCGGCGCTGGGGCGCGTACATCTCCTCTTGGAGAACTGGGGCAGTGAAGCGGCGGAGACGGCGCAGGAGAAGAGACCATGATCGACGTTCCCCTCTCGGCATCCCTCTTTCACGGCGGAGCCGAGCTCGAAACCGTGGATGGGGCTGTGCGCCTTCATCGCTTGCCTCTGCCGTACCGCAGCCGCGAGGCGGACGGCCAGCTGCGACTCATGGAATCTCAGCCCTCGGGCGTGCGGCTTGTCTTCGGCACCCGGGCGACGACGCTCGAGCTGGAGTTGCGGGCGACGCGCGTCGCGTACAAGGGCCTCGCCCGCGAACGCGGCGCGGTGGATGTCACCATCAACGGTGACCTCCACGGGAGCCACCCCCTCCGCTACGGCAATGTCCTCGAGATCGACATGCAGACGGGCGGCACTGCGTCGCTCGCCGGCGAGATCGATCGGGTGTCGGTGGAGGAGCTCGCACCGGGAGACAAACACGTCGAGATCTGGTTGCCGCATAACGAGCAGGTCGACGTCGTCGCGTTGCGCGCCGACGCACCCGTCCACCCGCTCCGCGATGAGCGGCCGGTGTGGGTCCATCACGGCAGCTCCATCAGCCACGGGTCGAATGCGGCGACTCCGCTCCAGATCTGGCCCGCTGTGGCCGCACGAGGAGCGGGTGTGAACCTCCGCAACCTCGGATTCGGAGGCAGCGCAGTGGTCGACCCGTTCATGGCCCGGGTCATCCGAGACGCGCCCGCGGATGCCATCAGCGTCAAGCTCGGAATCAACGTCGTCAACCTCGACGCGATGCGCGCGCGCAGCTTCGTCCCGGCGGTACACGGGTTCCTTGACACGATCCGCGAGGGTCATCCGCGCACTCCCCTCGCGCTCGTCTCGCCGATCTTCTGCGGTATTCATGAAGAGACTCCCGGCCCGGGCTCGTTCGACGTCGATGAGCTGCGTGCGGGCCGCGTCCGCTTCGTGGCGACCGGCGACCCTACCCGCACGCGAGAGGGCGTGCTCACCCTCGAAGTCATCCGCGATCTCCTCGCCCAGGTCGTCCGCGATCGCGCGGGCGACCCCCACCTCCACTTCATCAGCGGGTTGGATCTCTACGGCCCCGAGGACGCCGAGGAGTTCCCACTCCCCGATGGGCTGCACCCCGATACCGCGACGCACGAGCTCATCGCGCGCCGATTCGTCGGCGTGGCGTTCGCTCCGGGAGGCTCCCTGCGACCCGCGGGATCGCCCTGAGGGGAAGATCTCGGGCTCGTCATTCCTTCACGGGCTGGGTGGTCCCGACGCTCTTGCTCCCCTCGAGCGTGCCCGCCGGGAAGTCGCGCAGGTACGCCCTGATTGCGTCGGCATCCCCCGCGTCGGAGATGACCGCGACATACGCGTCGGGACGGATGAGCACCAGCGTGCGCTCCGACGGCGCGTAGGCGGCGGCGAGGGATCCGTCCGTGTCGCGCGCGTCGATGACGCGCACCCCGTCGATGGCTGGCGCGGGTGCGTCGCCGAAGTTCAGCAGCGTCCACGTCCCGCCCGCCATGATCTCGAAGAGCCGATGCCGGGTGCCGTCGTGCGTCATGAGCCCGGTGGCATCCGGCGCGCGATCACCCGCGCGAAGCGCCGCGCGCTCGCCACGGTCGTCGCGGGCGAGTCGGGAGTCGCGGTAGCCGATGTCGAGCTGAATCGTGCGGAGGTCGCGCGTGGCCGGCATGACGCGATCGCGCATCATCGCCGCCATCCGTTCGTCCGACATCTCCAGCACGTGTTCTGCCACCGGCCGGCGCTCGTCTTCGTAGGTTGCGAGAAGGCTCTCGTCGGTACCGTTCGCGACCGCCGCGAGCTTCCAGCCGAGGTTCGTCGCATCCTGGATGCCGGTGTTCATCCCCTGACCTCCCGCGGGAGAGTGGATGTGTGCGGCATCGCCGGCGAGGAAGACGTTGCCCACGCGGTAGCGCTCCGCGAGCCGGATGTTCGCCCGCCAGACCGAGGTCCATGGCGCATCGATGATCTGGGCCGTGGTGCCGCCCGAGACCTCATCGAGCGTGGCTTGGAGATGGGCGACGCTGAGGTCTGGTTCTTCGCCGGGCTCGATGCCGGCCTGAAACTGGAAGAGGTCGGTCGACGGCAGCGGACACAGCGAGGCCATGTTGTCGGCGGAGCGCCACATGTGCCACGACTCGCGGTCCAGCCCTTCGACGGTGACATCGGCGACCAGCATGCGAACGTCGTCACGGGTCTCTCCGACGAACGGGATGCCGGATGCCTTGCGAACCACGCTGTGTCCGCCATCGCAACCGACGAGCCAGCGTGCCCGGATCGTGTGGGAGGCCTCTTCGCTGACGACGGTCGCGACGATGTCGCCGGGGGCGGCGAGGAAAGAATCGAGCCTCGCGCCGAACCGCACCGCGCCGCCGAGCTTTTCGAGGAGCGTGCGGAGTGCGCTCTCGACACGCCACTCCGGGGTGATCACGCTCGCGGGATAGGGGATGTCCGATCGGTCGAGAAGCGAGGCCGGTATCTCGCCGACCCGCACCGAGGAACCGTCGGGGGCGACGGCGGTCATCGGAATGGTCTGCGCATTCGCGAGGATCTCGTGAACGATCCCGAGGTCTTCGAGAACCTCGAGAGACCGAGGCTGAAGGCCCTTGCCCCGTGAGCCGGGCCGTGCCCCTTCCGCAGCCTCGATGATCTCGAACGGCACGCCTCGGCGCGCCAGCTGGCAGGCGAGCGTGAGTCCCGTGGGCCCGGCCCCGACGATGAGCACCGTGGTGGTGAGGTCTGTCATGATCTCTCCTATAAGAAAGACATTCCTTTCTTGTCAAAGTACGCCGCCTTGAGAAGGAAGTCAAAGCTTTCTAAACTCGCAGGATGGCCGCCTCCGAGCTCACTCAACGTCGGCGAGGCAAAGAACTCGAGGATGCGATCCTCGACGCGGCGTGGCATGAGCTCGTGGACGCCGGGTACGGGCGGTTGACGATGGACACCATTGCGCGGCGAGCGCGCACAAGCGAACCCGTTCTCTACCGGCGGTGGGCCAACAAGGATGCTCTCGTCGTCGCGGCGATCGAGCACCGGCGTGCCGCGAGTCCTATTCCGCTCGCCGACACCGGCTCGCTGCGCGGTGATCTCGTGGCGGAGCTGACGGCGTCGGCTGCCGCGCGCGCCGAGTTCTACGCGATCACGATGGCCGCCGCGCACGCGGGGCTTTCCGTTGACGGAGCGACGACACCAGCCCAGGTGCGCGACCGCCTCATGGGAGTTCACGACACCGGCCGCGATCGGCCGCTCTACCAGCGCGCGGCGGCCCGGGGGGAGATCGATCTCGAGCGGGTACCCGAGGTCGTGCTCGAGATGCCCTTCGCTCTCGTGCGGCTCGAGTTGCTCATGAATCTCACTCCGCCGAGCTCGGAGCGGATCCGTGCGATCGTCGACGACTGCTTCCTGCCGCTCGCCGAGCGTCGCGAGAGCGCGGCTCGCTGAGTGGGCGGTCTCGCATCTCCCACTCACCGACTGCGCGGGATGCGAGGGGGTGTCAGTCTTCCGTCGCGTTGAGGGTCGCCAACAGCTCGGCGAGCTGCTGGCGTTGTCCGTCCGAGAGCATGCCGAAGGTCTGCTCGAAGATCTCCGCGGCGAAGGAGTGTCCGGCCGCAAGGATTTCCGCACCGCGTGGGGTGATCTGGTGCACCCATCGGCGCCCCTGCGGGTTGCTCCGCGTGATGAGACCGCGCGCCTCCATGCGCCGGATCATCTGCCCGAGTGACTGGTCGCTCTGGAAAGTTGCGAGGGCGAGGTCATGCCCGGATGCATCCGGGTCGGCGGCAAGTGCCCGCAACACGTCCCACTGCACGATCGTCGATCCGATTGCGCGCATTCGACTGTCGAGCTGGCGGTGGTGCCGCCACTGCAACCGTTTGATCTCCCGCGCCAGATGCTCTGCCGTGCCGTGTCGTGCAACCTCCATCTCCCCAAAGTATCGCCCGGCTCAGTGCGCGCGGTCGACGAGAGGGGTGTGCCGACCCCGAGAACGGGAGAGTCAAGATCAATCTATTTATATAAATGTATTTGTATTACACTCTCTGGCATGTCCCCCGTCGTCTCCGCTGCATCTGTGACCGACACCGCCGCCTCGCGCCGCGGACCGGGGCGGACGGTGGGTTCCGCCAGTGCGGCGATGCTCGTGTCCTATCGGCCGTTCGCGGCCGTGAACGGGTCGCGGGGCTTATGGGGTTACGCACGAGGAGGAGACCGATGATCGCCACCACGACGACCGTGCACACCGCCTTCGGCGATGTGCCCGTCACCTACACCGACCAGGGCGAAGGGCACCCCTTCCTCCTCTTGCACGGCGGTGCCGGGTCGCAGTCCGTCCGGGCGTTCGCGGAGCTGCTTGCCACGACGCGGCACGCCCGGGTCGTCAGCCCCACCAACCCCGGCTTCGACGGCACGCCTCGACCGACCGAGCTCGCCACGATCAAGGACCTCGCGGCCACGCATCTCGCCCTGCTGGATGCCCTGGATCTGCACGACGTCACCATCGTCGGGAACTCCATCGGCGGGTGGACGGCCGCAGAGATGGCCTTGGCGGCCAGCCCTCGGGTGACCAGCGTGATCCTCGTCGACGCTGTCGGCCTCACCAACGACGTCGGCCCCATGCGGGACTTCTTCAGCCTCGCCTGGCACGAGGTCGAGAACTACAGCTACTACGAACCCGACCACTTCCGCATCGACCTCGACACCCTCCCCGCGGCGGCCACCCAGAACATGGCCGGCAACCGGGCCACGATGCTCGCCGTCGCCGGCCGGGCGATGGGCGACCCCACCCTGTTGGCGCGCCTGCCGCAGATCGCCGTCCCCGTCCTCGTCGTCTGGGGTGCGGCCGACGGCATCGTTCCCCTCAGCCACGGCCGCGCGTACAGCACCGCCATTGCGGATGCCGAACTCGACGTCATCGACACCGCCGGGCATCTCCCTCAACTCGAGACCCCTGAGCGACTGGTTCATGACGTGTGGCAGTTCGCCGACAAGCACGCCGCTTTCCGACCGGAGCGCGGAGGTGAGCCGCCCCGTGCGATCTGAAGCCAGGTGCCGATCGTAGCTCGCCCGAAGGGGGCCGCTACGGGGTCTCCCGTAGGACCGAGCTTCTCTCAGCTCCCACGGGCGTGAAGGCCAGTGGTGACCTCACCGCGCGTGCAACGCCCGCAGGATGTCGAGTTGACCCGTATTCCACGCGAGTTCGCTGAGCACGTGCGTGTACAGGCTGAGGACCGTGCGCTCGCCGCGCCCCGAGACGACGTCGCCGAGGTCGAGATCGGCCAGGTTCTCGTGCGAGTGCCGGTGTATCCGGCGGCAGTGTTCGATGACGGATGCCACGGTGTCGGTCTTGCGCGTCTTCCACGAGTTCGCGGTGGCGACGGGTAGGCCCAGCTCCGAGCGGGGGTGCCCCGTGATGGCCTCTCCGAACCACACGCCCTCGACGTAGGCCGTGTGGCGGACGACGCCGAGCAGTGACGGTTTCCCGGGGGCGATGACGGCACGGGCCTGGTCGTCGGACAGGTCGTCGAGACTGCCCAAGATGAGGTGACGGTACTGCTCGATACGGGTGTCGAGGTCTTCGCGGGTCGTGAATCCGGAATCGACGTGGGGGTGTGGCATCCGGTCTCCTGTCTTCGGGGCTCCCTCATCGTTGCGACGCGCGATGCCGATGCGCAAAGCTCCTGTCACATCTGCAAATCGGGAGGGGATCGTGGCGGACGAGGCGGAGATCATCGAGAGGGTCGGTCCTCGGCTGCGAGCGTTCCGGCAGACGGCTGGGCTGACGCTGTCGCAACTGGCCGCCCAGACGGGCCTGACGCCGAGCACGCTCTCGCGGTTGGAGAGGGCGCAGATCCGGCCGTCTCTCGAGCAGCTTCTGCCCCTCGCTCGTGTCTACGGGGTGCCCCTCGATGAACTGGTCGCCGCCCCCGCGCACGGGGACCCTCGCGTGCACCTCCGGCCGGTGCGGCGCGAAGGGCTCACGTATGTGCCGCTGGGGGTGAATCGCGGCGAGCTTCAGGCGTTCAAGGTGATCTACCCCGCGGTGTCCGATCTGCCTCCGGCGCGATTTCATGCGCACCCTGGGCGGGAATGGCTGTACGTGTTGTCGGGGGAGGTCCGACTGGTGCTGTCGGATCAAATCACGGATCTGACGGTGGGGGAGGCGGCGGAGTTCGACACCACGACCCCGCACTGGATCGGCAATGCGCACCCGACGCTGCCCGCGGAGATCATCGCGATCTACGGAAAGCAGGGCGGGCGTATCCACCTCGCAGACCTCGAACGGTGATGTTACAGATCGGGGAGTGAGGTCGCGGTTCGTCGGGCGCGGCGCATCTGTTTTGTCGGCAACACCTCTGCGCCGTGGGCCAACGTGCCGATGGGCATAGGCAACGGCTCGGCTGCGGGTGGCGCAGTGGTGCACCTCGTGGAGGAGGACGCGCAGCGCGCCCGGGCGGAGGTGTCGGAAGAGGGGGCGGCGGCGACCGCTTGTCATGACGGGCGGTGGGTCGTGTGCGGGGTCGGCCCGAGATCCCGGGGCGTGTCCCGACCTGACGGGGCTCAGGGCTGCCAGAACCCGAGCGTGCAGAGCAGCCGTGTCTCGTCATCGGCATCTGCGGGAGGCTCGATGGCCGGCGGGAAGACGCCCCACTGGCGCCACTCGTCGGCGTGCGGGGTGACGTGCTCGTTGAAGCCGGCGACCAGGTCGGTGGAGAGGTGGAACGGGATGCCGAAGTGCTTCGCGATCGAGTACGCCTGGAATGCGCGATAGGTCGCGAGGTGCGCGAAGCCCTCGGCGGCCGGGTAGTCGCCGTACGTGAAGCGGAAGGTCTCAGCGATGTCGCCCGAGCGCAGGGCTGCTGTCGCCGTGTCGTTGAGCGCGTCGTATGACGCGATGGGGTCGTCGCCGAGTAGATCGACGTCGGCGTACGGGTCGCCGTCGGCCGCCGCGCGGCCGGCGAGCACGTCGGGAATCCAGGCTTCGTCGTAGGCATGGCGGCCGAGGATGCCGAGCAGCGTGAGCGACTCGAGCTGGCTCCACTCCTGCGGGACGGGGGCGGAGAAGTCAGCGGGATCGAGCTGGTCGATGACCTCGCGCAGCGCGGCATCGGCGTGGAGGAAGAGGGTGGCTGGGGTCATGGTGGGGACGGTACTCCGGGGTGGGGACATGGACCAGGGTCCTCCCTCGATGGCTCGGCATGTGACGGTCGAGCCGCCCTCGCAAGCGCCGTCGCCCGAGTAGCGAGACGGTCTGAGCTGGTCGTGATCAGCTCGAATCAGGGGCTCGAAGCTCGTCGAGTCGGGCTCGGGTGCGCTCCGTGTCTGGATGATTGTCACCGAGAAGCGCTGCTCGTCGGGTGCGTACCTCCCCGTAGTCCGCCGCTCGGGGTAGTGCCTGCGGGAGAGGCCGGTGCAGAGGGCGGTCGGTGAGCGACAGTTCCTGCTCCCAGCGGCCCGTCGAGGGCGAACAGAGCATCCGCCGCTAGTTCCTGTCGAGATTGCCGGTCCGGTTCCGCCAGAAATACTGCCGCGAGGACGCCGAGGGCATCCGCCGCCCCCGCTTCAGACACGGTCTTGCCGGACCGTCGCAGCTTCCTCATTCGGGTTCTCATGAGTTCTCGAGTCGGTTCCTCCGGGGTGCGCGGAACGCCGTACATGCTCACGGCCAGCGCGACTCCAATCGCGGGGCCGAGGAAAACCTGCCAGATCGGCGCTAACCCAGCCAGCAGGAACCGTTCGAAGATGAGTGTCGACACGTAGCCCTGGCTCGGCAGCGCCGTGTCCATCTCGTGGAAGCGCGTTTGAATGACGGAGAGGCCAAGGGCTAGAACCATAGGGACCACAGTCCAAACGAGCGTCCACAACACCGGCGCGAAGTCCGATGTTGCCTGCACGCTTGTGACCATCGCGAGGACGCCTAGGACGACAAGGCCCGAGCTGCGTTGAGATTTCACCAAGAACGTGCCGCATAGCGCCGCGACGACCGGCAGGAGTTGAACGACCCATGCGTGCCCCGGCTGCATCAACCATGCTGGAGTGTCGTTCAGCCACTGTGGCACGCCCATTCCGAGGTTCATGAGCCCCTCGATGAGCCAGTCGATCGGTCCCTGGTCGAACAAATTGTCCGGGCGGACCGCCATGGAAGGCATGGCGCTCGACCACAGCCAGCCGCTTGCGAGTGCCACGACGGCCCATTGAACGAGGCGGTCCCACCTCACCCCGAAGAGGTTCGACAGGACTCGAAGAACCTCACTTTCATTCCGCACGTCCGAGCTCGTGCTCTCTGCCATCGTCATCTCCTTCCGGCCACGTGGGTCGAAAGCTACCGGTGAGCGACGACATCGTGTTGGCGTCGCGAAGATCGTGTTCCGAGACCCGATTGCCTCGCTGGAACCGCGAATGCGCATCCGCGACATCGTCGCCGAGCCGCTGCTTACGTTGCGAACTTGGAGTACGCCACCGCAACTACGTCTCAGGACAGGAAGCCATACGATCAAGACGACGCGCGTCGGTGGCGCCGTCCTTGTGCCGCCCATCCGAGGGGACGACGATCATGGCAGTAGAGATGGGAATATGGCGGGCCGACGGCGACAAGTTGAGCCGATTAGTGCCGACGCCGATTGGGCTTGAGTCCCAGCTCGAGAACTACATCGAGTCCGACCCGACCATGCTTGGGACTACCTTGCTTGTCATCGGTCGGCAGGTGCCGACTGCGCACGGCGGGTTCATCGACCTTATGGCGCTCGATGAGACGGCTGCTGTTCATGTGATCGAACTCAAGCGCGACAAGACACCCCGAGACGTGACTGCACAGGCGCTGGACTATGGCTCCTGGGTGTCTGGGCTCAGCCGCGCGGAGATCCACGCCATCTTCGAGGCTTACAAGCCCGACATCGCCTTGGAAGAGGCGTTTGCGCAACGCTTCAATGAGACCCTTCCCGACGAGGTCAACGCCACGCAGGTCTTCACGATCGTGGCGGCGAGCGTCGATGCGGCAACCGAGCGAATCGTCCGCTTTCTCAACGAGGACTACGGTGTGCCGATCAATGTCGTGTTCTTCCGACACTTTAACGACAACGGTGCGTCCTACCTCGCGCGCACGTGGCTCGTCGAGCCCGAAGGTGCGGCGAGCCCGAAGACGGCCTCAGTGCGCACCAAGACGCGCGAGTCATGGAATGGCACGGACTGGTACGTCTCGTTCGGCGACAGCCCAGAAAGCCGTCACTGGTCCGACGGAATGGCCTACGGATTTGTGTCTGGAGGTGGCGGCGAGTGGTTTTCTCGCACGTTAAAGAATCTCCCGCTTGGCGCACGGGTCTTCGCCTGCATCCCTAAGGTCGGTTACGTCGGCGTCGGCACGGTAATCGGCGAGGCCCAGAGATTCGACAAAACCACCGTCACCGTCGACGGAAGCGAAACGCGGCTCGCGGACCTTCCGCTGAGCGGATATTACCGGCACGCGGACGACCAGGACGATGCGATGGCCGAATGGGCGGTGCCAGTTGCCTGGGCCCGTACAGTGCCGCGAGAGCAGGGGTTCTGGAAGACCGGTATGTTCGCGAACCAGAACACTGCAGCCAAGCTTCGTCAGCAGTTCACGATCGAACAGGTCACGGCAGCGTTCGGACTTGACGACTGACGCGGAGAGACACGAGAGTCATTCCATCGACTTAACGTGGGATTCGATGAAGGTGATTTCTGCGTCGTCCAGGCCGTACTTGGCGTAGAGCTGCGCGTCGATCTCGGGGATCGACTTCGACCAATCGATGTCGGATGCTGATGAAAAGTCCTGGGCTGGCACGTACTTCCAGACCTTCGCGGGGTTGTGCTGCGTAGCCTTGATGATGCCGATCAGTGCGCGCGCGAACTTCGACTTAACATACTTCAGGCACGACCCGCCTTCGGGTTCCGAGTCGAAAGCCCCGATGGTGATGTACGTCTGGGTTACGGCTACGCCGGGCTCGCCCAGGAACGGGGTACCGATTACGATTGCTGGCTCCGCCCCGAGAGTACCGAGGTGCCCCCGAGACGCCGGCAGCACCACTTTGAACTTTCCGAGATTCGCGGGGCCACTGACGTATTCGCCAAGGATCCAGCGAGAAGTACGCTGCTTTCCATCAAGTCCCATGACGCGCACGTAGATTTGCCCGTCCTGCGGGCGTTGCTCGGAATAGAGGAAAGCGAGCTGATCGAAAGTCTTCGTGTTGATTTTGAACTGCTCGCCTGCGGCCATGAGAGTCGAGGCCTGAGGAAAGTCCTCATGCATCTTGGGTGTGAAACGGAAGGATCGGGAGCTGGTGATACCGATCGATTCCAACGGCTCGAAGCCCTTCGACCGCACCTTCTTCGTAATGGTATTGAGTTCAGGGAAGTGTGTGAACGTGCCAATTGGCTCGACCTCGAGGTCGGCGTCGCGGTAAGTGACGACAATCCCACCGTTAATGATGGTTCCCGGAAAGAGTTCATCGCTGTTAGGGGCGAAATGGGCGACCGAAAGGTGTCGGTCGGCGAGCATCTTCGCGTTCCAGTCCTTCGGGGTATACCCCGCGTCAAATAGGAACCGTGCTGGAGTGATGAGCACAACCTTGGTGCCGACTTCGTAGGCGGCATCCATGAAGCGGTGATAGATCGGCATGCTGTGCGTCGCCGTTCCGCTGGCGTCCTCCTGATACGGCGGGTTCCCGATCACGACGTCGAATTTCTTGGCCATGTCAGTTGTCTCCCAGCATCTCGTCAACGACCCGCTCGCGTTCTTCGGCATTCATTCGAGCGAGGTCGCCGACTCGGAAGTGTCCGGAGTCTTCCAGCCACGCCCGGCGTTCAGCGACGCCACCGCTGACGGCTTCCAGTGTGATGTCGTGCAGGATCTGGTTCGGACTCATCTCGAACACCTGGCGGGTGAAAATGTGCTTCAGCCGCTCGCGCTGGTCAGGAATCGCGTCGGCCAGGCCTTTGTCGAGCCGACGGACAATCTCCATGCAAAACAGTCCAGCCGTGGAAAACAGGTCGGCGAATGTCTTATCGAGGTCTGCGAAGATGCCCGGGTTCTCGGCCTCGAGCGTGTCGCACATCAGCTGCACGACAGGCTTCGGGGTGAACACGAGCGACGTTTTCTGCTGCGGGATGTATGCGAAGATGTCCTCAGTCAGCGCCGGGTCGAAGTAGTCGGCGAGTTCGGCCTTCTTGGTCAGGAATTCCTTTATCGCTTGATTGAAGACGGCTTCGTCGAATAGGCCGGGAACGCGAGTGATGTTTCCGGTGGCCTGATCAGAGACGTCGCGGCCGTCGCGGAGCTTGCGAAAGTCTTCCTCGGTGATGCCTGTGATCTCGGCGAACACGTCATCCGGTGTGTAGTCGTCGAAGTTGGCGAGCTCGGTGCTGCGGTCGCCGTACGCCATGAGGAACATCGGGATGGTGCGCGCGAACCCGCGCAGATGGTCGCGCGCGGCATCCATCGTCTTGTTCGCGTGCGACTGCGCCTTCTTTGTTTCCTCGCGCGTGACGATGGTCTCGGTGACGCTGTCGAGCGCGCTGTGAAAGATCGCGAGCACACGCGCGTCGAGCTCAGCTTTCGCGCCGGACTTCTTCTCGTCGATCGCGATGAAGTCGGCTTCCGTGGCCGCATCCGCGCCCTCGGCATCGATGTGGCTGAGCGCGATCTGGTGGTCGACGTAGGCGCGTTCGACCTTGGCCTTCACTAGCGCCGCGGTGGACTTCTCGTCGTTCTCAATCTGCTTCGCGGTCATTCCGTATTCGGCCGCCACCTTGGCACGCGTGTCGCGTGCCTTCTCTGTCACGACCGCAGCCACCTGTTTGGCGGCATCGGCAGCCTTCGTTGTTGCCGGGTCGAGTTGCGGAACGTCGGCGTCGGCGTAGATTGGCTTGCCCAGCTCGGCGACCTTCGGGTTGATGACGGTGCCGACATCGATCTGCACGTTGCCGTCCGCGTCGGTCGTTGGCGGCGGGAACGGCATGTCGATCGGACCGACCTGCGTGGCCTTCTTCTCTTTCGCGACGGGCAGCTGGTTGAGGATGTCTTCGAAGTGCTCCACAGCTCGGAAGATGCCGGACACGTTGGCGAACAGCAGGTTCGACAGAAAGCCTCGCCGGACGACTTCGCGAGCCTTGAACACCTGAGGGAACGTGAGTACCTGCGCCGCGTCGAGCTCGATCATCCGACCCTCAGTGTCTTCACCCAGGACGGGGAAAAAGTTCAGAAGTCGTCTGATGTTCTCCCTGCGGTCACCAGTATCAACGGGGGGACTCGGAGCGAGGTTGTTGGCGAACGCATCGAAGATCGTGAGCGTGCGTTCGGGAGCGAAGTCGAAGATGTAGGCGTTCTTCTTCTGAAACATTTTGCCGCCGCGGGTGAACGTGCACGGGTTCTGCGCGCGGAACGCTGCTTGCATATAGAGAGCGGGGGAGGAGAGATTGGACAGCATGATGACCGCTGTCCACTCCGGCACCGTGACGCCAGTCGTAAGTTGACCCACCGACAGCGTGATCGTCTTGCCGCCCTTAGCCTCCGCTTCAACGATACCGGCGCGAACCTCATCGAGTGACTTGCCGACGGTCGCCGCGTCGTCGGCGTCTTCGTCGAGTCCGTCGTTCTCGCCCACGTTCGGGCGACCGTCGCCGGCCGCCAGGATCACCGTATACTCGCCGAAGACGGGATGCTTCTTCAGCAGCCGCTCAAGTGCCTTCGCCGATGCAACTCGGTTGAGCAGCCAGAACGAGTGTCGGATCTCGTCCCTCAGCTCCGAGGTCGAGAACGGGTACTTCTCCAGTGACGTCAGCGCGTCAAGGAACCGAAGCACATCGGCTTCGTACACGAAGAGCCCGTTGTCTTTCGTGGCGAAGAACTCCGCGAGATCGAACGTGTAGTCGACGTTCCCGGCCTCCTCGTCGAGCGCAACGCCCTCGGCGAGGCAATCGGTGATCATCCGGGACAGCTGATAGGTCAGCAGGTTTAGGGTCGGCAGCTGCGCGTACGGATTGTCGACCCCGTCATCCGACCATGAAGTCTTTGCCTCTTGCTCGTCTTCGTACGTCCAGTTGAAGATCTGATCCGCAGCGAACCGGCCCGACGCGAGCGCCTTGAACGGTGTCCCCGACAGGTGCAGCGTGTGGCTGCGGGTGATTTGGGTGAACGCGACATCCGTCTTCGTCGTGTCGACACCCTCGTGCGCTTCATCGATCACGAGGAGATCCCAGTCGGCGTCGGCGATGTGCTTGAGCTTGTCAAACGACCCGCCGAAGTACTTGGACCCCTTCAGATCCTGCAGCGACACGAACTCGATGATGCGCGGGTCTTCATCAATGTGCTCACGGGAGTAGGCGCGCCACTGCTCACGCGTCATCGGGCCGCGCTGACCGAGCGACGGAGAGTCGGACACGAACTGATACGTCGTCTGATGGCCGATGAACCGCTGATAGTCATCGAACCAGGAGTGGGCGATCGCGGGGCGATTCGTCACGATCAGAACTCGACGGGCATCCATTTCGCGCACAAGATCGTACGTCGTCAGCGTCTTGCCGAATCGCGGCTTCGCGTTCCACAACACCTCGTGGGCGTTGCGCGCGCCGAATGCTGTCAGCGCTTGGGTGACCGCTTCGCGCTGCTCGGGGCGCAGTTCGTAGTCGTCCTGCGAGGCCCCTGACTGCGTGGTGAACGACTTCGACGCGAAGTCGAGAAAATACTGCCGACTCGACTTCGGCGCGTCGGCGAACCTATGCCACTCCGTACGGCTCAGGGCGTTCGCGGGATCCACCTCGCGCTCGATGCCCTGCTGCTTGAGAAACGCATGGAAGTCAGAATCACGGAACGTGCCACCGTCTTCGGTGATGAACGCTGCGCGGTAGGCCCACTGCTTCACCTTCGCGATGTTGAGTTGGCTCGCCTGCTGCGCAATGCGCTTGTCTGCCGAGTCTTGCTCGGTGTACCCGATCTTCTCCCAGCCGTCGTACTTTGGGATATCGGGGGTCGTCCACGAGTAGATGTAGGGCACGACCTCGCGGAACGTTCGGATATTCGGGCTAGGCACCGGCTCTCACTTCCTCGTGGATGCGGTCGATCGGGCACGCTGCGTATGTTTCGTATACCGTGAAGTCGAAGCCGCTGCTCTCCCGCAACGACGCGAGCGAGAAAGGTTCTCGCTGCACAATGCCGGGGGAGTGTGCGACGCGATTCCACCACGAGAACTGGATCCCTTCGCCGAGCCAGTCAAGGCCGGTAAGCGTGTTCCCTCGGACAATGTTTGTGTCGATGAGGAAACGTGCCGCGCGGACGACCGTGGAGTCGGGACTGAGCGCGGCATCGTGCCGCGAGTGAAAACCGACGAACTCGGCGAGCATCGCGGCCCGCGCCTCTTCGTGGTTATCTTCGAGGAGTTCGATGCCGTAGATCGATGCCAGCGCGAAGAGCGACTCATCGGCCCACGCATCAGGGGAGAGGCGCTTCTCGACTGCCTGCAGCTTGCGTTGCAGGATTGCGACGAGGAAGTTTCCGTCACCCGCCGCAGGCTCGAGGAAGGTCTTGTCTACGAAATCGGGGCCGTCTTCGAGATCGTCGCTGACGAGATCGAGCATCTGATCGACCATGCAGCGGGGCGTGAAGACCTCCCCATAGGCCCTCACACGGTCACGAGACTTCACGATTCGCTGCTCGACGACCGGAGTCGTCACCGAGCTTCTCCACTCGTCTTGGTCACGGTGTTGCCCCTTCAAGTGCCGATGAGACCATCATGCCGTGCGCGGCAGACACCTCAAGTCCTTCTGCCTGCCGCGTCAGTCGACATGTGCGGCAGCGTGGGCGATCACGGGAGTCCTCGCGACTCCTCGCCGCGCGCCGCACCTCAGTTTGCGCCGAACGCACGGCATCCTGCCAGAGTGCGGCGCTGCATCGACTCGGCGAGGTCATCAACCCGCCGATCCCAGGGCAAAACGAAGTGGACACCTGTAAGGAGTGGACATCTCTCGTCTTCACGCGCGACATCCCAGGCCCCCGGTCGAGGTCGATTCACCCTGACCGTCGCAAAGCGAGGCTGAGGTCAATGACCGCATGGCCTCAGCCGTGTACAGCATGGATCTGAGCATGAAGGGTGACAGACGGTACGGATTTCTGTCCTAGGTCCACGCGACGCGGACGATGAAGCGATCGTGCGCGAGCGGATGGTGTCGATCGGGTTCGCGATCTGTTGCCTCGTGTGTCGTGATCGTGGGGAACCGGCCGCGCGAGTCTCCGCGTGCGACGATCTCTTCGCGCGACCAGGGAGGAGATGACTGTCCGCTAGATATCCGATTGTGCCTGGAAACCAGCCTCAAGCCATCGATCGACGATCCTGCGTGGTGTATCGGATGGCAGTGCCACTGCCGCGAGGATCCGGGCCCGCGTTAGAGCAACGTAGCCAAGCCGAAGCTCCTCTTTCATGACCACCCGCGCTTGGCTCACGGCAGCGCTCCATACGTCTGCGTTCGACTCATGAATTGCTCGCTCTGGCACCTGAGCCACCAATAGAACGGAATCAAGAGACCGACCCTTGACACTGTGCACAGTCTGCACCTCGGTCTCCCGCCGCTCATGTACTCGCAGTGTCGGTATGCCAGACGTGGAACGAGAAGCAGCTCGGCAATTCCCTCCACGAGCAGGACACCCTCGGCGAAGAGGAGGCTGGACTTTGTGGCATCGAGGAAACGTCGAAGGTGCGCGAACCCTTTCGAACTGATCGGAGCATCTGCGAGGGAGTGCGCCGTTGTCGGGGAGTTGCCGTGTCCGCGTCGCAGCACGGTCACTCTGCGCACCTCAGCGGCGGACGCGAATTGCGGCGAGTGGGTGGTCGCGATGACGTGAGTGCTCTGATCAGTAAGCGACTCAAGATAGACCATCAGCAGGGATTGCAGCTGCGGATGCAGATGTGCTTCCGGCTCTTCGACGAGAAGGAAGTTGAGCGGAACTTCATGGTCGGACTCGATAAGCGATAGCAACACGGCAACAAAAAGCAGATTGTTGTAGCCGAGGCCGTTTTCAGCCAGTCGCCCGAGATCGGTCCCGGATCCAGCGAGCGCCTGCAGGCTGGATATGATGCGTTCGAAGCGCGCCTCAGAAAACTTGACAGATGACCCGTGCTCGAACGGGCCAGTACCGGTAATCCCTTGCAGACGCCCTTGCACAGCCTGAGCCGCGGCGATCACAGAGCCGACGGTCTCCAGTTCGTCGTTCGCTCGTTGCATTATGTCAACGAGCGCCTGGCGGTCTGCGTGGCCCACCGGCGCGAGGGAGGACACGAGGTTGGCAAGCCGGTTACCGGGGCCCGGTCGAAGCTCGCCGGCCGCCTCGCGAAGCGCCGGAAGGTAGATGAAACGAATCGCGTCCCGCGCGATCTGCTCAACCTCGTTCTGGCCTAGGTCGCCCCCGTACCAGCGCGTGTACGGACGCCCGTCGGTGCTTAATCGCGAATGCAGCCTTAGTCGTGCATGCGCAGCCCCCAGCGACGGTGCGAGAATTGAGATTAACGATCCTCGTGTCGGCACCGCGGAGCACCGCCCCGACCACCTCGTGCTCGCGAAGAGTCAGCGTGAACGCCGCGGCGACGATGTCGACGACCTCCTGCGGTCGTGCCTCTTCGATCGTCACCACCACGTCGCCTGCCCGGTCGCCGACGCCGCCGAGGGGTGCGGCGTGCAGCACCAGCCACACGCCGTCGGGGGTGCGGGTGCGAATGCGTGGCATCCGGTCCAACGCCCCTGATGCGAAGCGGCGGGCTCCGCCGATGAGCGCCTGGATATAGCTGAGGGGGTCGGTGCCTGGGATGCTGAGCTGCGCGAGCCGTTCTTGCGCGCCGGGGCTCGACTGCACGACGCGACCCGCCGCGTCGATAATGAGCACGGTGGGGCCGGTCGGTTGTGCGGCCTCGCGCGAGGCGACCTGCGACAGCAGGCCGGTCCGGATGCCACGCGTCAGGGCCGGGGCGATCTCGGTCAGCAGGGTGAGTTCCGCGGGGTCGAAGACGGCGTCGTCAGTGCCGCGGAGGATGGACAGCGTCGCCCAGACTCCACCCCGGTCGGCGAATACGACGCGCGCCTCGTCGGCGTATCCAAACCGGGGGAGCACGAGGTCGGCCATGCGCTCGAGGCGGTCGACCTGGCCGCCCGTGGCGGAGTGGATGCCGGCGGCGACGCTGCCGGAGGCGGCCATCTCGTCGTAGTGGGTCGCGTCGGGTTCGCCGCCGTACTCGATGCGCGCTCAGGCGACATCGGACTCGTTGCGCCCCAGCAGGTCGCCGAGTTTGTAGGTGCGCGAGATGAGCGAGGTCGCGGGGCCGGTGCTCGAGAAGCAGCCCGCCACGAAGGGGATGACGCCCAGTAGCGTGGCGGCGGACTCCGCCATGAAGTCCGCGAGCGGAAGACCGGCGCGCGAGAGCACGTCGATGTCGCTGCGCGCACGTCCGGCGGCTAGGGCGGTGACCATGCTGACAGTGTGGTCGCTGCGGCAGGGCGCCGCCATCCCGTATTTCTGGGGGCCAGATTTTCACCCTGGCCTGGGATCGTCGTCGCTCGCCCGGCCGAGCCCGAGCGCCGCAACTTCGCGGCCCCATGGTTTCATCGGGCGTGCTCGACACACCGGTAGGGTGCCTCGCGAGCTTGCGGTTGTGAGATGCTGCCCCATACCGCAACGGGGTGGAGGGGGACCAATGGCAGCTTCAAGATCGACGACATCGAACGCGGGGTTCGCGCTGTGAGCGATCTCGAGCCCAGTGCGGAAGACTTCGATGACATCGAGGTCATCAGCGACGGTGACGGATTCGTTCTCGTGGGCGAACCCACGCAGGTAGCGAAGTTCGTTGCCGTCTCCGGACTGTCGTCCACGTCGTTCGACCTCACGAGGGTGTTGCCGTCGGCCGTTACCGGAGCGACAGTGCTCAACGCCGCAGCAGACATCTCGGCCAACGCTGGTCGGTGGGTGAAGCTCACCGAAGAGTCGGCGAGGGCGGCGCAGCTGCTACCCGTGGTGCAGAACTCGGCCACGAAGTTTTGGCATGCGACGACGCGCGGCGACAAGGGCCGATTCGTGAAGAATTTGCAATTCGTCACGAAGCCGGGATCTCCGCTGGCCAGACCGGGGGCCCTCCTCACGAACCCCGCCGTCCTGTCCGGCGTCGGCGGCATTATGGCGCAGTACGCGATGCAGCAGCAGATGGACGAGATCACCGACTACCTCGCGGCGATCGACGCCAAGGTCGACGAGGTTCTGCGCGCGCAGAAGGACGCGGTGCTGTCCGAGATGATCGGTGTCGAGATGCTGATCGACGAGGCCGTCGTCGTGCGCGACACGGTCGGACGAGTCTCCGAGGTCACGTGGTCGAAGATTCAGAACTCTGCCTCGACCATTGCGCGTACGCAGGCATACGCCTTGCGGCAGCTCGACGCCATCGCGGACAAGGTCGAACGCACGGCCAAGATCGGTGATCTCGCTGATCTGGTGAAGGAGGCGCAGTCCTCCGTCGCGGAATGGTTGAGCGTGGTCGCGAAGTCTTTCCAATTGCAGGAAGCACTCGGGATGCTTGAGCTCGATCGCGTTCTCAGCGCTTCGCCCGAGGAGATCGACGAACACCGGCTCGCACTCACGACGGCCCGTCAGCGCCGTCGCGACGTCATCGTGCAAACGACTCGGTCGCTGCTGACGCGGATGGACGCGGGAGCCGAACGAGCCAACGCGAAGGTGCTCCTCAACCCGTTCTCCGCGGGAACTGTCGTGCAAGCTCGAAACGATGTCGCGGAGGGGCTCGGCCATTTCCATACGGCCCTGGGGCTGGCGGAGCACCAGGATTCCGTCGAGGCCCGCGGCTGGGTCCGTGCAGCGGCGGACGTCCGGGACGACGTCATCGAAGCCGGTACGGAAGGTGCGCAGGCCGTCGGACGCTTCAGTGGCGACGCGCTCGAGAGCGCGCGTCAGTCTGCGGGGCGATGGGCGGAGAAGCTCGCGAAGCGCCTGCAGCGTGAGGACGGGCCTCCTGCAGACGAGGAACGTCCGCCCTCCGGAGCTATCCAGAGTTGATCACACTGCTCCACTTCACGCTGCATAGCGGTTCAGCAGCGGGACGGCGCGTGACGTCTCGCAAGGGTGAGGGCTGGCATGCATAGCTCGGCCCTACACGAACGGGTCGCGGGCCTCGCGCGCGCTGCACCAGACCCGCGAAGCGCCTAAGACGCATCGACGCTGCAGCTCCACGTCACCCCAAACCCATCCGTCAACATCCCGAACCCCGCGCTCCACGCCGAAGCCGCCAGCGGCTCGACGATCGTGGCATCCACCGCCAGAGCGTCCCAATAGCCCTGCAGCTCCTCGAGCGTCGGCGCGCTGATCGACACGAACACCGCCTGCTCGGTGATCGTCGTGCCGTTCTCGCGGCGCGTCGCGCCGCCGCCCGCGATGCCGCCCTCGGTGAGGCCTGGGATGTCGTAACCCATCACGCGGAATCCGTTCTCGGCAGCGACCATGCCGAAGACGACCTTGTCGGATCCGGGTATCTCGGCCGGCATCCCGAAATCGGCGTACGTGTTGATGACGAGGTGTCCGCCGAAGACGGACTGGTAGAACGTGAGCGCCTCACGGGCGTCGCCGCGGAAGTTCAGGTGGGTGGTGGTCTGCACGGACATGTCTGCTCCTCGGTATCTGGGCCGGAATCGGCTCGTGGAACGACAGTCCCACCCGTATAGGTCTGTTTCTGTCCTAGAAGCGATCTACCGTGGATGCCATGGCCACGACGTCGCGACTACTCACGCTGCTGTCGCTGCTTCAGGCCCGACGCGAGTGGCCGGGGTCGGTGCTGGCGTCGCGGCTCGGCATCAGCGATCGCACGGTGCGGCGCGACATCGATCGGCTCCGCGAGATGGGTTACCGCATCGATTCGACGATGGGCCCCGACGGCGGATACCGGCTCGAAGCCGGCAACGACATGCCCCCGCTTCTGTTCGACGACGATCAGGCACTCGCGGTCGCGATCGCGCTGAGGGCGGCGCCCGCGCTCGGTGCCGGGATCGGCGAGGCCGCGGTCCGGGCTCTCGCGACGATGCGTCAGGTGCTTCCGTCGCGGCTTCGGCATCGGCTCGACGCTGTCGAGGTCACGACGGTGGGGCGTCCGGGCGAGGCGCCCGCGGCCGCGGTGCCGCTCGCCGTTCTGCTGACGCTGGCGCAGGCCGTGCGCGACCGGGTCACGCTGCGGTTCGATTACCTGCCGAGGGGCGAGGGCAACGCTCAGCCTCGCCGCGTCGAGCCGCACCATCTCGTGACTTCGCACGGTCGGTGGTACCTGCTCGGGTGGGATCTCGACCGCGACGACTGGCGACTCTTCGCCGCCGAGCGGGTCCGCCCGCGCGTGCCGCACGGCGCTCCCTTCGTGCCGCGGGTCGTGCCCGGTGGTGACGTCGACGCCTTCGTCTCGGGGCGTTTCAAGGGATCGGATGCCAACGAGTGGCCGTGCCGCGGAACGGTCGTCCTGCACGCGCCCGCGCATCGCGTTCTGCCCTTCGCGGGCGATGGAACGGTCACAGCGGTCGATGACAGCCGCTGCACACTCGAAGCCGGATCGTGGTCGTGGGGTGCGCTGGCGGCATCCTTCGGTCGGTTCGAAGTGGCGATGGAGGTCGTCGGGCCGCCCGAGCTCGCGGAGGCGTTCGCGATGCAGGCGGAGCGATTCGCGGCGGCGGGCTCTTCCGCGCAGGAGTCCCGGCGAGGAAGCTGAGGGGGTGACCCAGCCCCTCCGCTACGCCATCAACGTGACTCTCGACGGCTGCTGCTCGCACGAGGAGGGCCTCCCGCCTGATGACGAGTCCATGGCGTTCTGGACCGACGAACTGCGCCGCTCCGATGCGCTCCTCTACGGGCGCGTCACGTATGAGCTGATGCAGGGCGCGTGGCGCCGGCCCGATTCGGGGGAATGGCCGGACTGGATGGATGCCAGTGAGGTGGCCTTCTCCGAGGTGATGGATCCGATGCGGAAGGTTGTGGCATCCGCGACTCTCGACAAGGTCGACTGGAACGCGGAGCTTCTCGATGGCGACGTGGTCGACGCGGTGCGGCGGTTGAAGGAGCGGCCGGGGCGGGGGATCTCGCTCGGCGGTGTGCGGTTGCCGGTGGCGCTCGCCGCGGCGGGGCTCATCGATGAGTACATGTTCGTCGTGCACCCGGTTGTGGCGGGGCGCGGGCCGCGGCTCCTCGAAGGGGTCGACGTCACTCTCGAGCTCGTGGAACGGCGGGACTTCCGGTCGGGCGCAACCATGCAGCGATACCGGCCGGTGTGACGTGACGAAGGCGTGAGTTCCTGGGAGTGGAACGGTCGCCGCGGGGTCAGCTCCACTCGACGGGCGGAGCGACCGGCACGGCGATGCCCTCTCGCTCCCACGCCCTACGGGCTCCGCGTTTCAGGCGTTCATTGCAATGAACGCCGCAGACGTGACGCTCGCGATGAACCCAGTGCGCCTTCGCGGGCACCGACGTGCCGCACCACACGCAGGGCTCGTCGCCCTTCGCCGGGCCCGTGGGGTGGGCGAGTGCCGCCCGAAACCATGCCCAGAAGTCATCGCTGCTCTCACCTGAGGTTGCCTGCGTGATGACCCACTCGGGCACCTTCGACCGACCTCCGCCGGCCGAGATCTTCGCACGCAGTTCTTCCTCGCCGATCGACATCCGCGTGATGAATGCGTCTTCGGTGATTATTTCGAGTGCCTGCCCCTTCTCAACCTGCAGGAAGGCCTTCGCAAGCTTCGAACTGAAGGCGGCACCGGGGCGGAAGGTTCGGTCATCGAAGTCTCCGGTGACGAGGATCGTCGTACTGCGTGTGACCCCGTCCTGCCAAGTGCCGCCCTGCTCTACGACGAGCTCGCGAGCCCTGTTGCGCACCATCTGCTTCAAGGCCCCGGTGAAGCACACGACCTCGCCCGCGAACCCCGTTCCCACGATCGCGTCGGGCTCCGCCGTCAGGCCGCGGAAGAGCGCGTCGTCGCGCTCGGTCCATGTACCGGTGAGGGCTACCGCGAGTCGCTTCGACAGCTCGTCGAGCGATGACGCGGTGGCTCGTGTGGCGAGGGCAATCAAGACGAGCGCGGACGTCCGAGCATCGGCGAGCGGATTGTGGTGGTTGAAACTCGGGAGCCCCAGATGATCGGCGACCCACGGGAGCGAGTACGAGGGCAGATGGAGTGCGGCCCGAGACAGCTGAAGAGTGCAGACCACGCTGAGTGACGGCAGATCGATGTCGTAAGCGCCGCAGCTATTGAGCAGGACCGAAGTGTCGAACGCTGCGTTGTGTCCGACGACCGTGTCGTCTCCGATGAATGCTCGGAGCTCGGGATAGACCTCGGGCCACAGAGGCGCGTCTTCAACGTCCCGAGCCCTGACGCCGTGAATGCGCACGTTCACGGGCTCGAACTCACCGTGTTCCTCCGGCGGGCGGATGAGCGTGTGAAAGTCGTCCACGACGACACCGTCTCGGACGCGCACCGCACCAACAGCGCATGCCGAAGACGGCGACCTGTTCGCCGTCTCGAAATCCAGTGCAACGAAGTCGATTACCAAAATGCCCCCCCGGGTAGCAGCAATGAATTCTCGTCAACGTACGCGATCGTCTCGGCGAGGCCGGCATCCACGGCCCGGCGTGGCGGCGGCGACGAACTCGTCACGGAGGGCGGCGAGCTGGGCGGTCTCGATGCTCGAGGCGAGAGTGGCCCGGCTATGAAACGGAGCCCCGTCGCGTTCACGCACGAACTCGGACGATTCCTTGCGAACACGATCGTTCGTTACGGTCTGACCGTACCGAACTGCGCCCGACAGTCTGGCCGCCGCGCATGAAGAGCAGAGTCGTACCGTCGCCCACCCGAAAGCACGGTCTGCTCATGCCCTCTGCCTCCGAAACCCCTCTCGACGAGCGCGCCGCCACGTTGCGTGCGGCGCTCGGCTCCCGCGTCGTCTTCGCCGGCGACCCCGAGTACGACGTCGTCCGCATGCCGTGGAACGTCGCCGTCGACCAGCGCCCCTTCGCCGTCGCCACGCCCGAGTCCGCCGAGGAGGTGGTCGACATCGTCCGCGCGGCGACCGCCGCGGGGCTGCGGGTCGCGCCGCAGTCCACGGGGCACGCCGCCGCGGGTCTGGCGGAGTCGGGTCTCGCCGACGTGGTGCTCGTGCGCCTCTCGACCCTGCGCGGCGTGACCGTGCACCCCGACAGCCGCACGGCGATCGTGCTCGGTGGCTCGCACTGGAACGACGTCCTCGCCGCCGCCGCCCCCCACGGCCTCACCGCCCTGCACGGGAGCGCGGGCGACGTCTCCGTCGCCGGCTACGCGCTGGGCGGCGGCGTCTCGTTCTACGCCCGGGCCCACGGGCTCGGCGTCAACGCCGTGCGGGCCGTGCAGATCGTCACCGTCGACGGATCGTTGGTGCGCGCCAGCGCCCACGAGAACACCGACCTGTTCTGGGCCGTCCGCGGCGGCGCAGGCTCGTTCGGCATCGTCGTCTCGCTCGAGATCGACCTGCTGCCCCACGCCGACGTGTTCGCCGGGATGCTGCTCTGGGACGCCTCGGTCACGCCGGCGGTCAGTCGCGCGTGGGCGAAGTGGACGGCATCCCTCCCCGAATCGGTCACCTCGACCCTGCGCGTGATGAGCTTCCCGCCGCTGCCCCAACTGCCGCCGTTCCTGTCGGGGCGGTCGGTCGTCGTGGTCGACGGCGCGATCCTCGAGACCGACGCCCGCGCGGCCGAGCTGCTGGCCCCGCTGCGCGAGCTCGCGCCCGAGATCGACTCGTTCGGCCGGATCCCGGCATCCGCTTTGGTGCAGGTGCACATGGACCCGCCGCAGCCGGCCCCCGCGGTCACACGCCATCGCCTGCTCTCGTCGCTGCCCGAAGAGGCGGTGGCCGCGTTCGTGGCGGCATCCGAGGATCCGGGACTCTTCGTCGCCGAGCTCCGCCATCTCGGCGGTGCGGCTGCGCGCCCGGCGGCGGACGCGGGAGCGGTGTCGGCGGTCGCGGGCGACTACCTCGTGCACGGCATCGCGGTGCCGCCCGTGCCGGAGGCGGTTCCGGCGGCCACGGCCGCGGCCACTGCGCTCGTCGACGCGCTCGCGCCGTGGGCCGGCGACGGCCTCGCGCTCACCTTCATCGACGGGGGAGCGGATCGCGCGCCGGGCTTCGGGGCGTCGATCGACCGGCTGCGCGCGCTGAAGGCCGACTGGGATCCGCGGAACGTGTTCGCCGCGGCGAATCCGGTCGAGGACTGACGGATGCCGGCGGGCGGGGCCGTCTCTCCGGCCCGCCGGCACCTCACCCACGTCACGACGAAGCGACCCGATAGCGTGAGGGAAGAATCCGCAGCGTGCGAACTGACGGTTCCCTGTCAGCCGCGATCGGAGCGAACTCCGGGGGCCCACAGAGGCGGGTGCCAGGGCCTTCGCCCGCCCGCGCCCGATCATTTCCGCGCGCCGTAGGCCGCGTCGACGCGTGAGGTCACCTGCTTGCCGTCGATGGTGGCCGTAGCGGAAACCGTCGCCGTGCCCGCGGGAATCGTCGTCCTGCGGGAGTTGACGGTCGCGCTCACCGTCTGGTTGGGCTTGACGGTGACGAAGGTCTTCTTTCCATACTCCGTGACGACGTCGACCCGCACCGGCACCGTCGAACGGTTGGTCGCGGTGACGATGACGTACGTCTTCCCGGCGATCTTGCGAGTGGAGGCCGTGGCATCCATCGGCAAGACCGAAGAACCCTCGGCCGCACGGATCCCGGTCACTTCGTCGCGCGATGCGGCGACGAGACCGTCCGTGTACCCGTCGTAGGCGACGGACACCGTCCCGGACACCTGATCGGGCACGATGACGCTCGCCGTACCGTCGGCGGCGAGACGCACGGTCTGCGTCCATTCGCCGCCCGCGAGTGTGACGCTGCCGGCGAGAGTGCCCTTGTCCTGTGCCGTGACGGCCACGCGCAGGACACGGGTCGCGGCCGTGTACGTCGCGTCGGTCTGCGAACCGACGGCGGCGATGCCGGTCCAGTTCTCCAGCGCCGTCGACACGGCCTGAGGGATACCGAGGAACGCGCCGTGGCGCGTGATCTCGGGCATGCCATCGGTCGAGACGCGACCGGTGACGCCCGGTCCGGGCTGCTTGGTGTCGAACCATCCCGGTGTCTGGGAGAGACGGTTGCTCCATGACGAGGCCAGCACCTGCTTCTCGCTCGTCATGAACGGGATGTAGCTGAACTCGTCGGCGAGCAGCACGAGCGCGTCCTGATCGGCGTTGTTGTTCGGGTCACCCGCGTTCAGCTTCACCGACGCCGCACCCTCGAACGGCAGCAGCGACTCGTCGACGAGCTGCCAGGTGCGCTCCGGGTCGTTCGCGGGCGAGGTGACGGTGGTGGGCGAGGTGAGCACCTTGGAGCGCTCGAGGAAGGTCATCTTTCCGGCGGGCAGGTACTGACCGGCGGAGCGGCCCTCTTCGTTCTTCGTCAGGCGGTAGTAATAGTCGCCGATCTGGAAGACCGAGGAGTCGATGCGCGAGTAACCGGTGTTCTGCCACGCGATGGGCGGGTACGAGAAGGTGCGGAAGTCGCGCGTGATGACGGCCATCACCTGGTTGTACGAATCGTTGTACTTCCCGCGCACCGGGTTGGTGCGGGTCTCGTCCTGGTAGATGCGCGAGGAGAAGAAGACGACATAAGACTGCAGAGCGTCGTCCCAGAATGCCTCGGGTGCCCAGCTCATACCGGCAGTAGGGGTGTTGACGGTGATACCGCCGTCACCGTCGCCATTCGTGCGAGTCCAGTTGACCATGTCGGGCGACTCGTACACCTCGAGTTTGATCGAGCCGTTGGTCTGGAAGCCGTCCCAGTTCCCGCTGGAGGTGTCGAGGTCGGTGGCGACCATGTAGTACTTGTCGCCGTCGTGCGAGCGCAGCACGTACGGGTCGCGCAGACCCTTGGTGTCGGCGTCCGAGACGATGACGGGCTGTCCGCCGTTGCGGGTGCGGAAGGAGAAGAAGTCGTTCCCCTCGGTGGAGGACACCCAGATCTGCTCGAGGTCGCGGCCGTTCTCGGTCTTGAAGTTGACGGACGCATAGGCCGCATTCGGGGCGGTGCGCGTCTTCTCCTTCACCGCCACGGGAATGGGGTCGCTCGTCACCGTGAAGCCGTTCAGGGTGACCGTCGCGGTGACGCTCGCTGTGACGTCACCGGTCCCGTAAGCGGGACGCGTCACGATGCCGCCGCCGCCATACGGGTCGGCGGTGGCGGGGCCGTTGGCGGTCTGTGCCGTCGTCGGGGTGATGATGCCGGCGTTGCTCGATGCCCACGTGATGTCGGAGCCGAAGATCGGACCCTTCACCGCGAGCGCCAGATTGTCGGTCGTGGTCTGATTCACCGCGCTGACCGCGGCGCGGAGGTCAGCCTTGGCGGCCTCGAGCCCGGGCGGAACGACGTTCACGGTGACCGAGCTGGTGACCGATGGAGCGAAGACGGACGTTGCGGTGATCACGGCCTCCCCCTCGGCGCGTGCGGTGATACTGCCGTCGCCGGCGACGGAGACGATGGAAGGCGCCGAGGAGGACCATCGCACCGCGCCCGGGGCGCCAGTGGGCTGAACTTCGGCGCGAAGCGTCGCTTTGCCGTTGACCGCGGTGGTGAGCGAGCCATCGGCGACGCCGTCGCCCTTCACCGCGAGCGACGTGACCGGCACGGGCGCCTGCGCGTCGTCCCAGATCGAAATGTCGTCGAACGAGCCGTTGAACGTGCGGTCGTTGGCGTAGAAGGAGCGTCCGAGATAGGCAGTCGTCGACTGCAGATCCGACATCTTGATCGTGACGTCGTCCTTGTACCCCGCGAGCTCGTCGTCCACGTACATTGCGAGCAGGCCCGCCTGCACCGTCAGGCGGTAGGTGTGCCAGCCGGGTGTTGCCGAGAAGGAGAAGCCCTGCTCATTGCGCCACTGGTCGGTGGCGATGGCGACCCGGCCGCCACCGTTGTCGTCGATCTTGATGAGCAGGTAGCGGTGATCGTCCTTGCCGATGCCGACGGTGAAGAAGCCGTTACCCGACGACGCCGAGGTCAGGTCGAACTCCATCGTGAAGTCGTCGCCGACGGAGCCGAATACGGCGTCGGGGATGCGAGCGTAGGTGTTCGTCGCGCCCGAGAGTTGCAACGCCGTCGACGTCCGGCCCGCGGGGACACCGAAGGCCGGGCTACCGATTCGCGTATCGATGTCGTGTCCGTGGCCTGTCGAGTCGAGGCCGCGGTTGGCCGGGTCGTCGAAGTCATACCGGGCAACGGGCTCATCGTCGACGGCCGAAGCCGTCACCGGAACCGAACCCGCAACGAGCGCGGCGAGCACGGCCGTCGCAATAGACGTGCTTCTCATGATTCCCACTGGGCGATCCTCCTTGATCGGTGTAGCTCGTCCCCGCATCGGACGGGCCCCGTGCTCCAGATCTCCCGATTCATCTGATCTTTACCGTCTGGATGCACCTGGCCGGGGTGGAGCAGCACACCATCTGCTTGTCGACGCCACCCCCGACGGGGACCCCTCGATCACAGGAGATGCGAGTGTGCGAACTCCACATGCAGGCAAGACCGTACCAGGCCGGCCAGGTGCGTAGTTAGCGCGAACATGTCATAATCCACCCACCACCTGGTGGCGACAGGCGCAGCGCGCCGGTTCCCAGGGCAACAGCGTCCAGACCCCAAAGGCGGGAACTCTGATGAAGTCCTCTTCCGTGTTGCGCGTGTGCGCTACGGCCACCGTCATTCTCTCGCTCGCGGCGACCTCCCTTCCCTCCGCGGCAGTCGCCTCGCCTGTGCAGGCCCCGGCTGCGACGTACGCTTTCGATGATGGGACGGCCGCAAACGGCGTCACCGGATCGCCGCCCCTCGCTCTCACGGGTGGAGCCGACATCGCTGCACAAGCGGACCGTGAAGGCAACCGCGCGCTCGTGTTCGGCGGTGCGGCACCGGCGGCAGCCGTCGACGGGTCGGTGTACGACGAGGCCCGGGCTTCGGGCGCTGTCACGGTCGAGTTCGATGCCCGCTCCGACCGCTCCGACGGAAACTTCTTCACCTATGCGCTGGGCATCGACCAGAACACCTACCTCTTTCTGCGTCTTCGTGGCGGGCAAGCCTATGCGGCCGTGACCTCATCGTCGTGGCAGGGCGAGACGACGTTGTCGGCCTCCGTCGACACGTCGGCCTGGCACCGATACGCCCTCTCCTTCCAGAACGGCTACCTCCTGCTCTCCGTCGACGGGGGAGCCCCCGTCGTCAGCGCACAGAGCAGTGTTCGCGTGAACGATCTGCTGGCCAACGGGTTCTCGTCGTCGTTCGGGAAGTCGTTCTACCCCGCCGACGCGGCTTTTGCCGGCGCGATCGACAACGTCGCCGTGTGGGGTCACGGCATCGATGCGCCCGCGGAGGTCCTGGCCACCGTTCCCTCGTCCCTCACCTTCGACACCACCAGCGCGCAGCTCGCCGACGGCGGCGGACGCGTGACGTGGACCTCGCAGACCCCCGGCGTGACGATCGGATCGGACGGGCGCACGGCCACCATCACGCGCCCGGCCTTCGGCCAGCCCGACGCGAAGGGCACGCTGACGGCGACGGCCGCTATCGCGGGAGCGACCTCCGAGAAGCAGGTCGACGTCACGGTGATCGCCGAACCGAGCGAAGAAGCCAGAGCCCTGGCCGACCTCGACCACGTCCGTATCCCCGGGCTGAGCGAGGTGCGCTCCGACCTGACCCTTCCGACAACCGGGTCGGTCTATGGCTCGGCGATCACCTGGACCTCGTCGGATACCTCGGTGGTGACGGATGCCGCTGCTGGCGAGATCGCTGCCGGTGTCGTCACCCGCCCGACCGACGGCGACCGCGAGGTGACGCTGACGGCTACCGCGGGCACCGCGTCACGCGAGTTCCGCACACGCGTGCTCGCGGCACCCGCCCCCGTCGCGACAACCGACTACGTCTTCGCGCACTTCACGAACAACGAGGAGTCGCACACCGACGAGCAGATGTACTTCGCCACCAGTGCTGACGGTCTCACGTGGAACGACACCCGGCCGGCCAGCCAGCCGCTGCTCACCTCGACCATCGGCGACCTCGGGGTACGAGACCCCTACCTCGTGCGATCACCCCAGGGAGACACGTTCTACCTCATCGCCACCGACCTGAACATCCACGACCGCGGCGGCTGGGGCGCTCCCCGCGCCTACCGGGACCAGAGCACGAACATCGTGGTGTGGGAGTCGCACGATCTGGTGACGTGGTCCGAGCCCCGCCTGGCGGACGTCGCTTCGAAGATCCCGGATGCCGGCATGGCGTGGGCCCCGGAGGCATTCTGGGACGCGAAGGCCGGTGTCTACTACGTGTACTGGTCGACCGCTCAGATGGACGATTCCGGGTCGTTCGGCGGCGCCAAGAGCAAGATCTACATCTCGACCACGCGCGACTTCGTCACCTTCACCGACCCGCAGCTGTGGATCGAGCGGCCGCGGGACGGGATCATCGACACGACGATGTTCTCGGCGAACGGGAAGTACTACCGGGCCTCGGCCGACGCGCAGATCACCGTCGAGCAGAGCGATTCGGTGCTCGGACAGTGGTCGGAGGTCGGCACCCTCAAGGGCATCCTCCAGGATGACAAGTACGACCGCCGCAACTTCGAGGGACCCGAGCTCTTCGCGTACAACGCCGACGACATCCCCCAGGCCAAGGGCAAGGCGATGCCGTACGGCCTGATGGCCGATCACCCCAACGGCGGCGACTCGACCGTTCCCGAGGGCTACGTGCCGTTCTTCACGTCCGACCCGGGGAGTTCGTCGATCGACGACTGGGCGCAGGCCCCGCACGTCGACTTCGGGACGCTGAAGAAGCGGCACGGCTCGATCCTGCCCGTCACCGCCACCGAACGCTCCGCGCTCGAGGCCGCCGCCAGCGCCTCCACGGGGAGCCTGCCGCTGACGCAGCCGGCGAACACCCAGTCGCTGCAGGACGCGTGGAAGGCCGCGACGGCGTTGTCGTCGAGCGACTTCACCCCGGGATCGTGGACCAGCCTGCGTGCCGCGCTCGCGCGGGCTGCGGCCGTCCTCGCCGATCCCTCGGCGACGCAGACGTCCTCCGACGCCGCTCGGACTGCTGTGGACGACGCGGCACGCTCCCTCGTCGCCGTTCCCGCTGCAGAGCCCATTGCCCGGTACGACTTCTCGGACGGAACCGGAAACGATGTCTCCGGCAACGGCCACGACCTGATCCTCTCGGGTGGAGCGGCTGTCGAGAAGGATGCAGCTCGGGGCGGCGACCGCGTGCTCGCACTGCACGGCGGAGCGGACTTCGCCCGCATCCCCGACGCGGTGTTCGCCGCAGCGGACGACGAGGTGACGATCGACTTCTCGGCCACCTCACGCATGACCACCGGCAACTTCTTCTCACTCGCGGTCGGAGCCAACGACCAGCGCTACTTCCTCTTCTCCGCGTGGCAGGATCACATCCGCTCCGTGATCTCGAAGGACACCTGGCGGGCCGAGCAGGGTGTGGGACGCGTCGACGTCGACGGCGCCGCCTGGCACGATTACCGGATCGTGCTTCGGCCCGGTTCGCTGGCGCTCTTCCAGGATGGCGCGTTGGTCGGGTACGACACGAAGGTGACGACGATCCTGTCCGACCTCGGTGGCACGCTGGCGTACATCGGCAAGTCGTTCTACGCGAACGACACGGGCTGGGACGGCTCGATCGACGACCTCGCCATCTACCCGGCAGTGTCGGACGTCGTCGTGCCCACCGGCTTCACCATCGCCGGCACCGGCGTCGCTGACGGCGAGCTCACCGTCGCCCAGGGCGCTTCCTCTGCCCTGACGGCGTGGCCGTCGCCCGACGAGGCCACACGCACGCGCGTCTCGTGGGCATCGTCGGATACGTCGGTCGCGACGGTCGACGCCGCGGGGCGCGTCACGGGCGTACGCGAAGGAACGGCCACCATCACCGCCACGGGGCTGGTCGGGGGCGCCACCGCCTCCGTCGCCCTGACCGTCGGTGCCGCTTCAGCCGACCAGGTCCGCGCGAACCTTCGCGCTGATCTCGAAGCCGCCGCGGCGATGGTCGCCACCGAGACCACGGAGAACCTTCCGCTCGTGACGACCGGGCCGCTGCACGGCTCGCGCCTCACCTGGGCCTCGTCCGACTCGGCGCGCGTCACGCCGACCGACCCGGCCTACGTCGCTCCCACTGTCGGCTCCGCAGACCCCTACGCGGGCGGCGGGCGCGTGACCCGCACCCCCTACGGCCACGGTGACACGACCGCGACCCTGACCCCGACCGCCACCTCTGGTGCGTTCACCGAGGTGGGCAGCCCCCTCACGGTCACGGTGAAAGAGCGACCGCGCACCGCTCCCGACGTCGGGTACGCGTCGGCGAACTTCGCCACGACGAACGGCCGCGACGAAGAGAAGATCTGGATCTCGTCGACGAACGAGAACAACTTCTTCACCTTCGAGGTGCGAAACGGCGGCGAGGCGGCGATCGCGTCGGATGCCGACACCTTCGGCCTGCGCGATCCGTACCTGTTCCGCTCGCACGACGGCGACAAGTACTACATGATCGCCACCGACCTCAACACGGCCGGCGGAGACTGGGGCCATTACACCACCCACGGCTCGCTGAAGATCGAGGCATGGGAGTCGACCGACCTCGTGCACTGGAAGCGCACCAACGGGGACGGCAACGGCGGCGTCGAGGTCAACTCCGACCTCGCCGGCATGACCTGGGCGCCGGAGGCGTACTGGGACGACCAGCTGCAGTCATACGTCGTCTTCTTCGCCTCGCGGATGTACCAGGATGCCGCGCACTCCAAGCCCGTGCCCGGTGCGAACGGCGGCGGCTACGAGCAGGTGCTGCTCGCGATCACGCGCGACTTCCGCACCTTCACGGCGCCTCCGATCGCCTGGCAGAACACGGGGTCGTACCGCATCGACAGCTCGGTGTTCAAGATCGGTGACGACTACTACCGTCTGACGAAGAACGGCGAGCCGGGGGCGGAAGCCACCGCGGGCCACTCCAACATTCTGGAGAAGTCGAAGGTGCTCACCTCGACGGTCACCACGCCGTCGGAGAAAAACGATCCCGCCACCGGGTGGCAGAAGGTCGACCAAGACCTGCTGCTGTTCGAAGGGCCGGCGTCGGTGAAGCTCAACCCGGGCGACCCGAACAACAACGCCGCGGGCGACGCGATGATCCTGCTCAGCGACCTCAACACCGAGAACGGCTACATCCCGTTCATGACCAGCGCGTCGCAGATCGCGAATTCCAGCTGGAACAACCGTCTCTCTCAGACGCCGGGATGGTTCACGACCAAGCAGCACGGCCCCGGCGTGACCGGGCGGGTGTCGACGGACGGGCTCCCCGATGTGCGTCGACACGGAGCCTTCGTGAACGTGCCGCGGACAGTGCTGGATGCCACGCACGGGTGGACCGGTATCACGGCGGTGGGTTCGAGCACCGACGCGACGTACGACGCGGCGACGCGGACGCTGCGCGTGGCGGTCACGGCAGCGGACAAGGGCAATCTCGCGGGCAGCGTGGCACTGACGGGAAGCGGGTGGTCTCAGACGGTGCGCCTCGCTGCCGACGGCACGGCTACTGTCGTCGTGCCCGATGGGGTGACCGGCACGGTGTCGGTCGCGTACGACGGGTACACCGACGGCCTGGTCGCCGCGTCTCGCGACGAGGTGAGCGGGATCGCCGCCCCCGGACCGATGGTGGAGGCCACCGCCTCGCCTCGCAAGATCGCGGGGAAGGCGTACGTTACCGTCACGGCGACCAACCGTTCGACGGTGCCGGCGAAGATCGAGATCGTCACGGCGTACGGGAAGAAGACCTTCACCGACGTCCAGCCGAATCAGAAGGTCAGCGCCGCGTTCAACTCCCGCGCGGCGACGATTCGTGCCGGCAAGGCCACGGTCACCGCGACGGCCACGATCGGCGGGGAGAAGACCACGTCCACCGTCGAAGCGCGCTACAAAGCGAAGAATTGACCACGACAGCCCCGCTCGGCCCCGGACCTCAGCCACAGGCGTGATCCCCGGGGCCGAGCTGGGGCTGTCTTCCGCCCACCCCCACCGGTCGAACCGTCCCCGGGGAAGCAACGTTCAGGAAGCGCGAGAACAAGGTCAGCGACTGATGCCCGCGCCGAACGGCCGGGTTCCTGCGCGGTCGCGGGCCCCGTCGTTCGTGCCGCGGGTCGTGCCGGGCGGCGACGTCGAGGCATTCGTCTCGGCGCGGTTCAAGGGCTCGGACACGGACGAATGGCCCTGCCGAGGGACGGTTCTGCTGCACGCGCCCGCGCGCGACGTGCTGCCGCGCCCGCCGCGTCCAGCCCAACGTCGGCGAGCAGGCCCAATGCGTACACGGACAGCCCGCAGAATGCGCGGGGGGTTCTTCCGCGGAGGAGTCCCGGCGAGGAACTCGTCCACGGTGATGTCATAGACGCCGTCCGGGCGCTGAAGGAGCAGCCGGGGCGGGGGATCGCCCTGGGGGGGGCGTTCGGCTGCCGGTGGCGCTCGCGGCGCACGGGCTCATCGACGAGTACATGTTCGTCGTGCATTCGGTGGTGGCGGGGCGACGGCCGCGGTTGCTCGAGGGCGTCGAGGAGAAGCTGGAACTCATCGAGCGGAGGGAGCTCGCATCGGGGCTACGGTTCAGCGCTACCGTCCGGTGTGAAGGCCGGGAATGAGCGCGTCGATCAGGTAGGCGCGCAGCCGCGGCACATCTCTTGTCAGCGTGCGCCAGACGCGGTGCGGGTCGAGATCGTCGTATTGGTGGGCGGCGAAGTTTCGCATGTCGATGATCTGTCGCCACGGCTGCCCGGCGAAGCGCGCGCGAATTGGCTCGGGGATCTTCGCGACACCCTCCCCGATGCGGATCAGGCCCATCTCGGCGGCCCACTGCGAATGCACGTTCGCGACGAACGACTCCTCGCCCTCTGCCACAATCTCGGCGATCACGTCGCAGATCGCGATGATCCGGGTCGCGGCATCCTGCGCCTTCCGGGTGTCAGCGCTCACACGGGCACCGCTTCGCGAAGGATGCGATCGCGTAGCGCGCCGCGCAGGGTGTCAGATGCCACGACATCGACGGAGACCTGCAGAAGATCGGTCAGAGCGAGGCGCAGGCCCACTTCGTCGAGGAGGCCCGCGTCGGGGCCGAAGTCGACGAGGAGGTCGATGTCGGACTCGCCGGTCGCCTCGCCGCGAGCGACCGAGCCGAAGACGCGGGGATCGGTGGCGTGATGCTCGGCGACGAGGCGGTGGATCTCGTCGCGGTGACGGAAGAGGCGGTCGTTGAGGGTGCCGACCAGCGCGCGACGGATCCGTTCGAGAACCTCGGGGCTGGGCTGACGCCGGCCGTTCTCGTACGCCGAGATGTTGGGCTGCGCCACCCTGGCGGCGCGGGCGAGCTCGGCCTGGCTCATCCCCGCCGCTTCTCGGCCGGCCCGAATGTTCATATCAACAGGATAGTCAAGGGGTTATCGGGGGCGATATGCCTGAGTCGGCGACCAGCAGGAGTCGCCCACCGCCGCTGATACCTGGGTGGCTCACGGCTTCGGCGTGGGCCGCGGCTTCTCGAAGGGATCGGCGTCGCTCTCGAGCTCCTCGAGCGGCGGGAACTTCGTTCCGGCGCGATCATGCAGCGCTATCGGCCTGTGTGACGCAGCGGCACCGCGCAATCCCGGGAGCTGGACGGTCTCGCAGTCAGCTCCACTCAACGGGCTGCGCAACCGGCACGGCCATGCCCTCTCGCTACCACGCCCGACGGGCCCCCGCTTCCGGCGCGCAGCCCGCTATGTACGCCGTACTGCCGGCTCTGACGCCCTACTTGTTGGGTCGTGAGATTCAGCCCCACCGGGGCGGTGGCCGTGCCGACAGCGTCGCCGTATGTTGGGCTGAAGTTTGTCGCGATTCGCACGGCAGACCCCGCCTCGATGCAGGCATCCACGGCCCGACGCGATGCCTCGACATCACGGGGAGTTGAGTCTGTGGAAACTGGGGTTGCGTGACGGTCTACCCGTTCGCACCTGTAGATAGGGATACGTCGGCGAAGGATCACGGATGCGATGCGATCGAGTCCGACGTGCGTGGCGGCGGCGACCGTCTGAGTGCGGAGCAGGCGTGCAGCACTACCGGGCCCGCCGCGTAGGCGAGGGCCCCGCGCGAACAGGTCGCGCGGGGCCCTGGCATCCGGAATGTCAGCCCTGCAAGAACGGGTAGTCCGTGTATCCGCGCTCGTCGGGGCCGTAGACCGAGGCCTGGTCGACCTCGTTCTCGTCGGCGTTCTGCTCCCAGCGGGTGACGAGGTCGGGGTTGGCGATGGCGGGGCGGCCGACGGCGATCAGGTCGGCGATGCCCTCGTCAACGGCCGTGACGGCCTCTTCGCGCGTGGTCATCTTGGAGAAGCCGGAGTTGACGATGAAGGTTCCGCCGAAGGCGCGGCGCAGGTCCTGGATGAGGTCGCTCGCGGGGTCGCCGTGCAGCACGCTCAGGTACGCAAGTCCCAGCGGGGCGAGGCCGGCGATGAGGGCCTCGTAGGTGGCGCGCGTTTCGGCGTCGTCCTTCTCCCAGACGTCCTGGATGTTGTGGGCGGGGGAGATGCGGATGCCGACGCGGTCGGCGCCGACCTCGGCGACAACGGCCTGCGCGACCTCGATGACGAAGCGGGCGCGGGCCTCGGGCGATCCGCCGTAGCCGTCGGTGCGCTGGTTGGAGGCGGGGGAGAGGAACTCGTGCAGCAGGTATCCGTTCGCGGAGTGCAGCTCGACGCCGTCGATGCCGGCATCCACGGCGCGACGGGCGGCCGTCACGAACTCGTCGCGGATCGTGGCGAGCTCGTCGGTCTCGAGGGCGTGCGGAACCGGGAACGCGACCTTCGAGCCGTCGGCGAGGCGGGTGTCGCCCTCGATCGCGATCGCCGAGGGGGCGACGATGCGGTCGGTGCCGGTGATGTCGGTGTGGGTGACGCGTCCGCCGTTCATGAGCTGCATGAACACCACTCCGCCTTCAGCGTGGACGGCATCCGCGACCTTCGCCCAGCCGGCGGCCTGCTCGTCGGTGACGATTCCGGGCTGGCCGGGGTACGCCTTCGACTCGGCGCTCGGGAACACGCCCTCGGTGACGAGGAGGCCGATGCCGGCGCGCTGCGCGTAGTACTTCGCGACGATCGGGCCGGGAACGCCGTCGGCGCTCGCGCGCAGGCGGGTCATGGGGGCGAGCGAGACGCGGTTGCGCACACCGATGCTGCCGACGGTGGTGGGGCTGAACAGGCTCACGGGAGTCCTTTCGTGGGGAACAAGGGCCACGCGAACCTAACGGAGCGTGACGATGACCTATTCCACGGAATGCACATGTGTGCAGCGGTGGGTTGACACGGCCGCTCTGCTGCTCTGTCTTTCGACGGGTCAGGGGAAGACGAGCCTGTCGCCGTCGCGGGTCAGCTCGGCCGGATCGATCGAGAAGCGCTCGCCGATGGCATCCAGGGTGTCGGCCCGCCCGAAGTAGTAGGACTTCACCTGCCGGTCGACCCCGGAGACGACCGCGTACCCGTCCGCTCCCGGCATGGGGCCCAGATCGGCACCGGGCGCGGCTTTGGGGGACACGAAGAACCGGTTGGGGTTCGCGGGGTCGAAATCGTGTGTCGCGGGGTCGTAGTAGTAGACGTTCCGCGGGAGGACGTCGCCGGGCTCACCGATCAGCGACCGGTAGTCGTTCGGGCAGCCCTCGGTGCCCTGGCATTCGAATCCGTCGGGGTAGATGATCCACGGCCCCGACCCCTCTGCCCAGTCGGGCAGTTCGGGGATATCGGGGGTCGCCGGCGCGGTCGTCTGCACGGACGGCGCGTCGGCGGCGGGGCCGACCGCCCCGACGGCCGGGGCCTCGGGCTGGTCGGCATCCATTCCGGTGAAGGCCGGGATCGCGAGGGCGACCAGCCCCGCGATGACGAGCGCGGAGGCCGCGACGGTGATCGTGGCGGCGCGTCCCATGCGTTCAGGCTGACATACCGCTTCCCCTACTACGAGCCGATCCGCCTCAGCCCCCGTACATCCGCACGCTCGCCGCACCATCCGAGCGCGGGTCGCTTCCGGCATCCAGCCCACCATCGGATGCCACGGCGACGAGGTTGGCGTGACCGACGAGCTCATCGGCGTCCGGGGTCTCGATGAGGTGCAGGCGCGTCTCGGCGAGCGAGGCGCGGGCCGGGGCGGGGAGGTCGCTCTCGACGTAGATGTCGGACGGGGCGTCGCCGTCGCGCTGCGGGCCGACGATGGCGCGCGGGGCCGACACCGCCTCTTGCGCGGAGGCTCCGGCCATCGCCCGCAGCAGGGTCTGGGCGTGGATCTGGGGCTGACCCTGGCCGCCCATCGTGGCCGACACGAAGCGCAGGCCCTGGGCGTCGTCGACCATCACGGGCATGAGCGTGTGCAGCGGGCGCTTGCCGGGGGCGAGGGCGTTCGGTGATGCGGGATCCAGCGAGAAGCCGGTGCCGCGGTTGTGCAGCAGGATGCCGGTGGACGGCTCCACGACCGCGGCTCCGAAGGCGTGGTAGACGCTCTGGATGAGCGAGACCGACCACCCCGACGAGTCCGACACCGCGATGCCCACCGTGTCACCGCGCGGGCGACGGAAGCCCGGCAGCACCGGCTCGTCGCCGTGGGCGGTCGCGTCGCCGTTGAGCAGCTCGGTGACGTCTCCCGAGGTGACCCGCGGGTCGGCGAGCAGTTCGTCGCGCACGAGGTTGGCGGCGAAGAAGTGCTCCATCATGCGTCCGAAGTCCGCGCCGAGCGGGTCGGCGATGCCCTGACGTTCGAGCTCGCCCAGCACTCGCAGCAGCACGAAGCCGTGGGTGTTCGGCGGGCTCGTCAGCACGCGGTACGGCCCGAACGAGGTGGACAGCGGCTCGACGACCTCAGGGTGGAACAGCAACAGGTCAGCCGCGCCGATGCGCGAGCCGAGGCTGGCGAGGCCATCGACGAAGGATGCCCTGAGCCCACCGTCGTACAGCGCGGCAGCGCCGCCGTCGCGGATCGCCTCGAGCGTACGGGCGAGCACGGGCTGCACCAGCGCGTCGCCCTCGACCGGCAGGCCGCCGGCGAGGAACGTCTCGCGGAAACCGGCGTCGAAACCGATCGCCGCCTCCTCGTCGCGGAACGCGGCGGCGAGGGAACGCGACACCGCCACGCCGTCGCGCGCGGCGACGATGGCATCCGTGAAGATCTCCTCCCAGCCGAGCTGACCGCCCATCCGTCGCAGCACGTCCCACCCGCGGACCGCCCCCGGCACGGTGACGGTGTCGATCCCCCGGTAGGGCAGCACCTCGCCGTGCGCCTCGCGCATCGCGGCGCGATCGACGGCGGATGCCGCGGGGCCCGACGCGTTCACGCACCGCGTGCGCCCCGAGGGGTCGCGGACCAGGGCGATCAGGTCGCCGCCGATGCTGACGTTGTGCGGGTAGACCACGCTGAGCGTGGCGGCCGCGGCGAGAGCGGCATCGATCGCGTTGCCGCCGCTGGCGAACGCCTTCTCCGCGGAGCGGGTGGCGTCGGCGTGCGGGGTGGCGATGGCGCCGGTCAGGGGCGTGCGAGACATGGGTGTTCCTGGGTGGATCGTGCGGGGGAGGGGGAAGGGTCAGAGGATCTTCGAGAGGAAGGCCTGCGTGCGCGGGTGCTCGGGCGCGGCGAACAGACGGCTTGGCGGGGCGATCTCGATGATCGCTCCGGCATCCATCACCACGACCCGATCGGCCACCTCGCGGGCGAAGCCCATCTCGTGCGTGACCACGACCATGGTCATGTGGTCGGCGGCGAGCTCGCGCATGACGTCGAGCACCTCGCCGATCATCTCGGGATCGAGCGCGCTCGTCGGCTCGTCGAACAGCATCAGGCGGGGCTTCATCGCGAGCGCCCGCGCGATCGCGACGCGCTGCTGCTGACCGCCCGACAGCTTGCTCGGACGCGCGTCGGCCTTGTCGCCCAGCCCCACGCGCTCGAGGAGCGCCTGCGCCTGGGCGACGGCCTCCGCCTTCGGGACACCGCGCACGCGGACGGGCGCGTGCCAGATGTTCTCGAGCGCGGTCATGTGCGGGAAGAGGTTGAAGTGCTGGAAGACGAAGCCGATCTCCTGCCGCTGCTGACGCAGGGCCGACTTCGTGGCGGGCACGCGTCGACCGTTCGGTGCGATGCGGTACCCCATGGGCTGACCGGCGACCGTGAGCTCTCCGCCGTCGATGCTCTCGAGGCCGTTCATCGTGCGGAGGAACGTCGTCTTGCCGGCGCCCGAGGGGCCGACGAGGACGACGACCTCGCCGGGCTGCACGTCGAGCGAGACGTCGTCGAGCACCTGGCGGCCGCCGAGGGCGCGCGTGACGTTCTTCGCGCGGACGATGGGGTCGGTCATTTCAGGACTCCCGAGTCGGAGAGGGCGGTGACGGGGGTGAGGGGAGCGGAGCGCCGCCCGCCGAACAGCCGCTGCCACGGAGACACCGTGGTGACGATGCCGACCCGGGCGTTGAGCTTCTTCTCGATCGCGCTCTGGATCACCGTCCAGATCGTGGTGAGGGCGAGGTAGTAGATCGCGACCACCGCGAAGATCTCGAATGTGCGGAAGGTCGCGGCGCTGATGCTCTGCGTCACCAGGAACATCTCCGAGACGCCGATGACGCTGAGGATCGACGTGCTCTTCATGAGCCCGTTGAACGAGTTGCCGAGCGGCGGGACCATCAGACGCAACGACTGGGGCAGGATGATCCACCGCATCGCCGAGGCGCCCGACATGCCCAGCGCCTGCGCCGCCTCGGTCTGGCCCACCGGGACCGAGTCGAGGCCCGCGCGGATGATCTCCGAGATGTACGCGCTCTCGTTCATGATGAGCCCGACGATCGCCGCCTGGATCGCGGCTTTGATCAGGATGCCGCCGAGGTCGACGTCCTGGAAACGGAACACGTTCGCCGCGGCGAAGCCCGTGTAGATGATCACGAGCTGGACGAGGAGAGGGGTGCCGCGGATCAGCCAGATGTACAGGCTCGCGATCACGCGCAGCGGCGCGAACGTCGACCGACGCATCATCGCGATCACGAGGCCGACGACGAGCGCCCCGGCCATCGCGAGCACCGAGATGAGGACGGTCAGCGCGAGACCCTGCAGGAACGGAGGACCCGGGGTGAGCAGGTTCTTCCAGAAGAAGCCCCAGTCGAAATTCATCGTCAGTTGCTCCCGGTGTAGGCGAGCGACTCCTGTCCCCACGCACTGAGGATCTTCGTGTAGTCGCCGGTGGAGACGATGTCGTCGAAAGCGGTCTGGATCGCGTCGTGCAGGGCGGTGTCGTCCTTGAGCGTGGCGGCGCCGATGTCGATCGCGTCGGTCGGCTCGCCCACCATCTCGATGCCCGCGGTGCCCTGCTTCTGGTAGTAGCCGATCAGCTCCGCGGCGTCGAGGTAGGCGTCCAGCTGACCGCTGACGAGCTGCTGGAAGCCCACCGTCGCCTGGTTGTTCGTGCTGATGTCGAGGGGCTTCTTCCCCTCCGACGTGCACGTCGTCGACTGCTTGTCGGCGAGATCCTGTGCGGTGGTGCCGACCGTCACCATGACCTTCTTGCCGCAGAGCGAGTCGTCGAGGCCGGTGATCCCGGCATCCGATCCCTGCTTGACCGCGACACCCGTGGCGGAGGTGAGGTACGGCACGAAGTCGACGACCTCTTTGCGCTCGGGCTTGATGTAGAGCGACGCCATGATGACGTCGCACTGCTTCGCCTGCAGGCTCGGGATGAGCGCGGCGAAGTCCACGGTCACGAAGTCGGGCGTGAGACCGAGGCGACCCGCGACCGCCTTGGCCAGGTCGATTTCGCTGCCGACGAGGGTGCCCGACTCGTCGGTGCTGATGTTGGGCGGCGACCCCAGGTTCGTCGTGCAGACCGACAGCGTGCCCGCTGACCGCAGCGCGCTGGGGGCGACGGTGGCGATCGCGGATGCCGTGTCGGCGGCCGGAGCCGGACTCGAGGAGCATGCGGCCAGGCCGAGGGCTGCGATGCCGGCGACCGCGGCGACCGCGGCGATGCGAGTGGTGGTGTGCATGGAAATCTCCGTCGATGCTCGATGCTCCGCCACCTCGGGAGTGACGTGCGGAGCAGGCTATCAAGTGATAGGTGATGCGTCTATCAATTGATAGACGGCGAGTGTTGCGCCCGTATTTCACGGCGGAGTCGCCCCCGAGAAATGTCAGGGGCGTGCGGGGGGATTACAGCGAGAAGGAGACGGCCCCGTCGAGGCGGGACTGCGTCGCGGCGCGGACGTCGTCGAGACGGAAGGGATCGACGAGGACCGCGCGGAGGATGAAGTCTGACACCTGGAGCGGTCGGTGGGCGACGGGCGCGGAGGCGTTCGTCTCGCGCTCGCGCATGCCCTCGAACTGCAGGCCGGTGATCGCCCGCTGGACGAACTCGGCGTCGACGTCCATGAACTCACCCGCCCGGATGCCGCTCGCCACGAGAGCGCGCACCTCTTCGTGGAAGCGCGTGATCTCCCGGCGCTGGTTCTCGAACTCCGGCTCGGTGAAGATCGCGTCGCTGTAGTACCCGCGTGCGTCGTAGGGGAGCGTGAGGTAGTCGTGCGAGCTGATCGTCAGGAAGTAGTGGAACTGCTCGGCCCAGGACGCGTCAAGAGCGCGCGCCTCCTCGAGGCGACCGAAGGTCTGCGCGAGGTCGGCGTCGACCAGCTCGGAGAGGATGACGTGCTTCGCGGAGAAGTGGTAGAACAGCGACGGCTGGCGGATGCCGACGGCATCGGCGATCTCTCGCGTGGTGGTGCCGTGATAACCGTGACGGCCGAACAGGCGGGCGGCGTGCACGAGGATCTGCTGCCGCGTTCCGCCCTCCTCCATGGGGGCATCCTATCCGCCGCGGTTTCGCCCCTCCGCGCCGGTGGCCTCGCGGCGAAGACCGGCCCTCGCGCGCCCGCGGCACCATACGATGAGGCTCCACGACCCCGGAGAACCGCGCGATGACCGAGAACCCCCTCGCCCACCGGCTCGACTACACGCTCGACGAGCTCGATGACGCCGCGCTCGCGGCATCCCCTCTCGCTCTTCTCCAGCGTTGGCTCGCCGACGCCGCCGACCTGCCCGAGCCGAACGCGATGGTCGTGTCGACGGTGGATGCCACGGGCTCACCGACCTCGCGCACCGTGCTGCTGCGCGGAATCGACGACGACGGCGCCCTCTGGTTCTTCACGAATCGCCTTTCGCGCAAGGGGCGCGCGCTCGCCGAGAATCCGCGTGTCTCGATCCTGTTCCCCTGGTACGCGCTGCAGCGGCAGGTGATCGTGCTCGGCACCGCGACGCCGCTGCCCGCCGAGCGTGACGACGCGTACTTCGCCTCGCGTCCGCGCGGTTCGCAGCTGTCGGCCTGGGCGAGTCACCAGTCGGAGGCCGTGGCATCCCGCGCCGCCCTCGAGGAGCAGATGGCCGAGGTCTCCGCGCGGTTCCCCGAGGATCAGCCGGTGCCGCGCCCGCCGCACTGGGGTGGATACCGGGTGGATGCCACGGAGTTCGAGTTCTGGCAGGGCAGGCCGTCGCGGTTGCACGACCGGATCGTGTTCCAGCGCGACGGCGACGGGTGGGCGGGGATGCGGCGGCAGCCGTGAGCGACCTCCGCGAAATCGCGCCCGGCGTGCTCGTGCGCACGAGCCAGGTCATGCAGACGAACACGACCGTCGTCGTGGCATCCGGGCGCGCTCTGCTCGTCGACCCCGCGTGGATGCCCGATGAGCTTGCCGCGCTCGCCGCCGAGCTGGGCGAGCGCGGGCTGACCGTCGCCGAGGGCTTCGCGACCCACGCTCATCACGACCATGTGCTGTGGCATCCGGAATTCGGGGACGTCCCGCGCCGGGCCTCGCCCCGTACCGCCGAGCTTGTCCGGACCGAGCGCGACGACCTCGTCGCGGCTCTCGGGCCCGAGTTCACGCCCGACCTCGTCGATCTCATGGGGAGAGTGGATGCCGGCACCCCGGCGTTCGACGTCGAGCTCATCGTGCACGACGGACACGCCCCCGGGCACACAGCGCTGTGGCTCCCCGAGCCGCGCGTGCTGGTCGCGGGTGACATGCTCAGCGATGTCGAGCTTCCCCTGCCGTTCTGGCCTCGCGACGTTCCCGCGTACGAGCGGGCCCTCGACCTGCTCGAGCCGTACGCCGACGCGGCGCGCGTGGTGATCCCGGGGCACGGGAACGTCGGCGCGGACGCGCGTGCCCGGCTCGACGCCGACCGCCGCTACCTTGCCGAGGTGCGCCGGACCGGCCGGTCGGACGACCCGCGGCGCGCGAACGCGGGGATGGATGCCGAGTACGAGCTGTTGCGCGAGATCCTCGGGGTGTGAGCCGGACGTGTGATCACGTGTCCGCCGTGCCCCGGTCGCCGCGCCGTTGTCCAGGGGCGGGTGAGCGGTCACCGCGAATGCGACACTGACGAAAGCGGCGAGAACGAGGGGGCGCAATGGCCAAGAAAGACGCGAGCAAGCCCGCGTTCGACGAGAAGGCGTTCGTGGACGCGTCGTCGGAGGCGCGGTCGCGCTACGGGCGGTTCAACCTGGCGATCGTCGGCAGCTCCGGCGTGGGGAAATCGTCGCTCGTCAACGCCGTCTTCGGACGCGACTGGGCGAAGGTCGGCAAAGGCCTCCCCGTCACGCGGGGCGTGCAGTTCTACCACGACGAATCCCTCGGGATCTGGGACGTCGAGGGGTTCGAGATCGGTTCGCCCGTCCCGCCCGACCAGCAGCTGCGCAACCACCTCGATGCGATCGCGGCGCACCCGGGCGACCACCAGATCTCGGTCGTCTGGTACTGCGTGAAAGCGAATGACGATCGGCTCACGCCCGCCGACATCGCGATGATCCGCGAGCTCGACGCGCGCGGACTCCCCGTCATCCTCGTGCTGACCAAGGTCGACTGGATCAAGAACCCGCTCACCGGCCAGCGCGGCATCGCGAAAGACCTGCAGGCCTTCGTCGACTGGCTGCACGAACCCGTGGATGCCGCCGGCCAGCCGTTGCACGTGCCGTATCGCCGCGTGATCCTGACCTCGACCCGCGACCGGCACGGGAAGGGCAAGGGGCACGGTCTCGGTGACCTTGTCACGGAGACCCTGGCCCTCGCCCCCGAGAGCGACAAGGATGCCTTTCGCATCGCGCAGCGTCTCAACCTCCCGTGGAAGCGAGAGATGGCGCGGCCCATCATCGCCGCGGCCACCGCGGCCGCCGCGGGAGCGGCGACGGTTCCCCTTCCTGTCACGGATGCTGTCACGCTGGCGCCGATCCAGCTGACGATGATGGGCCGGGTCGCGACGATCTACGACCTCGAGTTCAAGACGATGCTGTCCGCCGGAGCCCTCGCGCAGTTCGGGGTGCAGGTCGCGGGGCGAGCGCTGGCGACGAGCTTCCTCAAGCTCATCCCCGGCGCCGGTGTCGTCGTGAACGCCGGGGTGGCCGGGGCGCTCACCGCCGCGACGGGGGAGAGCTGGATGAAGCTGTGCGAACTCATCCACACGGGCAAGATCGACGTCGCGAAGCTCGACAAGGAGTGGGCGAAGTACGCGCCGCATTTCGCTGACGTCGTCCGCAAGCTCCTCGAGCAGCGGGCTGTCCGGCGGTAGCCGCCCCGCGTGCCCGACCTTGTCGCGGGCGGGGGCAACGCGATCCATCCCGCCCCGATCGGACTCGAAATTCGCCCTCACCCCAAACGCCGTCACACCGACCCTCCGCTCTCCGCGGCGTGCGACGCTGGAGGGACCGAAGGGACCACCATGACCGACTCCACGCCGACAGAGCGGCTGCGCGCAGCGCTCCAGAACGCGGACGCCTCCGCTCGACTCGAAGCCGCGCTCGCCGCGGGCACGCGCCCCGATGACAGCTACGTCGAGGAGCTCGTCGCGAGGTGCGCGGTCGAGTCCGATTTCTTCGTCCGCGACATGCTGACGTGGGCGCTCACCCGGCATGACCCGTCGCGCGCGGTCGAGGTTCTGCTGCCCGAGGTGAAGTCCGAGATCCCGCAGGCACGGAGCCAGGCGCTGCACACGCTGTCGAAGATCGGCGACCCCGTCGCCTTCTCGGCCATCACGCCCGCTCTGCTGCGCGATCCGCACCCCGAAGTGGCGCGCGCGGCGTGGCGGACGGCATCCGGTCTCGTCCCCGAAGGCGCGCAGGAGACCCTCGCCGACGAGCTGGCGACGCAGTTCGGCCGCGGCGATCACGACACGCAGCGGAGCCTGAGTCGAGCGTTCGCGACCATCGGATTCCGGGCCGAAGGGGCGATCGAGCAGGCGATCGTCTCGCCGTACGACGTGATCAGCGCGCACGCGCGCGCCACGGCCATCGTCATGGACGACCCCGACGCCGACTTCGCTGAAGCGGCCGTCGAGGCCCGTCGCGTCGTCGCGAAGCGGGCTCTGCCGCGCGACTGAGCGTCCGGCCGGGGCGTCCGATTCCGGGGGCGCCCGGCCTGAGGCGTGAGGCCTGAGGCGTGAGGCCTGAGGCCTGAGGCGTGAGGCCTGAGGCGTGAGGCCCGAGGTGTCAGGATCGAGGAGTCAGGTCCGCACGGGGTGTGCCGCTCGCGCGGAGCTGTGCAGGATGAACCACGTCAGGCCGAGCATCGCGAAGATGCCCAGCAGGGTGGTCGCGGCGATCCCCAGGTCGCCGGGAAGCGTCGTCACCTCGAGCACCATCGCCGTGGCGGCCCCCACCAGCACGACCGCAAGAGCGACCCACCGCACGACCGGCGTTGCGACGAAGATAGCGACCACGAGAAGAACGCTCAGCGCGATCTCGGTGAGACCGGCGACGAGCATCGTCGGCGATGCCAAGCCCAACCCCGTGAACGCCACCCCCACGGCGGCGAAGGCCGCGGCGAAGAAGGGGGTGAGGATTCGTACCCGCCGCGCGAGCTTTTCCGGCGGCACGGGTGCCGTGTTCTCGCTCATCGTTCGTCCCCCGGGTGAAGTTCTTCGGATGCCGCGTGGTCAGGGTATCTCGGAGCGCGGGCGCGCGTCAGACGCGCGGTACCGCCCCGCCCGCGACCCACGCGCGGAGGAGCTCCACGGCGTCGGCCGGGAGTCCGAAGACGTCTGCGGTCTTGATGCCGCCGAGGCCGCTGGCATTCGGTCGCCCGGCCCGGCGCGCCAGGCCCTCGGGCAGTCGGCGCGCGGAGAAGTCCAGCGTGGCGTCGACCGTGACGACCTCGTCGCCCGGCGGGAGATTGCGGAGGCGCTCGATCAAGGAGAGCACCTTCCAGTGCTCCCACAGGATGTTCGGACCCGTGTCGACGGGGTCGTTCGTGGGCGCCGCGGGGAGCTCGGTGGCATCCGGGAACCGAACGACGTCGCCGAGGCCCAGTTGATCGGACAGGATCCGCAGCGCGTCGGGGTCGACGAGGCGGTGTGAGTTCCAGACGAGGTCGGCGGAGAGCGAGCGCAGGCCCTCGACGACGGCGGGGCGGAAGAAGAACCGGCCGCCCGGCAAGAGCTCGGCATCGGCGGGAACGGGGAGGGGCGCGTGGGCGCGACCGGTGCGGTAGTCCGCGTACTCGCGGGCGGGGGAGTCGAGCTCGACGAGCAGCACTCCGTCGATGCCGAGCAGGATCGTGCGGCCCATTCGGCAAGTCTGCCAGGGTGCCGCCCGCCGGCGGTTCTCGACGAACGTCTGATGCCCGCCGGGCCCCCGCGGAGTTGAGTGGTCGAGCCACGTTCGTGGCGCACTCGTCGAGACAAGGAAGCGGGCAATGTCATGGCATTCGTGACCACCGAAGATGGCGCAGAGATCTACTACAAGGACTGGGGAAACCCTGAGGCGCAGCCGATCGTGTTCCACCACGGCTGGCCCCTGTCGTCCGACGACTGGGATGCCCAGATGCTCTACTTCCTCGGCAAGGGCTTCCGCGTGATCGCGAGCGACCGGCGCGGTCACGGTCGCTCGTCGCAGATCGGCACCGGCCACGACATGGACCACTACGCCAGCGACGTCAGCGCCGTGGTCGAGCACCTCGACCTGCGCAACGCCGTGCACATCGGGCACTCCACCGGCGGCGGCCAGGTCGCCCGGTACGTCGCTCAGCACGGCGAGCCCCAGGGGCGCGTCGCGAAAGCGGTCCTGGTCGCGGCCGTCCCGCCGCTCATGCTGCAGCGCGACGACAACCCCGAGGGCACCCCGCTGTCGGTCTTCGACGGGTTCCGTGAGGCGCTCGCGGCCAACCGTGCCGAGTTCTTCGAGGCCGTGGCATCCGGTCCCTTCTACGGATTCAACCGCGAGGGCGTCACTGCGTCGCAGCCGGTCATCGACAACTGGTGGCGCCAGGGCATGACGGGCAGTGCTGTCGCGCACTACGAGGGCATCAAGGCCTTCTCGGAGACCGACCAGGAAGCCGACCTCCGGGCCATCACGGTCCCCGTGCTCGTGCTGCAGGGCGACGACGACCAGGTCGTGCCGTACAAGGCCGCCGCGATCCGCCAGCACGAGATGCTCGCGAACTCGACCCTGAAGATCTACGAGGGCTACCCCCACGGCATGCTCACCACACACGCGGACGTGATCAACCCCGACATCCTCGCGTTCGGTCGGCACCTCGCGCTCACCCTGCACGGGGCGGTCCACTTCGTCGGCATCCGTGGGGGAGCGGCCGTCTTCCTCGCGGCTCCGGTGCGCGACATCGACGACCTGACGGATGCCGTCACCCGCGAGGCCGCCGTGCACGGGCTCGTGCCGCGAGGCCTCGGGATGACGGTGTGCGCGGCGATCGAGACCGCGGTCGACGACGCGGTGGAGCGGGCGATCGCCTCGGCGCGCCTGCGCGCGACCCTGCCCGATCAGGTCGTGTCGGTGCGCGCCGAAGACCTCGGCGGGTGGGCGCTCCTGCACACCGTGCCGCGCTCACGCCCGCTGCTGCACCAGGCCTGCCCTGCCGCCTTCGACCTGCTCGCCCTCGACGATCCGACGCCCCGCGAGACCGTCGAGGCGTACCTGGATGCCGCCGGACGCGTGCCCGTGGCCTGCGAGAGGCTGCACATCCACCGCACGACCCTCTACTACCGGCTCGAGCACCTTCCCGAGTCGGTCCGCGCCGCACTCGCCGACGGCCTGCAGCGCAGCACCCTGCACCTGGCGCTGAAGCTGCTGAGGCTCTGGGAGGAGGAGGCGGTCGAGGCGTCGGTGGTGCCGCTGCGTGAGGAGGGGTTGTTGCGGGCGTGACGGGTGTCAGAGTTCGCGCAGGTACTCCGGTCGGGCGATCATCGCGTGGAGGATCATCTCGTGGCCGTCGTCGAAGGTGAGGGTCACGAGCTCGAGTGTCCGACCCGCTGAATCCATGCCGATCAGCAGCCATCGACGGGGGTCGTCCTCGTCGTCGAGGGGCCATGACGCGAGGACGTGGCTCGCGGCCTGCCGAACGGCGTCGTCGTTCAGTCGATCGCGGTGGTAGTGCTTTCGTGCAGAGCGATGCAGCTCAGGCAACGTGAGCCCACTCGCGCACGGCCGCGCGGATGGCTTCGGATCGCGACGTGATGCCCTCGGCTTCTGCTCGTCGCATCAACGCCGTCAATGTTTCAGCGTCGAGGCGGACGGTGGTCGCTTCGCCGGGACCGTTTCCGATCGCCGGTCGACCTCGCGACGGCCGGGGAAGACGGGTGAGGTCGTAGCCCGCTTCGGCCTCATCGGCCCAGGCCTGTACCTCGGAGTCGGTGACGCGCTTGCCGCGCAGGAGGTGGTCGGCCATGCGAATAACGTACACGAAAATGCGATCGGTGGGGAGTGTGACCCCGTGCGGTCAGGCCCCTCCGAAACGCTCCGTCCGCACCCGCAGCGGCGGGTGGCCCGCGGCGACGACCGCGTCGGCGGTCGCCTCGACGAACGCGGTCGGCCCGCAGATGTAGATGAGGGGTCGCTCGGACGGAGGGATCGTCAAGCGTTCGAGCTCGACCAACGAGACGCGACCCGCGGCTCGCGGCGACCCGGGTGGGGCGAGGCGCGTGTGGATCCATTCGGTCGGGATGCCACGGGCGCCGAGCGTCTCGATCTCGTCGGCGTACAAGGCATCCGGGGCCGAACGCACCGAGTACAGCAGGCGGAAGGGCTGGGCCGTGCCCGCGACCGCGCGGGCCCGGGCGATCGAGAGCAGGGGGACGATGCCGGAGCCGCCCGCGATGAGCTGTACGGGCGAGGGGTCGCTCTCGCGCCAGACGAAGTACTGGCCGAGCGGGCCCTTGACCTCGAGGAAGTCACCGGGACGTACCTCTTCGACGAGGTAGGGCGAGACCTCGCCGCCGTCGACCTCGTCGACCGCGAGTTCGACGCGCTCGCCGGGGCCGAAGCTCGCGATCGAGTAGGAGCGCTCGGCCTGATAGCCGTCCTCGGCGGTGAGACGGATGTCGAGGTGCTGACCGGGCAGGCTCCCCGTCCAGTGGGGCATCGTCTCGAGCGCCGACCACACGATCAACCCCGACGTCGAGCGCTTCGGCTACCAGCGGGCGGGCCTGCGGAGCGTCGTGGAACTCGACGCGCCGCACCTCGTGATGCAGAGCCACCCCGCCGAGGTCGCGAAAGTCATCACGGACGCGATCGCCGACCTCGCGTGATGTCCTCGCCCGAGCACATCGACCGGAGCGCGCCTCCGAGCGGGACCGGATGCCAGGAGTGCGACGCGAGTGGAAGCTGGTGGGTGCACCTGCGTCGGTGCGCCGCGTGCGGACACGTGGGCTGTTGCGACTCGTCGCTGAATCGGCACGCCACGGCGCACGCGCGGGTGACGGGTCACCGGTACGTTCAGAGCTTCGAGCCCGGCGAGGTGTGGTGGTGGGACTACGAGACCTCGACGGTCGTGCACGGACCCCCGCTCGCCCCGTCCACGACCCACCCCCTCGACCAGTCGGTGCCGGGGCCGGAGGATCGCCTGCCGACGGACTGGGAGGAGCAGCTCGCCGCGGCTCGCGCGGCCGACGTGTGAGCGTGGCGTTCCCGAGGCTTGCGGAACGTGCCGCGACGCGAACTCAGCCCTTCGGCACCTCGATGGTCACCGGCTCGCCCCATCGCGTGAACTGCTGCAGCGTGGTGCTCTGCACGCCGCCGAAGGTGCCGGTGGCCTGCGTGCCCACGACGCGATGACCCTCGCCCAGCCACACGATCATCTCGCTGACGTCGACGCCCGCGGCGGAGAAGGGCGCATCGGCCTGCAGTCGCCAGGCCCGCACGTCGCTGCCGTCGGGAAGGGTCACCGTGTCCTGGCCGGTCTGCACCGTCCAGGAGGGGGCGGAGGCGAGCAGGGATGCCGCGACGGAGGGGTCGGCGAAGGCGCGGTACGACTCGCCGATGGTCGCGGCGATGACCGCGCGGTAGTCGCTGCTCGACGCGTCGGCTTTCACCCACGCGCCGTCGAACGTGACCCAGGCCTCGGTGGGAGTGAGCACGTAATCATTCGTCCCGTCGGGGCCGGTGACCGATCCCGAGGTGGCGGGATCGTCGCCGTAGACGAAGTCGGCCTCCCCCGTCAGATCGGCGGACTGAAGGTGGAGGTGCCCGCTGCCCGCGGCGCGCGAGAACGCGATCACGCACGCCGAGAGGTCTGCGCCGGCGACCTTCGCGTCCGCGACGAGGTCGACGTCGTCGCACTCGCGCGGTGATGCCATCACCGCGCCACCCGTGGGGGTCGGCGATGCCGGGGCCGCCGCGGTCTCCGTGCTCTGCGGGACCGGGTCGGCCGCCGGCGAGCACGCGGTGAGGAGCGCCAGGGCACCCACGGTCAGTGCGAGGGTCTTCGTCGTTCGCCGCATGGCATCCACTCTAGAAAGTCATGGGCGGCGACGCGCCTACCGCCGTGCGGTCAGCGCCGGGATCAGCACCGGCGTGCGATCGCGATAGGCGCGGTAGTCGGCGCGGTCGCCCCAGCGCTCGTCGGCGCGCTTCTCGAGCAGCGGGATGCCGCTGACCCGGGTCAGCAGCAGGATGACGAAGAGCGGCGAGAGGACCGCGACCCACTGCCAGCCCTGCAGCACCGGCACCGCCACGACGAAGACCCCGACCCACACGAGGATCTCGCCGAAGTAGTTGGGGTGACGTGAGCGGGACCACAGGCCCGTGCGGATGAACTCGCCCTTGTTGGCCGGGTCGGCGCGGAACGCCTGCTTCTGCAGGTCGGCGACGATCTCGAGCGTCATCCCGAGCAGCCAGACGACGACCCCGGCGATCACGAAACCGTCGAGTGGCGCGCGGCCGTCGGCATCCGCGCTCATCGCGATCCACGCGGCCGAGGCGGTGAGGGCGACCCACAGGCCCTGAATGCACCAGACCTGGAAGAAGCGCAGCGGCCGCGTCTTGATCTCGTCGAAACGCCCGTCGGAGCCCGAGCGGTGGACGCGCGCGAAGAGGAACGAGCCCAGGCGCGCCGCCCACACGACGACCATCGCGGCGAGGATCCAGCCCCGGGCGTCCTGCACCGGAGCGAGGAGTGCCAGGGCGATCGACACCGTGATGAACGTCAGGCTCCCGGTGAGATCGAAGAAGCGCTCGGTTCGACGCAGCGCCGAGGGGATGAAGACGAGGAACTGGATGACGTAGGCCGCCGCCACCGCGAGGGCGAACACCGGGATGCCGCCGACCTGCGCACCGCGGGAGCTGCCCGCGACGGCCAGGCCCGCGCCGATCGCGAGGGCGACGACGATGGCGATGATCGCCGCGCGGTTCTGCGAGCCGCCGGAACGCTGCGTGGTCGGGGGGACGGGTGCGGTCATGATGCGGCTCCTCGGTACAGCGTGTCGATCGTGTCGGCGGCGCGATGCAGGACCTCGCGGCGCTTGATCTTGAGAGTGGGGGTGACGAGCTCGTGATCGTCGAGATCGGCGAGCACGAGGGTGAAACGGCGGACCTGCTCGCTGCGCGCCACCAGGGCGTTGGCGGCGTCGACGGTGGGTTGCAGGTGGGCGCGCAGGCGCGGTTCGTCGATGGCCCGGAGCTCTCCGGGTGATCCCGACGCGAGCGTCGCTCCGTGGAAGGCCGCCCACGCGGCCGACTCCGCCGGATCGAGGATGAGCAGCGCCGACAGGTACGGCTTGCCCTCGCCCACCATGACGGCGTGCTGCACGAGGGGGCTCGCCTCGACCGCGCCCTCCCAGCGGGCCGGGACCACCGTCTTGCCGTTCGAGGTGACGATGACGTCTTTCAGGCGTCCCTCGAGGATCAGGCGCCCGCCGGCGTCGATGCGTCCCAGGTCTCCCGTGCGGAAGAAGCCGTCGACGAATGCCTCTGCATCGTGTCGGGGGTCGCGGTAGCCGGCGAACACGCCCACTCCGCGCGCGAGCACTTCGCCCTCGGGGCTGATGCGCACCGTCGACCCCGGCAGGGGAAGGCCGACCGTCCCCGAGACGATGCGGCCGGGCAGATTGCCCGTCAGGGGAGCGGTGGTCTCGGTGAGCCCGTAGCCCTCGATGACCGGGACCCCGATCCCGCGGAAGAACAGCGACAGGGCGCCGTCGAGGGTCGCCCCGCCCGAGAGGATGTAGTCCACGCGACCGCCCATGATCGCGCGCAGTCGCGCGTAGAAGAGGGCGTCGAACACGGCCGCGCGCACACGGAAGCCCAGAGGAGCGCGGTGCCGGCGTCCGGCATCCTGCTTCTCCGCCCGACGCCCGCGCGCGACCGCAGTCGACACCGCGCGCACCCAGACCCGACCGAGTCGCATGCGGTCCGCCTTCTCGCCCGCGGCTGCCTGGATCTTCTGCAGCACGCGCGGCACGACGACGAGGAACGTCGGGCGGAGCACCGAGAGGGCGGGGACGACCTGGGCGGGCTCTGCGAGGTGCGCGATGCGCATACCGCTGGCGATGCAGATGAGCTGCAGACCTCGCGCGAGCACATGGGCGAGCGGGAGGAAGATGATCGTGTTCCCCGTCGGGGTGACCACCTCGCGGTAGGCCGCGGCGATGTTGAGCACCTGCCCGAGGAAGTTGGCGTGCGTGAGCACGGCCCCCTTCGGCTCGCCCGTCGTTCCCGAGGTGTAGACGATCGTCGCGGGGTCGTGGTGACCGGCCAGAGTGCGACGGGTTTCGAGCTCGGCGTCGGAGACGTGCGTCCCGCGGCCGGCGAGGTCGTCGAGCGACGGGATGCCGTCGACCCCGCGCATCGCCCAGGTTCCGATCGCGTCGGTCCCCGCGAGTGCCGTGTTCAGGAGGTCGGCGTGAGCCCGCGACCCCGCGACGGCCAACCGCACACCGGCGTCGCGCACGATCGCGTCGACCTGCGATGCCGAGGACGAGTCGTACACCGGGACGACGACGCCCCCGGCGAACCAGGTGGCGAGGTCGGCCACGGCCCACTCGTAGCGCGTGGGCGCCATGATCGCGACGGTGTCGCCCGCCGCCAGGCCGGCGCCCATCATTCCTTTCGCGAGGGCGCGGACGTCGCCGAGGAAAGCGGCGGTCGTCACGGGGTGCCAGGACGCGGGGTCGTCGGTCGGCACATCGAACGCGACGTGGTCGGGGGCGTCGGCGGCGCGGCGAGCGAGCAGGTCGGTCACGTTGCGGAACGCGGCGAGGCTCGCCAAAGCGGGCGTGGTCGTTTCGAGCATCTGTCCTCCGTGTGCGAGAGCGCGGCCGTCGGAGAAAACATGCCGCCGACATCTCTTCGGAGAAGTGCGCGAATCGGATGGGTGCTGCGCGTCCGAGGGTGAACGTGCGGCGCGCCTCGGAGTCAAGCCCTGCCCTTCCCAGGGATCTCCTCGGGACCGCCGTGTACCGTCTCTCCCGGTCTGCGCGACTTCACGTGCTCAGGTCGACTCCATAGGCGGTGTCGTCGACGGGCGGGTGGGCGCGCTCGAGGACGACACGGGAGGCGATCGCCATCACCACGCTCACTGCCCCTGTCGTCGCGCCGATGGTGAGAACCCCCGGTCCGCTCGACAAGGTGCGCAACCTGCCGTCCCTGACGGGGCTGCGCTGGGCGACCGCGATGCTGATCTTCGGCCACCACCTGATGGCGGTCGAGTACTTCGGCGGCAGACCGGGCGTGATCTGGGGAAACCTCTTCGAGGCCGGAAAGACCGGCGTGACCCTGTTCTTCATCCTCTCCGGGTTGGTCCTCGCCTGGGGGTACAAGCCGCAGCAGACCGCGCGATCGTTCTGGTGGCACCGCATCGCGCGGATCTACCCGCTGCACCTCGTCGGAGTCGGCCTCGCGCTGATCGCCGCGGCCACTCTCGTCCCCGAGATCCGCGCCGACGGCACCGCTCCGGTGGTCGCGAACGTGTTCCTCGTCAACGGCTGGGTGCCGGACTGGTGGCAGGCGGGGAACCCCGCGAGCTGGTCCCTGGTGTGCGAGGCGTTCTTCTACCTCACCTTCCCCTTCCTCATCCGCCCGCTCGCCCGGGCGTCGAACCGGACCCTCGGCGTCGTCGTCGCGGCATCCCTCGTCCTCGTCGCCCTCGCGCCGCAGATCGCGTCGACGTCGCCGATTCCGATGTCGGCCGCGTCGACCCCGCTGCTGCGGATGCCCGAGTTCGTGATCGGCGTGAGCCTCGCGCTGCTGATGAAGAAGAGCAGCTGGCAGCCCGTGCGCCTCGTCCTCGCCGTGCCGCTCGCGGTGGCCGGCTACGCGCTGTCGGAGGCACCGCCCCTGCCCGGCACCGACATCCACCCGGGTCTCGCCGCCACCGTCGGCTTCTACGCGCTGCTCGTCGCCTCTCTCGCGAACGCCGACGCCCGCGCGGACGCGACCTTCCTCGCGCGGCCCCTCTGGCAGGAGCTCGGCCGGGTGTCGTTCGCGTTCTACCTCGTCCACCTGCTCGTGATCGCCTCGGTCTCGTCGGCGTGGCCCGACGGGCACCCGCAGTTGCCGTGGCGTCAGGCCGTGCCGCTCGCGCTCGCCGCCTTCGGGATCGCACTGGCTCTTGCGTGGGCGCTGCACAAGCTCATCGAGATCCCGGCTCAGCGGTGGCTGCTGCGGTACGACAGGTCGCGGACACCGCGACCCGTCGCCGCGCGCGGCCGGGCCGAACTCCTTCCGAATCGCTAGCCCCCGCGAGGTCATCGGCTCGCAAACCCTCGATGTCCGTGCGGTGTCTCGACTGGACCGGATGCCACCGGCGCGGCATTCTGTGAGGTGGACGAGAGGGCGGGCATGGGGCAGCGCACGGCGAAGAGATACGGCATCGGGGTCATCGTGAGCGGCGCCCTCGCGGCGCTGGCGCTCGCGCTCGGCGGCGGCGTCAGCCCGGCATCGGCGGCGGCGTCCCCGGCGGCGCCCGCCGTGCGCGACAGCGGCCGGGTCGTCGTCTACTACCAGAAGCAGTTCGTGAACGGCTCGACCGGCGCGTACATCTCGCCGCTGCCGCTCGTCACCGAGAGCACCGGCGTGGATGTCGTGAACCTCGCCGCCGTGCACATGAACGCCGATGAGCTGAAGCTCAACGATCTGCTGCCCGACGACCCGTCCTTCGACACCATGTGGGCGGAGCTCCGGCAGATCCAGGCGGCGGGGGTCGCCGTCGTCGGCATGATCGGCGGCGCCCAGAACGCCACCTGGCAGAGCCTGACCGACGACTACGACGTGCAGTACGCCCGCCTCCACGACTTCGTCACGACGTACTCCCTCGACGGCATCGATCTCGACGTCGAGACCGACACCGACATCGCCGTGGTCGAACGTGTGATCGCCGATCTGCGTGCCGACTTCGGCTCGACGTTCCTCGTCACGCTGTCGCCGGTGACCGCGGCGCTCGTCGGCGAGGACAACCTCTCGGGCTTCGACTACGACGACCTCTATGCGAGCTCGGGGGCGTCGATCGACTGGTTCAACACGCAGTTCTATTGCGGGTGGGGTGACCCGACGTCGGACGAGTACGGCGCGATCGTCGACTACCAGAGCACGCAGGGCGCGGGCATTCCGGCCAGCAAGATCGTGATGGCGGTCCTCACGAACCCCGACAACTGCGGGAGTGGCTGGATTCCGCTCCCGGAGCTGACGGCATCCATCCAAGAGATCAAAGCCGAGACCCCCACCTTCGGCGGGGTCGCGGGGTGGGAGTACTTCAACTCACTGCCGGGCGGCCCGGATGCGCCGTGGAAGTGGGCGAGCGAGATGCGCGCCGCGATCGACGCGCCGCTGCCGACGCCTACCCCCACACCTACGCCGACGGCGACCCCCACCCCGGATCCCACGCCGACGACGAGCCCGAGTCCGCGCACGCTCGCGGTCAGCGGCATCGACACCGGCGGGCTCGTCGGGGGCGGCCTCGTCGCGGGAGTGGTCTCGATCCTCGGCGGAGGGGTCCTTCTCCTCGCCGCGCTCCGTCGCCGCGCCACCCGGTGATCCGGGTGCACCGCGTTGGCGTTCTGGTGACCGCCCGCGCTCGCGGCTAGGCTCGCCGGATGTTCTCAGCTGTCGGAGGCGCTCACCTGTTCATCCTTCTCGCCGGCTGGCTGGTCGCTCTCGCGATCATCGGCCTGGTCGTCTACTTCGTCGTGCGCCTGGCAGTCCTGCACGCGCTGAAGGCCCACACGCGCTGGGTCGACGGCGGCAAGCTCTAGCGGCGACCGGCTCCGCGTCGTCCGCAGGTCCGTCGGGCGCTCTGCCGCTCGAGCAGCGTCCACACCCTCTCGACCCCGCGCGGGGATTCCGTTTGGTCATTGTCCAGAAGTCGTGGCAATCGACAAGAAATCGATACAAGCGTGTCAGTCATACGGTGACCGTCTGCCGTCACGGAAAGAATGCGAGCGTTTGGTGCTGCACGCGCAACGTCTCGTCGAGGCGGCCGACGGCATCCTGCGCACATGACCCATCCGGCGTTCAGCGACGCCTCGGTACACTTCCCTGTGCCCGAAACACCCCCCACCCCCGAACGCGACATCGCGCCGGATGCCGCCGCGCCCGATGCCGCGGGTCCGTCGGCGACCGATGCGGTTCCGGATGCCGATGAGTCCGGTGCCGCGCTCGGCGTCGAGGCCGTGGCATCCATCTCTCCGACCGAGCTCGAGATCGCGCTGCGCGTGATCGACGCCGCCTCATCGCTCGACCGCGAGGACCCTGCGTACATCGCGCTGCGGCGCCAGACCGGCAAGCTCTACAAGGACGTCAAGCGCCAGTCGCGGCGTGAGAAGCGCCAGCGCATCGCCGAGGCCGATCGCGCCGTCGTGGCGGCGACCGCGACCGGGGCGGCGGACCGTATCGACGACGAGACGCGCGGCATCCCGCTCGCAACGCGCGTCGAGACGCCGTTCGCCGGAGAGCTCATCAAGGCCCGCGCCTGCTACATCTGCAAAGAGGACTACACGCTCGTCGACGCGTTCTACCACCAGCTCTGCCCCGACTGCGCGGCGATGAGCCACGCCAAGCGCGACGCCCGCACCGACCTCACCGGCAAGCGCGCCCTGCTCACGGGCGGTCGCGCCAAGATCGGCATGTACATCGCGCTGCGCCTGCTGCGCGACGGTGCGCACACCACCATCACCACGCGCTTTCCGCGCGACGCGGTCCGCCGCTTCTCGTCCCTGCCCGACAGTGCGGAGTGGCTGCACCGCCTGAAGGTCGTGGGCATCGACCTGCGTGACCCGGCCCAGGTGATCGGACTCGCCGAGTCGGTGGCATCCGATGGTCCGCTCGACATCCTCATCAACAATGCGGCGCAGACCGTGCGGCGCTCGCCGGGGGCGTACAAACCCCTGGTGGATGCGGAATTGGCACCGCTCCCGGACGGCCCGCTGCCCGAACTCGTCACCTTCGGCCACACCAACGACGCGCACCCGCTCGCGCTCGCGCAGTCGGTGTCGGCGCACCCGATCCTCGCCTCCGCCGCACGCACGGCCGACGAGCTGACCGCCGAGGCCATGGCGGCGGGATCGTCGTCGCTCGAGCGGCTGATGACCGGGACGGCGATCGACGCGGGCGGCCTCATCCCCGACGAGGACCGCATCAACAGCTGGACGCAGCACGTCGACCAGGTCGAACCCCTCGAGATGCTCGAGGTGCAGCTGGCGAACATGACGGCCCCGTTCCTGCTCGTGAGCCGCCTGCGCCCCGCGATGGCGGCGTCGACGGCCCGGCGGAAGTACATCGTCAACGTCTCGGCCATGGAGGGCGTCTTCGGCCGCGGCTACAAGGGCCCCGGCCACCCGCACACCAACATGGCGAAGGCCGCCCTCAACATGCTCACGCGCACGAGCGCCCGCGAGATGTTCGAGTCCGACGGCATCCTGATGACCGCCGTCGACACCGGCTGGATCACCGACGAGCGTCCGCACTTCACCAAGGTGCGCCTCGCCGAGGAGGGCTTCCACGCTCCGCTCGACCTCGTCGACGGAGCCGCTCGCGTCTACGACCCGATCGTGCGCGGCGAGGCCGGCGAGGACCTCTTCGGCATCTTCCTGAAGGATTACCGCAAGAGCAGTTGGTGAGCTCGCTCGGCGCTCGCGAGCCCATCGTCGAGTGTCCAGAACACGCCGTTATGCGTAGGGCCGTTACGGCGTGTTCTGGACACTCGACGGGGTGACGGCGCTTGCGTTGGTTGGATGCTCAGTGGGCTCGGGGGCGAGCGCGGCTAGCCCAGCGGCCTCAGCACCTCTTCATCGACCGGGAACGCGAGGTCGTAGAACAGCTGCGATGCACCGATCGCGCCCCAATCCTCCTTCTTGACCCGGATGCCGGAGGTCGAGACCTCGGCGATGCGCACCCGCAGCCACGACCCGTCGTCGAGGCGCAGCTCGTACATGTCGGCGAGGTAGCCGATGCCGCGCTCCTCGAGCGTCTCCTCGGCGGTCAGCCAGTCGACCGCCTCCGTCGCGCGCCGACCGAGGAGGTCGATGACGACGAACCCGTCGCCGGAGGGTTCCATCCACCCGAGCACCTCGCCGTCGGGGCGTCGGTGCGTGATCCAGTCGCTGCGCATGGTGCCGAGCCTACGGGCGGGACCCCCTTCGTCGAGTGTCCAGATAACGCCGTTGTGACGGCGGTCGTTACGGCGTGTCTTGGACACTCGACG
>NZ_LDRT01000119.1 GCF_001476655.1 Microbacterium testaceum | reverse complement strand
CGGCGAGCAGCACCACATCGTCGACGTTCCCGCCGCCGTCGTCCAGGTCCTCCTCTGGGCGTGGCACGAGAGGCGCGACGATCTGATAGGGGCCGAGTTCGCCGAGGCGGCCGCCGCCCTGCGGCCGCTGCTCGCCGCCGCCGCGGTCTCCTCGCCGTCCGTGGCCACCCCGGGACCGCGACCGGGGGCAGGCCCCGCGGTCCGCGCCGTGCTCGCCGGCGACGACGGGGTGGTCGCCGCCGCCCGCGCGCGGTTGCGCGCCGACGACGACGTGCTCCCCGCCCCCGACGGCCCGCCGCGCACGGTCGCCACCTCGGCCTTCTCGGCCGGCCGCTTGCTCGTCGTGGCCCTGCGCGGCGGCCGCGAGCGCGAGTTCATCGACCTGGACCGCATCTGCCACGACCTCCGCGTGCCGTGGCTGGCCGTCGAGCTCTCCCGCGGGCGGCTGTGGGTCGGTCCGCTCGTCACGCCGGGTGTCGGGGCATCGTACGAGGATGCGGCCGCCCGCCGTCTGGCATCCGCCCGCAATGCCACCGTCCACCGGGCGCTGCGGGGTCCGGCCGTCGGTGGGGACCAGGGGCCGGATGCCGCGGACCTGCCCGCTCTGCTCGACGCGATGTGGGATCTGGTCGCCGTCGCCGCCGAGTCGGTCGCGCGCGAGGGACTGACCGAGGCGCCGGGCGACCTCCTGCACGAGCTGTGGCTGGAGGAGGGGGAGGTGCGTCACGTGTCGCACCCCGTACTCCCTTTGCCCCAGCGGCGCACGCAGCACCGCCGGCACACCGCGCTCGACCTCGTCGACGAACGCTCCGGCGTCATCACCCGCGTGCGGGACGTCCGGCACCACGCGCGGGTTCCCACGGGTCTCGTCACCCGCCAGGCCGACGTCGCCGACATCCGGGCGGTGTCGGCCTGGGCCAACAACGTGCTGTGCCAGGGCTCGGCGTTCGACGACGCGGGATCCGCGCACGCGGCCGCGATCGGGGAGTCGGTCGAGCGGTACTGCGGCAACATCCTCGACACCCTGCCCGTGCGGCACGGCTCGTTCGCGCAGCTGCGCCGAGCGGGCGTGCCCGCGCTCGACCCCCGCCGGCTCGTGCTCTACAGCGACGCGCAGTACGCCTCCGCGGGTTTCCCTTTCGTCCCGCTGGATGCCGACCTCCCCGTGCACTGGGTCCCGGGTCGGTCGGCGGTGACCGGCCGCGAGATCTGGGTGCCGGCATCCCTGGTCTACGTCAACTGGTACTCCGCCGATGTGGCCGCCGCGCCGCCGACGAACTTCTGCGCCTTCGCGGGCATCGCCGCCGGTCCCAGCGAGGAGTTCGCGGTCACGAGTGCGATCGAGGAGGTCGTCGAGCGGCACGCGACGATGGTGTGGTGGCTGAACGCACAGCCGCTGCCCGCCGTCCAGGGAGTGAGCGCTCCACCGGTCGCCGAGGGCTCGCGCGTGTCGTTCGTGCAGCTCGACAACGAGTTCGCCGTGCCGGTGGCCGCCGCGATCCTGCACGACGACGACGATCACCTGGTGAACGTCGGGTTCTCTGCGCGCCCCGACTTCGCCTCCGCGGCCTCCAAAGCCCTCACCGAGGCGTACACCCTGCAAGAGGGCTCGCGCGACCTGCTGCACGCCGACGGCCTGCACTGGCGCGTCATGACGGAGGGCGAGCTCAACGGCCGCGCGTTCAAGCCCTGGCGGGCCGACCGTCGCTACCTCGACGACTTCCGCCCCGACATGCACGACTGCGACGACCTCATGGTCCAGCAGCAGGTGTACCTCGACCCCCGTGCCGCTGAGCGCATGCGGCCCCTCCTGCGCCCGACGTCGGAGCGGTCGGTCGACACGGTTCCCCGGATGCCGGAGCGTTCCCGCGTCGCGATGATCGCCGCCCTCGAGCGCGCCGACGTCGAGCCCATCGTGGTCGACATCACGACCCCCGACATCCGCAGCGCCGGACTCACGGTCGTGCGCGTCGTCGCTCCGGGCACGATCGGCAACGCCCCCGCGGCGTTCCCCTTCCTCGGTCACGGACGCGTCCAGCGCATCGCGGTCGAGCTGGGCTGGCGCGAGACCCCTCTCGCGGAGGCCGAGATCAACCTCTTCCCGCTGCCGCATGCCTGACGCGTCCCTGACGGCTCGCCCGGTCCGGATCCGGCATCCCGCCCCGTTCCCCTCCTCCTTCCGGCATCTCCAGGTCGCGATGCCTGACGCGACGGGCGTCGATGCCCACGCCGTCGTGGTCGATCTCGCCCGAGAGGTCGACCACGCGTCGATCGATGCCGCCGTGCGCCGGCACTGGTGGTCGGCGGATCACGGGCAGCTCGAGCAGCGTCGCGCCTCGGCGCACGCGCTCGCCGCCGAGGGCGCGGCGGTGCTCCGCCCGTCGGTGCTGGGCTGGGTCGACCCGGCCGAACGAGCGGAGCCGGGCTTTCCCCTGGGCGCCGCCGACGACGGGGCGGAGCGCCTCTGGGTTCGCGCCCGTCGAGACGGACCGACCGGATCGGCCGAGGGGTGGATGCCGTACACCGCCGCGATCGCTCGGCCCGCCGACGCGCGCCCCGACGAACCGCTGGCCCACCCCCCGCTCCTGGGCGGGTTCGGTGCCGGCGCGAGTGCCGCGCACGCACGACGGAACGCGGAGCGCTCGGTCGTGGTCGACGACGCCCTGTGGTGCTGGTGGACGGGCCTCGCGCCCGCGGCATCCCTCGATCCGTCGGGGGAGGTGCGGGAGCTGTGGGCCGACGCTGAGCTCGACCTGACTCTTCGCCGCCTCGATCGCGGGGTGCTCGGCCCGGTCACGCTGGCCGCGGTCGACGACGGACGCATCCTCACGGTCGGTGGCGGATACGGCTTCGACGCGTCCGGTCAGCGCGCCGCGATCGCCCGAGCGCTGTGGCAGCTGACGATCGCCCGGTCGCTCGACGATCCGCGCTCGACGCTGCACGCGCTCGGCGTGCCGGGTGTCGTCCCGCACCGCGCGGACCGCCGCTATGCCCCCGGCGACGCGCACGGACGTCGACGCCTCCTCGATCCGCTCGCGCACGTGCAGCTCGCCCTCGACCCGCGTGTGCGGACCGCTCTGCGCGGACGCCTCGACGACCTCCGCCCGGGTCCTGCCGCGGTGAGCCGCGCCACCGAGACCTGGACGGTCGACCTCGCCCGCGACGGCCGCGTCGTCCGGGTCGTGACCCCCGCCGCGATCCCGCTACCGCTGGGCGCGTTCCGGCTCGATCCCGCTCTGGTCGCGGCGGCCGCGCGCCGCCCCGGGGCGAACCCCGTGACGGCGGCGGCTGCCGCGCAGGCCCCGTTCCCGGGGTGGTGAGGCGCGCGCTCAGCCGCGCCGCGTCACGGCGACCGCGATCGGAGAGGCCTGCGTCACACGGCGGAGCCGGTCCGAGGCGATGCCGTCCGCCGAGGGACGAGCCGCTCGAGCTGGGTCACGTGCGCCGGAGTCAGCTCCGCGATCGAGGTCACCTGCAGCAGCTGCATCGTGCGCACGACCTGGTCGGCGAGGATCGCGATCGCCCGGTCCACTCCCTCGCGGCCTCCCGCCATCAGGCCGTAGAGGTACGCGCGGCCGATGAGGGTGAACTTCGCCCCCAGGGCGAGGGATGCCACGATGTCGGCGCCGTTCATGATGCCGGTGTCGATCGCGATCTCGGTGTCGGCCCCCACCTCTCGCACCACCTCGGGCAGCAGGTGGAACGGCACGGGGGCGCGGTCGAGCTGACGTCCGCCGTGGTTGGAGAGAACGATGCCGTCGACGCCGAGGTCGGCGAGCCGCCGTGAGTCCTCGACGTTCTGCACGCCCTTGATCACGAGCTTGCCCGGCCACAGGGCCCGGATCTCGGCGAGGTCGTCGAACGAGATCGACGGGTCCATGGCGGAGTTCAGCAGCTCGCCGACGGTTCCCCCGGTCGCGCTGAGCGAGGCGAACTCGAGCTTCGGCGTGGTCAGGAAGTCCCACCACCACCAGGGGCGCGGCAGGGCGTCGACGATCGTCGACACGCTCAGCTGGGGCGGGATCGAGAAGCCGTTGCGCTTGTCACGGAGGCGGGCACCGGCGACGGGGGTGTCGACGGTGAAGAACAGCGTGTCGAACTCCGCGGCCGCGGCCCGCTCGACCAGCGCGTACGAGATCTCGCGCTGCTTCATCACGTACAGCTGGAACCAGTTCCGTCCGTGCGGATTGGCCTCCTTGACCGACTCGATCGAGCTCGTGCCCAGCGTCGAGAGCGTGAACGGGATGCCGGCGGCCCCCGCGGCGCCCGCTCCGGCGATCTCGCCCTCGGTCTGCATCAGCCGCGTGAACCCCGTCGGGGCGATCCCGAAGGGCAGCGCCGAGGAGCCGCCGAAGATCTGGCACGACGTGTCCACGTGCGACACGTCTCGCAGGATCGACGGGTGGAACTCGACGTCGCCGAAGGCCTGGCGGGCGCGGGCGAGGCCCTCCTCGCTGTCGGCGGCGCCGTCGGTGTAGTCGAAGGCGGCGGCCGGCGTGCGCCGCTTCGCGATGTCGCGGAGGTCGCCGATGGTGAGAGCGGCATTCAGTCGCCGACGGCGGCCGTTGAAGTCCGGACGCTTGAACTGCATCAGCTCGAGCAGCTCGACCGGGTTGGGGAACTGACGTGTCACAGCGGACATGGCGTGCCTTTCGACGGGAGGGGAAGGGGGATCACGGGAGCATCCACGACAGGACGGAGGACTGCAGGCCCACGAGCACGCACATGACCGCGAGCATGCCGAGGCTCCACCAGATGACCTTGCGCAGGATCGTGGCCTCCTGGCCGACCAGTCCGACGGCGGTCGCGGCGATGGCGAGGTTCTGCGGGCTGATCATCTTGCCGATCACTCCGCCCGAGGTGTTGGCGGCCACGAGCAGGGTCGGATCGATCCCGGCCTGCAGCGCGGCGCTCTGCTGCAGGGTCGCGAACAGGGCGTTCGCGCTGGTGTCGGAGCCGGTGACGGCCGTGCCGAACCAGCCGAGGATGGGCGAGAGGAAGGCGAACAGCGCCCCCGTACCGGCGATCCACGCGCCGATCGTCAGCGTCATGCCCGACATGTTCATGACGTAGGCCAGGGCCAGGACCGATCCGACGGTGAGCAGCGAGAAGCGGAGCTTCACGAGCGTCTGGATCCAGGCCCGGCCCGCCTCGCGGAGCGGCAGGCGGTAGACGAGAGCCACGACGATGCCGCAGATGATCAGGAGGCTGCCCGCCGAGGAGAGCCACGCGAACGTGTACACGGTGGAGCCGGCGGCCTTCCCGCTCGCGGTCAGGATGTTGCCGTCGAGGCCCGGCCAGCCGATCTTGACGTCGGTGCCGGCGAGGAACGTCTTCAGCGGAACCCACAGCTTCGCCAGCGAGAAGACCACGACCACGAGGAGGTACGGGAACAGGGCGAAGAAGACCGTCCGGGGCGTGAGAGCCTTCCGGTTCGCCGGGGTCTCGGCATCCGTCGATCCGGAACCGCCACCCGAGCCGGTGACGCTCGCGCCGACCAGGCTGGCCGAGCGTTCCTTGAGCAGGCGCTCGCGGGCCGCGGCCGTACCGCGCGGCTGCCAGAAACGGAGGAGGATCACCGCGGCGGCGATTCCGGCGAGGGATGCCACGATGTCGGTGAGCTCGACCGAGATCCACGTGGCGCTGACCCACTGCGCGATCGCGAACACGACGCCGAAGGTCAGGGCGGCGGGCCACGTCTCCTTCAGACCGCGCCATCCGTCGGCGAGCAGGACGAGGATGAACGGGACGAAGAGCGCGACGATCGGTGTCTGGTGTCCGACGACGGCGCCGATCTCGTGGTAGTCGATGCCGGTGAGTGTGCCGGCGGTCACGATCGGCGTGCCGACCGCGCCGAACGCGACGGGCGCGGTGTTGGCCAGGAGCACGATGACCGCTGCGCGCATGGGGGTGAACCCCACGGCGATGAGCATCACCCCGGTGATCGCGACGGGGGCCCCGAAGCCGGCGAGGGCCTCCAGCAGGCCGCCGAAGCCGAAGGCGATGATGATCGCCTGGATACGCGGGTCGTCGCTCAGGGCGTTGATGACCAGGCGCAGATCCTCGAAGCGGCCGCTGCGCACGGTGAGCTCGTAGAGCCAGATGGCGTTGAGCACGATCCACATGATGGGGAAGAGGCCGAAGACGAATCCCTGCGTCGCGGACAGAGCCGCGAGGTCGACGGGCATCCGGTAGCCGAACACGGCCACGAGGAGAGCGACACCGAGCCCGGAGAGCCCGGCCCAGTGCGCCTTCCAGCGCAGCAGGCCGAGCGTGAGGAAGACCGTGAGGAACGGGAGGCTCGCCACCAGGGCCGAGAGCACGATGCTGGCGCCGATCGGCGCGAGTTCGGGGGTGTACATCGGGGCCTTTCTTCGAACGTCGTTGTTGCGAAGCGCCGACCACTAAGAGGTCAGACCGCTAACGCACGGTAACGGGTAGACCGATACGCTGTCAACACTCTCTTCCGAAGGCGGTAGGCGCATGGCATCCCCCTCCACGCCCGATCACGCGGACGCGGGCCTCTGGCTCCCGGTCAAACGGGCCCGGGCACACGAGCTTGTCATCGAGGTGATCGAAGACCGCATCCTGTCCGGGACCCTCCAGGTCGGCGACGCGCTGCCGCCCGAGCGCGAGCTCGCGGCGAACCTCGAGGTGAGTCGCGCGGGGGTGCGTGAGGCCGTTCGCGTGCTCGAGAGCCAGGGCGTGCTGCGCTCGCAGCCCGGGGCCGGAGCCGCCGCGGGGACCTTCGTGGCGGCGCTTCCCCGCGAAGCGCTCAGCCGCTTCCTGCGCCTGCACGTCGCGCTGTCGAACTTCACCATCGAAGACGTCACCGAGGCGCGGATCGTGCTCGAGCGCGCGAGCGCCGCCTCGGCCACGCGTCGACTCACCGATGTCGCGCGTACCCGTATCGCCGACGCGCTCGCCGCCGGCGACACTGCGCTCGGCGATCGCGTGGCGTTCAACGAGGCCGATACGCGCTTCCACCTCGCGATCGCCGACGCGTCGGGGAGCAGCCTGTCGGCGGCGCTCACGGGAGCGATCCGCGAGGCGGTGCGCATCCCGCTGCTCCACGCCATCGAGCGCAAGACCGAGTGGAGCGACCAGTCCGCGCAGCTGCAGCGAGAGCACCACGCGATCTTCGAGGCCATCATCGCGGGCGACGCCGAGCACGCGGCCGACGTGACCGAAGCGCACATCCGTCGCGCGTCGTCCGCGCTGTTCACCGAGGACTGACGGCCCCTCGGACCCGGCGCGAGGGGCCCGACCCCACCGCTCTTCCGCCGCGGAATCGGGCCCCTCGCGCAGGATCGCGTTCAGTCGCGCCGGGGCACCCCCAGGTGCGCCTCCGTCAGCACCTGACCCTTCGGCCGCTCGCTCGCGGCCAACGCCAGCCACGTCTCGACCACGGTGTCGGGGTTCAGTGACAGCGACTGGATGCCACGCGCCACGAGCCACTCGGCGAAGTCGGGGTGGTCACTGGGCCCCTGCCCGCAGATTCCGACGTACTTGCCCTGGCGTCGACACGCGTCGATCGCCATGCCGAGCAGGTGCCGGACGGCCGGGTCGCGTTCGTCGAAGGCGGATGCCATGAGCGCGGAGTCGCGGTCGAGGCCGAGGCTCAGCTGGGTCATGTCGTTCGAGCCGATCGAGAAGCCGTCGAAGTACTCCAGGAACTGCTCGGCGAGGATCGCGTTGGCGGGAAGCTCGCACATCATGACGATCCGCAGCCCGTTCTCGCCGCGTCGCAGCCCGTTCGCGGCGAGCAACTCGATCACCGCGGCGGCCTCACCGACGGTGCGCACGAACGGCACCATGATCTGCACGTTCGTGAGCCCCATGTCGTCGCGCACGCGGCGCAGGGCCTCGCACTCCATGTCGAAGCACGCGCGGAACTCCGGCGAGACGTACCGCGCGGCGCCGCGGTAGCCGAGCATCGGGTTCTCCTCGTGCGGCTCGTACAGCGGTCCGCCGATGAGGTTGGCGTACTCGTTCGACTTGAAGTCCGACAGGCGCACGATGACCGGCTCGGGGGCGAAGGCCGCCGCGATCATCGAGACGCCCTCGGCCACGCGCTGGATGAAGTACTCCTCGGGCGACGGGTACGCCGCCACGCGCGCACGGATGTCGTCGGCGAGGTCCCCGTCGAGCGTGTCGAGGTCGAGCAGCGCGCGCGGGTGGATGCCGATCTGACGGTTGATGATGAACTCCAGGCGCGCCAGGCCCACGCCCGCGTGCGGCAGCCGCGAGAACGCGAAAGCCTGGTCGGGGGTGCCGACGTTCATCATGATCTTGGCCGGGGGTTCCGGCATCCGGTCCAACTCGGTCTGCTCCTCGACGAAGGGCAGGATGCCGCCGTACACGAGGCCGTCGTCGCCCTCGGCGCACGAGACGGTGACCTCCTGGCCGTCGGTGAGGGCGCGGGTCGCGACGCCCGTGCCGACGACGGCGGGGATGCCGAGTTCGCGGGCGATGATCGCCGCGTGACACGTGCGGCCACCGCGGTCGGTGACGATCGCCGAGGCGCGCTTCATGATCGGCTCCCAGTCGGGGTCGGTCATGTCGGCTACGAGCACGTCGCCGTGCGCGAAGTCGGCCATCTGGTCGATCGAGGTGAGCACGCGCACGCGCCCCGCCCCGATGCGCTGGCCGATCGCGCGGCCCTCGAGCAGCACGGGACCGCGCTCGGCGAGCACGAAGCGGCGGAGCACGTTGGCTGACTGGCGCGACACGACCGTCTCGGGTCGGGCCTGCAGGACGTAGAGCTTCCCGTCGACGCCGTCCTTGCCCCACTCGATGTCCATCGGGCGGCCGTAGTGCTCCTCGATCACGAGGGCGATGCGGCCGAGCTCCTCGACCTCCGCGTCGGTGAGCGAGAAGCGCGCCCGGTCGGCGGCATCCACCTCCACGAAAGCCGTGCTGCCGTCGACATGGATGCCGTCGGTGTAGCGCATCGCGATGGCCTTCTCGCCGACCGAGCGCTTGAGGATCGCGGGGCGGCCGGCGCGCAGCGACGGCTTGTAGACGTAGAACTCGTCGGGGTTCACCGCGCCCTGCACCACCGCTTCGCCGAGGCCGTAAGAGCTCGTGACGAACACGGCGTCCTCGAAGCCCGACTCGGTGTCGAGGGTGAACATGACGCCCGAGGCGCCGATGTCGGAGCGCACCATGCGCTGGACCCCGGCCGAGAGGGCGACCTCGTGGTGGTCGAAGCCGTGGTGCGCCCGGTAGGCGATCGCGCGGTCGTTGTAGAGCGAGGCGAACACGCGACGGATCGCCTGCAGGATGTTCTCGATCCCGCCGATGTTGAGGAAGGTCTCCTGCTGCCCCGCGAATGAGGCATCCGGGAGGTCCTCCGCGGTGGCGCTGGAGCGCACCGCCCAGGTCACGGCATCCGGATCCGCCTCGTTCGCCACGAGCGCCGCGTACGCGGTGCGGATGTCGGCCTCGAGGTCGGCGGGGAACGGCTGCTCCTCGATCCACGTGCGCACCAGGGCGCCGAGCTGGCTCAGCGCGGCCACGTCATCGACGTCGATGCCCTCGACGGCCGCGCGGATGCGCGCGTCGAGCCCCGCCTCGGCCAGGAAGCGCCCGAACGCCTCCGAGGTGGTGGCGAAGCCGGGCGGGACGCGGACGTCGGCGGATGCCAGATGCGAGACCATCTCGCCGAGCGAGGCGTTCTTGCCGCCGACCTGGGCGAGGTCGCTCATGCCGATCTCGTGGAAGTGCAGGATGTTGGTCACAGGGTGGGCCTTTCGTGGGAGCGATCGCGCAGTTTCATCGACTGCAGGATCACGGCGGACATCTCCTCGACGCTCCGGGTCGCGGAACTGAGGAACGGAATGCGGTTGCGGCGGTAAAGGTCTTCGGCCCGGCGGATCTCGAGGGTGCACTGGGCGAGGCTGGAGTAGGTCGACTGCGGGCGGCGCTCGTGCCGCACCTGGCTGAGGCGAAGAGCGGTGGTCGTCAGCCCGAAGCAGCGGTCGGCGTGCGGGGCGACGATGCGGGGCAGGCCGTCGGCGGGGAAGTCGTCGTCGGTGAGGGGGTAGTTCGCGACGAGCAGGCCGTAGTGCAGGGCGAGATACATCGTGGTCGGGGTCTTCCCGCAGCGAGAGGGCGCGACGATGATGACGTCGGCGGTGTCGAGGGCGCGTCCGCTCTGCCCGTCGTCGTGCTCGATCGCGAACTCCACGGCGCGCATCCGGGCGAAGTACCGCTCGAGGTCGCCGAGGCCGTGGTACTGCCCCGAGCGCTGCTCGGCCGGTGTCTCGAGGGCGGCCTCGAGCTCCGTGAGGTGGCCGGCGAGCAGATCGATCACCACCGCGGCGGAACCGGCGATCTGAGCCCGGATGCCGGCATCCTTCACCGTGGCGAACACGATCGGCGCGGCCTCGGGCGTCGTGGCGCTCTGCAGTGCCGCGGTCACTCTCGACACCGGCGTGACGGTCCCGACGAAGGGGATCGTGTGCCGGTCGAAGTGGGCGGCGGGGAAGTTGGCGAGCAGCGCGCTGCCGAGCGTCTCGGCGGTGATCCCCGTGCTGTCGGACACGAAGAAGACGGCGCGCGTGGCGGCGCTCAGCACGGTATCCGCGTCGTCGTGGGATGGGCCATGAGGCGACGCTAAAGAGTTTCGAGAAGAATTCTTGCTCTAGGGGTCCGTAAAAAGCGATGTTCTTAACGAATCGGAAAGCCGCCGCCGCGCGGGACGGTGTCCGCCTGTCGACGATCCGTCAGATGAGGTGCGTCAGGGCGTCGTAGACGGCTTCCCGTCGCTCATCGATTGCGCGATTGTTCTCGATATCGGGCACGCTGCCGTCCATCACGACGAGGTCGTTGACCGAATTCATGCCGCCGAAGGCCGCCAGGCCGCGGGCGGCTGCTTCTCGAACCTCGCCCGGGTCGCCGGCGTGAAGGAGGTCACCGACGACGCCGTCGAAGAACGTCGCGTACCGTTCCTGGCCGATGGTTCTCAGGACATCGGCGAGTGCCGACAGATTCGCTACCGCGGCATCCTTGGGGTCCGCCGTCATCGACGCGCCTCACCTTTCCTGTAGGGGCCGAGCGGCCTCCGGGATCGGGAGGTCGGGGCGGTACTGCCGGAAGTATTCGATGAGCTGCGGGTAGCCGAGCATGATGCCGGTGGCGTAGAACCGGGTTTTCGACCCGGTCTTGCCCAGGATGCCGCCGTAGTTGCTCGTGATGTGCGGGGCGAGGGCCGTGAGCTCGGCGAGGGGGATCTCGCGGGGTGCGGCGATCATCGGGAAGGACCAGATGGTGTCGGGGGTCACTTCGAGGCGCAGGCGGCGCATGCCCTTGGCGAGGAGGACGAGCAGAACCCCGGCGGGGATCGCAACCGCGCCGGCAATGGCCATGCCGGTGTCCGAGCCTGGCCGGGTCGCGAACACCAGAAGGAACAGCACGCCGATGGCGATCGCCATGATTCCCACGGAGCGGATGAGAACGCGCTGCCACCGGCGAGTGGACACGACGAAGAGCACGTTGCCCTTCGTCGCCTTGTACGTCGCGGTCGAGGGCGAGCGGCGGATGCCGGCTGACACGGCGAGTGTGACGATGACCATCGCGGCGACGGCGACTCCGACGCTCACGGCAGTGGTGGAGAAGTTCATGGCTCAGCCTTTCGGGCACTCGGTCGTGGCGTCGGTCAGCTCACGGGCTCATACGACTGGGCCTCGGGAAGCCCGTTGGGGAGAAGCCTGATCAGGTATACGGATACCCAACCAATCTGGAAGTCGTAGGTGCCCGGCACGAAGTCGGCGGCGATCTCGGTGTTGTTGTCGAAGGTCACCCCGTTCTGCAGGGCGATGTCGCCGCAGTCGCTCGTGTGCAGGAGCACGCTGGGGAGGGTGGTCGACCCCTTGAATGTGCCTGACGATTCATGAGGCTCCGCCGATGTCACGTCGCACTGCCATGTCGTGAGCGCGTTCCGCTCCAGCGACGGGGCGACGAAGAGGAGGAAGACCACAACTCCCACCATGAGGAGGAAGATCGATCCGAACACCTTGAGCCTGAGCGAGGACTTGCGCCGAGGAGTCGCCATTACGGTGCCCACCTTCCCACGACGGGTCCGTCCCCGCCGTTCGCGAAGCCCTGGAGCAGACCACTGACCATGTCCGTCGACCTCACGTCGCCGGGCTTGAGCGCGGTGTTCACCAGGCCGCCGAGGGCGCCCGTTACGTGGCTCACCCCCAGCTCAGCCAGCATGCTTCCGTAGTTGAGGGGCGCAGCGTGTCGGCCACTGGTCGTGGCCGCGACGAAACCAGGGAATCGTTCCGCTATCTCTTCCGCAAGGCCCTTCCCGAGGTGGCCGGAGATCGCGGAACCGCCGGCCCCCGATCGAGTACCAGTCTTTCTCTTTCTGCGAGGTCGGCGGTCGGAGGTCGAGGAATAGCTGATCTCGTTCTTTTATGAAGCGAAAGTGGAGTCCATCCGAAACAAACACGACGACGGAATCACCTCCGTTCGCCGCAGTCTCCATCGTTTCGACTACCTTGTATCGATCGGCGTTCAAAAGAAAAGGCATGTAGTTCGTGATGAACGAGCTGATCTGGTCCATCGGTGTCAACCGTTCGGGTGCAAGGACCACTGGTTTACCCAGTGGTCATTTTTGTCGGTCAGGTTTCAACTCATCTTCGAGATGCGAACCCTCGCGCATCTCGCCTCTGGCTAGTCGTCCATGGGAGCGGCGAATGGAAAGCCCACCCATCGTGGGTCGTTGGCGTCAGCGAGCCGCCCGGCAAGTGTCAGGCACATCTGAAAGTCAGTACCGCCGCCCGGACAGCGTTTAGTCAGGCCGTCGAAGTCGACGATGGAGTTGGGTGGAAAATCTTCTTTGATCTCAAACCGACGTCGTCGAAATCGTAACGGCAGCCACCGAGGGCCCTCGGGGGGTGCGTACCTGAATTTGACTATTTCGATGTCTGGCATGTGTGGCCTCAGTTCTTATTACGTATCTGGCGTCACGTCAAGTTCCACGATGACTGGATGTCCTGCGAGTATCCGCCATAACCCGAAACCTGCTCCAACTCCATCGAATAGTAGGGGCTGTGATCAAGCGGGGGCACCCCGGGAGGGCGGAGCGCGGGGTCAGGTGCGCCGATATCGACTAGACCCTTTCCCTGCATCATTTGGTAATTGATCCACTTCTTGTTGACCCACACGTTGACGCTCTCGTTGAGGTCGTGTCCCAGGAGTTTCTCTCCCGTGTTGAAGAGAGGCTTCGGCAGGGCCTCGTAGTAGCCGTACCCGTTATCAATGGCATATGGCTCGACGCGGTACTTCATGGATCGCCCCATGGCCATGACGTCGGCGGACGGGTTGTGTGTGATGAGTCCCATGAGCTTGTCGCTCACGGCGTGACCCGCGGCACCTCCAGCGCCGCCGAGCACCGTTCCTGCCAGTGCCCCGCCTCCTGCCGCGCCGAGTGTTCCCGCCACCGTGTGGGGGCCGGGACCGGTGAGATAGCTGTATGTGTTCATCACGCCGCCGCTGACACCACCCGACGCAGCCCCCGCGGTGATGGCCGCCTTCGCGCCCGTCAGTCCGGCGCGAGCGGCCACGCCCGCGCCCCCGAACGCGCCGAGCGCGCCGCTGAGCGCGACCTCGCCCCAGTTGACCTCGCCCGTGGTGGCCTTCTGGATGATGGTGTCGGCACCGGCGCCGATGAGCATGGCCCCCACCGGGCCGCCGACGCCCGTGGCCATCATGACCCCTCCGGCGATGACCATGGCGCCGCCGGCGACGTACTCCCAGTTGTCGTTCCACCATTCGCCGATGGCGTGGCCGGCGGTGGCGAGGGCGCCTTGGTGGGCGTTGGCGTAGGCGGTGAGTTGTTCGTCGGTGACGGGTTGCAGGCCGAGGGGGTCGGTGGCGTGGAGGGGGTCGTTGCCCGCGAACGAGTACGGGTTCGCTGACCAGGCGGCACCGGCGGGCGCGGTGATCGGGTCGGTGCTGAGGAATCCGCGGGTGGTGGGGTCGTAGGCGCGGGTGCCCATCCACTCGAGCCCCGCGACGTCGAGGCCACCGGCGGGACTGATGCCGACGGCTCCCCCGCCGAGGGCGTTGGCGGTGGTGAGGGCTTCCCAGGGGTCGTCGGTGGTGGTGGTGCGGGTGCTGCGCCATCCGCCGGTGGTCCAGGTGTCGCCGATGCCGGTGATGGCGCCGGGTGCGTGGAACACGTCGGTGTCCCCGACGGTGAGCGGGGTGGACGCGTAGGTGCCGGCATCCCAGGTCAGGGGGATGCCGTCGACTTCGGCGAGCTCGCCGAGCGCGTTCACGCGCAGGTCGGTGCGACGCTGTCCCCCGTCGGGGGTGTGTGCGGTGATCGTGCGGATCCAGCCGCGGTCATCCCACGCGTACTCCGTCGACCCGGTGGAGGTGGTCTCGCGGGTGCGGCGCCCTTGCCCGTCGTAGGCGTAGGTCGTGGCACCGTCAGCGTCGGTGAGGGTGAGGAGTTGCCCGGCGAGGTCGTACGCGAACGCCCGCTCGACATCGTCACGGGTTTCGCGGACCAGGCGCCCGGCGGTGTCGTACTCCCACGCATTCGCGTGCTCGTCGCGGACCGCCGAGCGGAGTTGTCCGGCGTTGTCGTGGGTGTAGTGGGTGGTGCCGTCGGGGCCGTCGATGGTGGTGATGCGGCCGGCGTCGTCGCGGGTGATGCGGGTGAGGGTGGCGCCGTCGGTGTCGGTGCGGGTGTGCGCGACGGGGAACCCGTCTACGTATTCCCAGGTCTGGAGGCTGTCGCCGGCGCGGGCTTGGAGGATTCGCCCGAACGTGTCGCGGGTGTAGTGCACCGCACCCAGGCGGGAGTGGTCGATGCGCGTGAGGTGCCCTGCGGCATCCCTGGTGTAGTCGACCGTCACCCCGTCGGGGGTGGTGAGGCGGGTGCGGGCGCCGTCCGCGTCGTACTCCCACCGGGTCGACCGCTGCCCGGTGGGGCCGGTCGTGGTGCGTTCGGCGAGGCGGTCCAGGCGGGTGAACCTGAGGGTGTGGGTGGTGGGTTCGTCGGTGGTGTGGTCGATGATCGTCGCCGTGCGGGCACGCGCATCGCGACGGACCTCGGTCACCGGCTTGCCGTTGACGGTGAGCCCGGATTCGAGGCCGGCGTCGTCGTACGACCACTCCGTGACGGTCCCGTCGGGGCTGGTCTGGCGGATCTGACGGCCCGCGGCGTCGTAGTCCGCGGTGGTGACGCGCCCGAGCGGGTCGGTCTGGGTGGCGACCTTGTCGAGCTGCGTGTACGTGCGGGTGGTGACCCCGCCGGCGGGGTCGGTGATCGACACCACCCGCCCCCGCTCGTCATAGGCGTAGCGGGTGACGCCGCCGATGCCGTTGGTCGCGGTGACGAGCTGACCGGCGGCGTCGTACGAGAAGCGACGGATGCCGAACCGCGCATCCTGCGCGAAGATCGGGCGGCCGACCTTGTCGTACCCGAAACGTGCGACTCCCGCACCAGGAACGTGCTCGCGCACCACCCGACCGGCTACGTCGTACTCGATCTCCGCATGCTCCCCCGTGGGAAGGACACGAGCGATCACGCGAGAGTCCGCGTCGTACTCCAACGTGGTGCGCGCACCCAGGGGATCGATCGCGGCGGCGGGACGACCGCACGAGTCGTACTCGTAGCGGGTCGTACGACCGGCCGGGGTGGTGATGGCGGTGACACGACCGGCGAGGTCGCGTTCGAAGCGGGTCAGCCCGCCATCCGCGTTCAGCACCTCCACGGGGCGTCCGCAGGCGTCGTAGGTGATCAGAGACGCATCGCCCGCGGCATCCTGGATCCGTTCCGGCCGACCGAACGCGTCGTAGCGGACCGACGTCTGCTCGAACGCGGTCTGGATCGTGCGAGTCGTGTCGGTCCGAGACGCCGCGGCCGACACCCCGGTCGGATCCGTCGTCCGCGCCAGGTCGCCAACCGCGTCGTACTCGCGGGTCCAGACCCCGCCGGCGGGGTCCGTAATGGCTCGGAGCCGCGAGAGGGCGTCGTGGGTGAAGCCCCACGCGGCCCCGTCCGGGAGGGTGACGCCGGTGACGTTGCCGAACGCGTCGAATGACCGGTCGATGGCCCGGCCGAGCGGGTCGATCGTGCGAGTCAGGGCCCCGTGGGGTCCGTACTCCAGTTCGGTGCGAGCACCGAGGGGGTCGATGATCGCGGTGACGACCCCGCCGGGTCCGTGTTCGTACCGCCAGATCGCGCCGTCCGGGTCTTCCCGGGATGCCAGGGCCCCGGCGTCGCTGTAGACGTACCGGGTGACGGCCCCGAGGGGGGTGATGGCCTGCGTCACCCGGGCCGTCGCGTCGCGCACCAGCCGCGCGGTCGCGCCGTCGGCGTTGCGCGTGGCAACCAGTTCCCCGTGCGCGTCGTAGTCGAAGCGCACGACGACACCCTCGGGGTCCTCCACGCGGCGGAGCAGCCCGTCGGCCCAGTCCAACTCGGTGACACCCCCACCGGGATCGGTCACCCGGGACGGGTTCCGCTCGAGGTCGTTGGGGTAGTCGTACGTGACGATGCCGCCGTCCGCGGTCACCACTGTCGTGACGCGGTCGTGGTCGTCGTACCCGTAGGTGATGTCCGCGCCGTCGGGGGTGACGGTGCG
>NZ_LDRT01000118.1 GCF_001476655.1 Microbacterium testaceum | reverse complement strand
ATCCAGATGCCAACCCCAAAGGGTTGGACTTTGATCCAAAGGAATTACTCGCAATCCGCAAAAACGGACCAACGAGGAATAAATTGGCATTTGACAAGTGCACGCTGTTGAGTTCTCAAGGAACGGACGCACCCACAGAAACGATCTCTCGACCTACCCGTGAGGCAGTTCACTTCTATATGCGCCACATGCGGCCGTCAACACGACAAAAAACGCTTCTCGAGGAAGATCTTGTGTCGATGACAGGCGCCGAGTGGCAGGATCCCAACTGTAGACCAGAGAGTAGAAACTCTCAAGTGTGAGTGTTGGGGGTGGTTCACCGCTTGAGAGGACGCGGGGCCTTTCGGCCGCTCCGCTCTCCCCTGTGGGGCGAACAAGTAATAAGTTACGCGGATCCCACCGACTCGTCCAATCCACAGCACCGCCCGGGCGTGTCGCACCCCCGAAACCGCGGAATCACGCGGATTTCACGTCCACCGGTCGAGGCCACCCCAACCGCCGACCCATGACTCCAGGTGAGGTTCGTCCGCCAGGACGTGGACTCCGCTCGCGTCGAGATCGCCGGAGGCGAAACCGACGGGCTGTCCCCATCGCTCTTCTCTGCGGCGCGCCCGTCGTGAGACCGCCTCCCCCACGACCGTCCCCTCGGCGCTCCGCAGGGTGAGCCGTCCCTCGTCCCCCTGTCCGAGATCGGCGAGGCGCTTGCGGAGTTCGTCCACCTCGCCCATGACCACGGGATGGTTGAGGCGCAGCACGACGCGCGCGTCGGGGGTCTCGCCGACCGTGACCCGCGGATCGGAGGTCAGCGCGAGCGCGGCGGGTGCGGCATCCAGGATGACCGTCGCCCGGGGGAACGACGCGAGGATCGAATCGACGCACAGGAAGGTCGCGGCAGGGCTCGCGTCGCCGGCGAGGTGCACCGCGACGTCGGGGGTCGCCGGGAACAGACCGCGGCCGGTCGAACCGGCGACAGGGATCATCGCGGCGAGGGCGAGCGTCTGCGCGTTGCCCTCGCTCAGGCGGTCGACACCGGCGCGCCCGGCCCACTCGGGACCGTCGTGCCAGGCCACCGCCGCAGGGACATGGGCGAACACGGCACCCGCCTGCCAGGCACGGTGCGCCCACTCCCAGTCCTCGCCGCCGTAAGACGTGAAGCTCTCCTCGAACCCTCCGACGTCATCGAACATCGCCCGCGAGCACGCCATGACCGCACCGATCACGTAGCGGTAGCTGCGGTCATCGGCGTCGAGGAGGTTCCCCGTCCGCGCGTAGGCGTCGAGGAGCCACTGCGGCTCCGGCAACTCGACGGCCGGAGCCGCCGCGGCGACCGGTGCCGTCGTCTCGATGCCCGCGAAATCGGCGTGCCGTCGTCGACCGACCGTGACCGCTTCGGGGAGCAGAGCGGGCAGGCGCGTCATCGCCCGGACGTATCCGGGCTCAGGCGACGTGTCGGCGTCGAGGAAGCACAAGACCTCCCCCGTGCTGGCCTCGACGCCGCGGTTCCGGGCGGCCGCCGCACGAAACCCGAGATCGGGCTGGCTCACCACGCGCACCCCCGCGGGCACGACCGGGGCCGTGGGAGAACCGTCGTCGGCCACGACGATCTCGAGCAGATCGGCGGGGTAATCCTGGTTCGCGAGGGCGTGAAGGGTGCGCTCGAGCTCCGCCTGCTGGGCGTAATGGGTGACGATGACGCTCACCCGCGCCAGGCGCGATGGCTCGTCGACCTCGTCCCAGCGGTTGCCGACGACCCAGCCGCGCCCGTTCACGAGAGCACCTCGTCCCACCAGCGAAGGTAGGCGCGGGCCGCGTCGGCGCGGTCGAACGGGACGGGGTGGATGCCATGCCAGGTCGAGGACGTGTCGTCGACGGCGTCGCGGATGGCCGCGGGGAGGGCGTCGGGTTCGACCACGGCGAGCGCGCCCGGACGCAACGCGGACATCTCGTCGATATAGCGGTTGCGGACCGCGACGGGGCGACGACCCCAGCCGATCCACGAGGCCAGCGACCCCGACGCCGACACGTGCCGATGGGCGATGACCGGCACGGCGACCGCGCCCGCGCGCGTCGCCATCGCCGTATCGTCCAGCCACCCGGTGACCTCGACGGCGACACCCTGGTCAGCGGCACCGCGCACGAAGGCATCCAGTTCGGCGGCGTGCCCGTCGGACGCCCGCCCCAGCACCGTGAGCCGCGTCAGTCCGGCCTCACGCGTCGCGGCGAGAGCCTCGTCGTGGCCCTTCCCCGGGTAGAAGTACCCGAGCACCCCGACGGCGGCGTCCGGAGCGGGGCGGTGCTGCACCGGCTGCGAGGCGACAGGAAGAGGAACCACCGCGACGGGGCCGTCCCAGACACCCTCTTCGACGAGCAGCGCGCGCTCGTGCGTGCTGTTCACCGCGACGCCCGCGGCGGCTCGCGCCACCGCGGCGTAGAACGCGCGACGGCGGGGACGGTTGCGTTCCCCGTCGGAGGCCTGGGGGACGTCGTGCAGTGTGACGGTCAACGGATGACGCTGGGCGAGCGCGAGGACGTGCTCGGTCGCCTCCTCGGGCGAGCTTCCCCACAGACGATCGGTGACCTGCGCGTGAACCGGGGTGCCCGGCGCGAGCGACACGATCTCCTCGGGAGCGACCGCTCGCGGGTTCGCGCCGATCTCGGCGAGCGCCGCGGCCGCTTCTCGCCCGAACACCGCCACCCCGTGTGGGCCCGGGTGGACGAGCAGTACCGGCGCGGTCCCCACGGGGGTGGCCGTCATGCCGCCCGCCACCGACGCAGAAGCGGGGCGATCCGCGTGACCGCCGCCGTGACGAAGTCGGGATGATCGGCGTACCACGCGCGGTGGGCCTCGGCGACGGTTTCGGCGGCCAGGGGCTCGCCCGCGACGATCCAGTCGGGCTGGGGCTCGGCATCCAGGCTCCACGCGTCCACGACCCACTCCTCGAGGGGGGCGCGGACGCCGGCGAGGATCGGTCGGCCCGGGTCGACCGCCTGACCGGGGGCGCCGAGGGCGGCGGCCAGCCGCTCGCCCAGGGGGAGGAATACGGCGTTCCCCGGGTGATTGACCGTGCGGGCGAGGTCGGCGACGACGGGAGAGAACAGGTCGGATGCCTTCACGTCGAGGCCCAGCCCCTCTCGACGGCGCAGCTCGGCGACGGACTCCGCGGCGACCTCTCGGACAGATGCGCGCGGCAGAGTCCGGGCGACGGGAAGACCCGCCGCCTCGGCGAGGAGCCGGACGTCGTGGTACGCGACGAGAGGCGGGTCGGGCTCGAACCCGGGGAGGCGCAGGACCACCTGGAAGGGGTGCAGACCGGCGTAACGGATCGAGGGGACGAGGACGATGCGCGCCTCGGACGGGAGCGATGCGCGCAGCTGCGCCGTCCCGAGCGGGAGCCCCCGGTAGTCGTCGCGCACGGGTTGCGCGACGAGGAACGACGCGTGGGAGAGGACCTCGTGAAGGCGCGCGGTCTCGACGTCCGTCAGCTCGTGGACCGCAGGAATGCGGATGGCGGGAAGCGCATCGGAGGTGATGACCAGACGCAGGGACTCGGCTTGGCAGTTGCCGACGACCACCCCGAACCGGGACGGCAACGGCGCCTCGCCGAAGAACTCGGCGTAGTGACGCCGACGCGCTAGCACCGGGCCGTCATGGTCCGCAAGGCTCGTGGCCCCGCTCTTGCCGCCGCTCATGATGTGAACGTATCCGTCGGTGCCGTCGTCGTCCCAACCGCCCCGTTGCATTGCGATGTCTCCGTCGATGCGGTACGCGCACCGACGAAGTCAGCTGCACGAGAAGGAGAGAGAATCGACGTCCCCACCATCCCCCCGATCCGCGTGGCCGCGGTGCCGTCTTCGCATCCGTACGTCGATGCCGTCACCGATCCCCGGGCGGTGCGTCTGCTCGGCGATCCCCCGGTGCCCGGAGCACCGGAGGGCCAGTGGTGGCCGCCGCAGGCACTGCTTCCCGCGTGGCTCGAGGAGCACGCGTCCGAGTTCGACCTCGTGCACCTGCACTTCGGGATGGAGTCGTACACACCCGCGGAACTGGCGGCGACCGTCGCCACGCTGCGGCGGTTGAACCGGCCGCTCGTGTACACCGTCCACGATCTGGAGAACCCCCAGCTCTCGTCCCAGGACGAGCACTGCGCCGCGCTGGCCGTGTTGACCGCGGCGGCCACGGAGCTGATCACCCTGACCGATTCCGCCGACGCCGAGGTGCGGCGGGAGTACGGCCGCTCCACGACCGTCATCCCCCACCCGACGCTCATCGCCTCGGCGACCTCGCACGGCGGGACCGCGCAGACGATGACGCGCGTGGGTGTGCACCTGCGAGATCTGCGGCCCAACATCGACGGCGTCGGTACCGTCGCGACCATCGTGCGCGCCGTCGCCGACCTCCGGGCCGAGGGCGCCCGCATCGAGGCCGTCGTGCGCGTGAACGAACGGGTCCGCGACGCGGAGGCCGCGGCATCCATCGCTCTCCTGGCGGCGGACGCGGACGGCGTGACGATCGAGCGCGGGACCCGCCTGGACGACGACGAACTTCAACGGTGGCTCTCCGACCTCGATGCATGCCTCCTGCCGTACCGGCACGGCACGCAGTCGGGGTGGGCGGAGCTCTGCTTCGACCTCGCGGTGCCCGTGATCGGTACGCGGGTCGGGCACATCGCCGCGCAGCACCCGCGGGACTTCCACGCCTTCACCGTGGGTGATCCGATCGCGCTCGCCCGTGCGATCACGGATGCCACCGCTCCGGCGTGGTCGACACCCGGCTCGCCGCGACGTGCCGAGGAGGTCGAGCGGCGACGCAGCGACCGTGCCACCGAACGCGCCGCCGTGCGGGACGCCCACGTACGCGTGTACCGCCGGGCCCTGCGGATGGTGGCCGCAGCATGACCCGCGCATCGCGGCCCCTGCGCGTGCTCGTCGTCGCGCCCTCGCGCTACCCCTTGCGACAGCCCCACGCGGGCGGCCTCGAGGCCACCGTCTGGGACCGCGTGCGCTGGTTGCGGGCGCGCGGGCACGAGGTGACGCTGTGCGCGGCGGAGGGTTCGGACTTCCTCAGCGACATCCCCGAGTTCCGCCTCCCGACGCCCGAGTGGACGCGCCCGGAGGATTCCTCCGACACGGACTATCCGCTCGGGTACGCCCTTTCCGTCGATGCCGCGTTCGACGCCGCGCGTCAGCGGCTGATCGCCGACCGGCACCTGTTCGACGTCGTGGACAATCACAGCCTTCATCCGGCCCCCATCCGCTGGAGCGACGAGGCGGGAATCCCGGTGGTCACGACCCTGCACACCCCGCCGCTGGAGTCGCTGCTCGAGGCCGCTGCAGAGGTGCGCGACAGCCCACACCGTTTCGTGGCCGTCAGCCAGGCGACCGCTCGCGCCTGGTCGGTGGAGGGAATCGACGCGTTCGTCTTCCCCAACGGCATCGACACCGACCAGTGGACACGCGGCAATGGCGGGACGTCATGGGTGTGGTCGGGACGGGTCGTCCCGGAGAAGGCCCCCCATCTGGCGATCGAAGCCGCGCGCGCCGTCGGCGCCCATATCGTCCTGGCGGGACGGATCGGCGACGTCGACTACTTCGAGCAGGAGGTCGTCCCCCGCCTCGGCCCGCACGCACGGTACGTCGGACCGCTGCGCCAACCGGACCTGTGCCGTCTCGTCGGCTCCTCCGCCGTCGCTCTCGTGACCCCCATGTGGGAGGAGCCGTTCGGGTTGGTGATCGCGGAAGCGCTCGCCACCGGCACGCCCGTCGCCGCCTTCGACATCGGCGGGGTGTCGGAGGTCCTCGCGGGGATGCCGGGATCGGCGACCGTCACCGCGGGCGACGTCGTCGCGCTCGGCAAGGCCGCGGCCGATCTCGCCGCGCACGGGGCTCGCGAGCCGCTCACCCGCGTCTGGACACGGCGGGCGGCGGTCCGTCAGCACTCCCTCGCGCAGCGCTACCGCGAGGTGGAACGCGTGCTGTCGCACGTCGCCCAGCCTGTCGCCGCGCGGCGGGTGCCGGCGGTGTCGTGGTGATCGGCTGGTACGTCCACCACCACGGTTTCGGTCATGTCGCCCGGTTCCTCGCCGTGCAGCCGCACCTACGGACCCCCGTCGTGGCGTTCTCGTCGATGGCCCGGCCGGTGGGGCTCGACCCGGCGGTCGACTGGGTCGAGCTTCCTCCGGACGCCGACGTCTCCGAGGCCGCCGACGGCTCCGTGGTCGATCCCCGTGACGCCGAGCCGACGGCACGGGGGGCACTTCACTGGGCACCGCACGACCACCCGGGCCACCGTGCGCGCCTGGCGATGATCGCCCGTGTCGCGTCCGATCAGGCGCTGCGCGCCTTCGTGGTCGACGTGAGCGCCGAGGTGGTCGCGTTCGCGCGTCTACTCGGGCTGCGGACCGTGTCGGTGACCCAGCCCGGGGTGCGCACGGATGCGCCTCACGCCCTCGCCTATGCGCTCGCCGACCGCATCATCGCGCCGTGGCCGCACGGGGCGGTCCCTGCCCCCGGGCTCGCCGCGCACGGGGAGCGCGTCGTCTGGACGGGCGGGATCTCGCGGTTCGACGGACGGCCCCCGGGGGTCGCGGACGCTACCCCCTCCGTGCTCCTCCTCGGCGGGGTGCTCGACGCCGAGACGCGCGTGTCGGTCACGGCGTTGCTCTGCGAACGAGGGTGGGAGGTCACGGCCATCGGGCATGATGATGCCTCCCGGGTCAGCGATCCGTGGCCGGCGATCGGTCGGAGCACGGTGGTCGTCACCGCGGCCGGGCAGAACAGCGTGGCCGACCTCGCGGCATCCGGAGCCCGCGCCGTCGTGATCGCCCAGGACCGCCCCTTCGACGAGCAGCAGGCGACCGCTGACGCGCTCGGGAACTGGGGGCTCGCGCGGCGCGCGCACGCAGACGTTTCAGCCTCTGGCCTGGTAGAAATCATCGAAGAAGCTGCGCACGACGAGCCCGACTGGACGCGCTGGCAGGTCGCCGGGGGCGCGGCGCGGATGGCTGCGGCCGTCGAGGGGGTGCTGCCGTGAGGACCGCCGTCATCACCGTCGCCTCCGCCGCGCGCCACGACCACCTCCGACGACAGCGCCGCGTGCTCGCCGAGGTGGCCGACGACATCGTGCGGGTGGAGGCATGGCTCGACGAGACGCCGCCCGACGGCATCCGGGATGCCGGGACCCACACGCTGCACGTGCCGCGGGGACCGCACGGATTCCGCGTGGGCGAGGGACGCAATCGGGCCGCGGAGACGGCGATCGCCGCGGGCGCGGAACTGCTCGTCTTCCTCGACGTGGACTGCCTCCCGGGGCCGGAGCTTCTCCCCGGGTACCGGGCGGCCGCACGCGCCGAACCCGACGCACTCCTGGCCGGCCCTGTCACGTATCTGGCGAGCGTACAGCGCCCCGAATCAGCCGCCGACCTCCCGTTTCTTCGTCGCCCGCATCGAGCGCGACCCGCGCTGCCGGCCGGTGACACGCGGGCCGCAACGTCCGCCGAGTACGACCTGTTCTGGTCGCTGTCCTTCGCCGCGACCCCCTCGACCTGGGAGCGTCTGGGTGGCTTCCACACCGGGTACGAGGGCTACGGAGCGGAGGACACCGACCTCGCGTGGACGGCTCGAGAACGCGGTGTCCCCTTGCGCTGGATCGGCGGAGCGGATGCCTTTCACCAGTGGCATCCGGTGTCGTCTCCGCCGTGGCAGCACCTGGACGACATCCTTCGCAACGGGGCGACGTTCCACGGACGGTGGGGCGTCTGGCCCATGGGCGGGTGGCTCGACGCCTTCGCCGCGGCCGGGGCGATCGAGCGCCGTGGCGAAGGATGGGTGCGGGTGGACTGAGCGGTCGCCTCAGGCCACGACGGCCCGCAGCGCATCGACGATCCGTGTCGCACGCGGGTCGACGGCCTCCATCCAGTTGGTGACGAAGGCGAAACCCACCCGCGACTCGCGGTCGGCGAACGCGACCTGTCCGCCGGCGCCGTCGTGACCGAAGCTCGATCCGCCGAGGAACCGGCGCGCGTCCGAGTCGAGCTGGAAGCCCGAGGCCCAGCGCGGCCAGGGGGCGGGTGCGGGGAAGACGGGCGCGCCCGCCGTGCGTTCGCGGGTCACGATCCGCACGGTGTCGTCATCGAGCAGGCGCACCCCGTCGGTGTCGGCGACGGTGGCCGACCACATCGCCGCGACCGCCCGTGCCGTCGCGATCGCCCCGGCACCGGGGATGACCGCGGCCCGCACGTCGTCGGCGTTGAAGCCGTCGTCGTCGGTGACCAGCGTCTCGGGAAGGACTCCCCCGAGCGTCATCGCGCGCTCCTGCCAGTCGATGGTCGAGGGATCCCGGGACGCCCGCTGCCGCTCCACGAGGGCGGACAGCGTGGGTCCGACGCGGAGGTGCGCGACGGAGGCGGCGACCTCCGGCGGCATCCCGAGCCACGCTCCCCCGCCGACGGACGCGGCCATCTCGGCGAAGGCCTCGCCCGGGTCCGTCCCACCCGCCCGACGCACGATCTCGCCGGACAGCCAGCCATGGGTGAGAGCGTGGTACGCCCACGCCGTGCCCGGTTCCCACAGGGGTTCCTGCGCGGCCAGCAGCGTCGTCATCGCGTCGAAGTCCCGCAGCTGCTCGCGCGAGACGCTCACCCGAGGCGCGGACACACCGGCACGATGGGCGAGGGCGTCGCCGACGCTCACGAGGTGCTTGCCATGCGCACCGAACTCGGGCCAGATCGCGCTCAACGGCTCGTCGAGATCGAGGCGCCCGGATGCCACGAGCCGCGCGACGAGGATCGACATGAGCCCTTTCGTGCTCGAGAAGACGACCGACGGCGTCTCCCGCTCCCACGGACGACCGGTGCGGCCGTCGGCGACGCCTCCCCACAGGTCGACGACGGCCCGTCCGTCGACGCGGACCGCGAGCGCGGCGCCCATCTCGGGGAGGCCGTCGAAGGCGACCGCGAACGCTTCTCCGACGCGCTCGTAACCGGGGGCGACCGTGCCCTTCACGGCGGTCACCGGTCCTCCCCCGCGACTTCGAGCCGGTCACCGTTCCACCGGAGAGCGAGGGGGTCGGAGAGGGTTCCGACGAACGATCCGTCCGACGAGACGTTCTCGAAGGCGAGCATCACCGCCCGACCGTCGGCATCTTCGGCGATCCGCCCGCTGTACAGGCTCTCCGCCGTGACGAGGGTCGCCCGCTCGATCGGGTACGGACCACGCGGATCGTCGAGGGCGACGGCCCAGATGCCGCCCGTCCGCCCGTGGCGGTCGCCGGCGAGGTGAGCCGAGTCGCACGAGAACACCAGCACCCAGCGTCCGTCGACGCGGACGACCTGCGGCACCTCGAGATGAGCGAAGCCCGCGCCCGGCCGGCTCAGCGGGGGCCGCACCTCCCACCGGTGCAGGTCGGGCGACCATGCGTGACCGATGACCCCGCGGTCGCGCGAGTCCGCATCGCCCGCTCGCGCGGTGACGAGCATGTGCCACCCGTCCCCATCGGGGTCGGCGAACACCCAGGGATCGCGCCAGGCCTCTTCGTGCCAGGTCTGCGCCTCGAGGGTCTCGTACCAGCGCGGGTCGGCGGACACCACGACGGCGGAATCCTTGGTCCAGGTAGCCAGGTCGGCCGAGGACGCCGCGAGGACCGTCTCGACGTTCGTGATGGCCCCGTCGCGAAGGAACCGGGATCCGGTGTAGAACATGCGCCACTCGGCATCCGTCCGCACGATGCTCCCCGTCCACGTCGCCGTGGCGTCCGGCGCGTGCCCCCCGGACGGCTCGAGCACCGTGCCGTGGACCGTCCAGGAGCGGAGGTCGTCGGAGGTGGCGTATCCGACGCTCGCGTTGCGGTGGCGCAGGTCGGGGTCGCCGAGGCTCATCGGGGCCTGCAGGAACATCATGTGGTGGGTGTCGCCGTCACGGGCGAGCCAGAAGTCCCAGACCCAGTGGTCGGGCAGCGTGAACGTCATGAAGATCCGTTTCGAGGAGGAAGCGGGCGATCAGCCCTTGACGGCGCCCTGGACGAGGGCGCGGATGAACTGGCGCTGGAACACGAGGAAAAGCAGCACCGCGGGAGTGATGATGATCAGCGCGCCGGCGTTGAGGAGGGGGATGCTGAGCGAGTACTGCCCCTGGAAGAAGGTCAGGGCACCGGCGACCGTGCGCTGCAGCGGGTCGGCGATGAGGACGACGGGGAGCAGGAACTGGTTCCACGTCCAGATGAACAGCAGGATCGCCAGCGCCGAGAGCGCCGGGGCGGCGAGGGGGAGCTGGATGCTGCGGAACTCGCGCCAGATCGAGGCCCCGTCGACGCGCGCGGCCTCGGACAGCTCGCGAGGCACATTGACGAAATGCGCGCGCATCCAGAAGACGCCGAACGGCATGTAGAGCCCGATCAGGGGGAAGATCACGGCCCACGGGGTGTTCACGGTGCCCATCGACTGCGCCTGGTAATACAGCGGGATGATCAGCGCCTCGAACGGGATCGTCAGGCCGAGGACGAAGAACACCAGGATGCCGCGCCCGAAGCGCACCTGCAGGGCACCGAGCGCGAAGCCCGCGAGGGTCGCGGCGACGAGGCTCACCGGCACCACGCCCAGCACGATGAGCACACTCGAGCCCATGAGCTGCCACACATGGCCCGTCTCGAACGCGGTGGCGAAGTTGCCCCACTGCGGGTCGGACGGCCAGGTCAGGCCGGTCGGGTTCTGATCGGCGGGCTGAAGCGCCGCGGAGAACATGCTGATCAGGGGCAGCAGCGTCACGATGGTCGCGACGCTCAGGAGGACGATCCCGAGGTAACGCTCGGTGCGGCTGGCGATCACGAGTCACTCGCTCTCGAGAGGCGTTGGATGGGGAGGACCACGATGAGCACCAGGACCATGAGCACGATGCCGAAGGCCGAGGCCAGGCCCACGTCGCTCTGGGTGAAGCCGATGCGGAAGATCGACAGGCCCGGCACGAGGGTCGCGCGGCCGGGGCCGCCCTGGGTCGAGGTGTAGATGATGTCGAAGCTCGACAGCGCGGCGATGACGGTGACGGTGACGAGCACCGCGATCTCCTGCCGGAGGCCCGGGAGGGTGATCGTGAAGAACTCCCGCCACCACCCGGCGCCGTCGAGGCGGATGGCCTCGTACAGCGAGACGTCGATCTTGCCGAGACCGGTGAGCAGCAGCACGGTGCACAGCCCCGTGAGCACCCACGACCCGATCAGGCCGACGGCCGGCAGCGCCGTGCCGTAGTCGGCGAGCCACGGGCGGGTGATCCACCCGAGTCCCAGCCAACCGAGGATCTGATTGACCGCGCCGGTCTGGGCGTACATCCACGACCAGGCGATGCCTGCCGCGGCGAGGGGGATGATCTGCGGGAGGAACAGCACCGTCTGCGCGGTCGCGGCGAAGGCCTTGTAGCGGATGCCGCGGATCAGGGTGGCCAAGACGAGCCCGAGGCTCACGGGGATCAGGGTGAAGAACGCGATGAGGATGAAGGCGTTGCGGATGGCCCCGAGCAGATCGGGGTCGGTGAACACCGTGAGGTAGTTCCCGAAACCCACCCAGCGGGCCACGCCGATGCCGTTCCAGTCGTAGAACGAGTACTGCACGCCCTGGATGAGCGGCCAGACCACGAAGCCGACGTAGAAACCCAGGGCGGGGACGAGGAGCAGCCACCCGGCGAGGGTCGCCCGTCGGGCCGCCGCGCGTGCGGCGGCCCGACGTGGCGGTGCGGTCGTCGTCGCCTGCGCGACGTCGCTCTGTCGAGGGGCCGCCGCGACGGCGACCGCACGGTCGGTCATTTGGTGCCGACCTCGCTCTCGTAGAACTTCTGCACGCGGTCGACGAAGTCCTGGCCGCTGATCTGGCTCGTCACCAGAAGCTGCGACTCGGGGATGATCGAGCCCGCGTAGATGCCCGCGGTGGTGTTGGCCATGAAGTCGACCTGACCGTCCTCGGCTCCGATCTGCGCCGACATCTTCAGCGCGTTCTCGATGAGGGAACCGGGCTGCACGGTCGGGAGTGCTTCGGCGGGGTCGCCACCGGGCGAGGCGCCCGTGACGTCGACGATGATCTGGCGGGCCGCCGGGTCGGTGTGCACCCAGTTGAGGAAGTACACGATCTCGTTGATGTGCGGGGACTTCGCCGCCACCGAGAACGAGTTGGCCGCGCCCATCGCGACGTGGTTCGCCCCGGCCTCGGCCGGCGGGACGAGGAAGAACTCGACGTTGGAACCGAGAGCCTTCTGGTAGTTCGCGGCCTCCCAGTTGCCGTTGAACGTGAACAGGCCCTCGCCGCCCGAGAAGCGACTCGTGAAGGTGAAGTAGTCGATCGCGTTGATGTCGGAGGGGAAGTAGCCGGCATCCGCCCACTTGCGCACCAATTCGGCGCCCTCGACGTTCCCGGGCTCGTCGTAACGCGCACCCGGTTCGTTGAACATCCACGACAGGAACTGGGCCTTGTCGACGTACTGGTTCATCGCGGCCTGAACGACGAAGTTGACGACGCCGTCCTTGTCGCCCGCCATGATCGGCAGGATGCCGGCCGCCTTGGCCTTGGCCATGTCGGCCTCGAGCTCGGCCAGCGTCTGCGGCGGGGAGTCGATGCCGAGCTGCGAAGCCAGGGTCGTGTTCATGTAGATGCCCGTGATGCTGTAGCCGAGGCCCAGCTGGTACAGCGAACCGGAACCGCGCACGCCCTCGTCGTTCATCCGCAACGGAGCGAGCTGCGACGCCGGCCACGCGCTCCAGCCGTACGCGTCGAAGTACGGATCGAGGTTGGCCACGAGGCCGTCGCGGACGGTGTCGCCCAGGGTGGGGAGGCGGATGAGGTCGGGAGGCGTCGAGCTGGCGAGAAGCTTCGGTGCGTTGGCGGTCAGGTTCTGGAACGTGTCGCGGTTGATCTTGAAGGTCACGTTCGGGTGCTGCTTGGTGAACTCCTCGGTCAGCTTGTCGGTGACCGGGAAGCCCGTCTCGTCGGCGATCGTGAGCTCGACCGGGTCGCTGGTGAGCTCGGTGTTCACCGTCACGTCGGTCTGTGCGGCGGGGGCGGAGCTGCCGGGCGCGCACCCGGTCAGGACGGCGCCGGTCAGGCCCGCGATGGCCACCAGCGCCAGGGATGCCCCTCGGCGGCGGCGCAGGGAACGGGGGTTCATATCGACTCCTTCGTCAGATGCTGTTCTGCCGGCGCTCGGGTGATTCCGGCGTCGGACCTTCTGGTGCGCTAACCTTTGCTGAAAGGATTTAGCAGCATCATTTACGCAGACGTCCGCGACGCTGTCAAGATCGCTGCGAAGATCGTTACCGCGGCACCGGCGCCGCAGAACGGGGAAGACCGATGGGCAAGAGGGTCACGCTGGCCGACGTCGCCCGCCTCGCCGGGCTGTCCCCGGCCGCGGCGTCCATGATCCTGAACGGCCGCCCCGACACCCGCCTCTCGAAGGATGCGCACGAGCGTGTCCACGCCGCCGCAGCCGAGCTGGGATACCGCCCGAACATGGCGGCCCGGGCTCTGCGCACCGACACGTCTCACACGGTCGGGTTCGTCTCCGACCTCGTCGCCACGACGCGTTTCGCGAGCGGCCTGATCAAGGGGGCGCTCGGCGCCGCCGAGGCGGCCGGCCAGGTCGTCCTCGTGGCGGAGACCGGCGGGGAGCCGGCGCGGGAAGCCGAGGCGGTCTCGGCGCTCCTCGACCGCCAAGTGGACGGCATCATCTTCGCGTCGATGCGCGCACGCGAGACCTTCGTGCCTCCCCTGCCCGCCGGGCTGCGCACGGTGATGCTGAACGCGACCAACGAGGTGCACGGGTGCAGCGTCCTGCCCGACGAGGAGACCGGGGGGCGTCGGGCGATCGAGCTGCTGGTGGAGGCGGGCATCCGCGACGGCATCCTGCTCCTGGGGTATGACGCCCAGGCGGAGCGCGATCTCTTCCGCTCCGACACCGTCTCGGCGCGTGTCCGGGGGATCTCGGCGGCGATGGCCGAGGCGGGGGCGACGTTCCTCCACGAGGAATCGATCTGGCTGTGGGAGCCGGCCCCGGGTTACGAGTTCACCGCCCGTCTGCTCGCCGACGGGATGCGCCCTCGCGCGATCGTGTGCCTGAACGACCGGCTCGCCTTCGGCGCCCTGCAGGCTCTCGGGGACGCGGGGCTCCGCGTCCCGGAGGACGTTTCGCTCGTCTCGTTCGACAACGACGAGCTCGCCGCCTACCTCCGCCCGGGGTTGACGACGATCGGCCTCCCGCACGAGGAGATGGGTCGCCGCGCGGTCGAGCTGCTGCTCACGCCGAGCGGCCCACCCGCGGGACGTCACTTGGTGGACATGCCCGTGGTGATCCGCGAGTCGATCCGCCGCCCGTGATCGCGCGGGTTCTCCACGGCTGAGCGTCCAGAACACCCGGAACGTGTGACGTTTCGTCCGGGTGTTCTGGACGCTC
>NZ_LDRT01000117.1 GCF_001476655.1 Microbacterium testaceum | reverse complement strand
CCCCCAGGGGTACGCGGCCGCCCCCTCCGGTGCGACCGGCCCCACCGGACACGCCTTCGGCCCGGCCGCGGGGGGACACGACCCGCACGGTCAGCACCCCACGTTGACCCTTCCCGAGTCGGGGACCCCCGCGAAGCCGCGCAAGAAGAGCAACGCGCCCCGGGTCGCGGCCTTCCTCGTCGCCGCAGCCCTCGTCGGAGGCGGCGCGGGCCTCGGCGGCACGTACGTCGGGCTCTCGCTCTGGGGCGGCTCGAACTCCGCCGCCGTCGCGGGACCGACCGCGGTCACGGTCAACAACCCCGAGGACGTCAACAACACCACCGCCGTCGCCGCGAAGGTCGTCCCGAGCGTCGTGACGATCCAGGCCCTGGAGGGCCAGACGGGCGACACAGGTTCGGGCGTCATCCTGAGCAAGGACGGCTACATCCTCACCAACAACCACGTCGTCACCATCGGAGGCAAATCCGCCAACCCGAAGGTGTCCGTCACCACCTCCGACGGTCGCGTGTTCTCGGCGAAGATCGTGGGCACCGATCCGACGTACGACCTCGCGGTCATCAAGCTCGACAACGCCTCCAACCTCACCCCGATCGAGTGGGCCGACTCGTCGAAGCTCAACGTCGGCGACAACGTCTCCGCCGTCGGCGCTCCGCTCGACCTTCCCAACACCGTCACCACGGGTATCGTCAGCGCGCTCAACCGGTCGATCCTCGTCGCCTCGTCGGCCGCGCCCAAGGACGGCACCGAGTCCGAGGACGGCTCGGGCTCGGGGGGCAATGAGAACCCGTTCTTCTTCGACTTCGGCGAGGGGCAGCAGGGTCAGCAACAGCAGGCGACCGCGTCGATCAAGATCGCCGTCATCCAGACGGATGCCGCCATCAACCCCGGCAACTCCGGTGGCGCGCTCGTCGACGACCAGGGCAAGCTGATCGGCATCAACGTCGCCATCGCCAGCGCCGGAGGATCGTCGTCGGGAGGCCAGTCCGGCAACATCGGCGTCGGTTTCGCCATCCCGTCCGACGTCGCCAAGCGCATCTCGCAGGAGATCATCGACAACGGCTCCGCCACGCACGGCCTGCTCGGGGCGAACGTTCAGGATGCCGCGGGCATGCAGGGTGCGACCACGACGGGCGCCTACATCGCGGTGGCCGTCGACGGCGGCGCCGCCCAGGCCGCGGGCCTCGAGAAGGGCGACATCATCACGAAGTTCAACGGCATCCCCGTCACGAACTCTGCTGATCTGACCGCGCAGGTCCGCGCCGTCGCCGCGGGTTCCTCGGCGGAGGTCACCTACGTCCGCAACGGGCAGGAGAAGACCGTCCAGGTCACGCTCGGGAAGATGCCCACCAACTGACGCCCCGGCGTCGGACGCCACCCCGCGATAGGCTCGCGGGGTGGCGTCTTTCTCGTTCGGGGCGGGAAATGCGCGAAAACTCCGCCGTATTCCGCTTTATCTCGCGGGCAGGCTGCTCACGTCACTGATCCCAATGACTGGTTGCGCCGTCGGTTCGTCCGGCGTCGCGGTCAGACGGTGCTGCAGACCTGGCACGGAACGCCGCTGAAGCGCCTGGCGCTGCACCGACCGGGGTTCGACGCACGGCGCGCGGTGGCCGTGGTGCGCGAGGCGCGGCGGTGGGACGTGCTCCTCGCCCAGGGTCCGTACGCCGCCCGCGTGCTGACCAAGGCGTACGCCTTCCTGCGTCGCCCGGTGTGGATCGAGGGCTACCCGCGCAACGACGTCTTGCACACCGACGACGGGGCGCGAACCCGGCGGGCACTGGGGATCGGCGCCGAGGAGCGCGTGCTGTTGTACGCGCCGACCTGGAGGGACGATCGCGAGGCGATCGTCGACTTCGTGGACCCGACCACGCTGGCGAGAGAGACCGACTCGGTCGTGCTCGTGCGGGGGCACTCGCGCACGCTCCTGCCCGGCGAGGACGCCCGCGGCCCGCGGGTGATCGACGTGACGGGGTATCCCGACACCGCGCGCCTGCTCGCCGTCGCGGACGCGCTCATCACCGACTACTCGTCGGTGATGTTCGACGTCAGCATCACGGGCAAGCCGATGTACTTCCTCGTGCCCGACCTCGAGCACTACCGCGGGGCGATGCGGGGGTTCTACTTCGACCTGCTGGATGCCGCCCCCGGTCCCGTCGTGCGCACGCAGGCCGAGCTGTCGCGCGCGATCGAGGAGGTCGATCCGTCGATCTTCCGCGAACGCTACGAGAGGTGGCAGCGGATCTTCAACGCCCGCGACGACGGGCGCGCGGCGGAGCGCGTGGTGGCCCGGATCCTGGACCGGGGCTTCGTCGACCGCTAGGGCAGCGGGGTGTTGCGCCCGTCCAACCGAGAGGTGTCGACGGTGTCGCGGGCGCCGCGCGCCACGCCCCAGAGGAAACCCGCGCCCCACGACAGGTGCATCGAGGGAAGGACGGCAGCCGTCCAGGCGCGGTCGCGCCACCCTCGGCCGCCGCCCCGTCCCAGGGCGGCGACGGCGACCAGCACCGCGTACGCGAGGACGGGGAGGTGGACGAGAGATGCCGCGGCCGAGCGGCGTCCTTTCGCTCGGCGTCCCCCCTGCCACACGCTCGTGAACGTCGAGAGAGCGACGGCGCCGACGAGGGCGGGGGGCGCGAAGAAACGCAGCGAGTTGCGGCGCCCGTAACGGCGGACCAGCTCGCCTCGCCAGGCGCCGGTGGCGCGGAACTGCCGCACCAGTCGCGTCCAGCTCTCTCGTGGCCAATAGACGACCGACAGGGCCGGATCGAACCAGACACGGTAGCCGGCACGGCGCAAGCGCAGGTTGAGCTCCCAGTCCTCGCCACGCCGGATCGAGGGATCGAAGCCGCCGACCTCGTCGAGAGCTGCGCGACGCATGACGCCGAGGTACGCCGACTCCGCCGGGCCCTCGGCCGCTCCGCCGTGGTAGGCGCCGCCCCCCAGCCCGGCGCGCGAGTTGTAAGCGCGCGCCACAGCGCGCTGGAAAGGGGAGCGCCCGTCGGCGCGCATGACTCCGCCGACGTTCGCCGCCCGGGTGCGGGCGAGGGTGGCCAACGCCCGACGCGTGTAGCCGGGGGAGAGCTCGGAGTGGGCGTCGACCCGCGCGACGGTCGGGAAGCGGGTCGCGGCGAGGGCGAGGTTCAGGCCCACCGGGATGTCGGCATCCGGATTGTCCACGAGGACGATGCGCTCATCCGCGGCGGCGAGCTCCCGCGCGATCGCGGTGGTGCCGTCGGTCGATGGACCGAGGGCGAGCACGATCTCGACCGGCCCCGGGACGTCCTGGGCGAGGGTCGAGGCGACGGCGCGACGGAGGTACCGCTCCTCGTTCAGCACGGGCATGACGAAGCTGGCCGAGCGAGGACCCCTCCCCGAGCGGGCATTCCGCATCGCCGTGTACTTCGCCGACGGCGCCGTGAACCTGTATCAGATGCGCCAGTGGTACGCACCGCTGCGCGAACTCGCCGAGACGTGGCCCGTCGTCGTGATCAGCCGCACCGTCCGCGGTGCCGACGCCCTGCTGAAGGACAAGGAGCTGCCGGTGGCCTTCGCACCCACCGTGCGCGACGTCGAGCAGGTGCTCGCCGAGCAGGACATCCGTCTCGTCTTCTACGTGAATCAGAACACGCGCAACTTCCAGATGTTCCGCTACGGGCGCCGGTGGCACGTGTTCATCAACCACGGCGAGTCCGACAAGATGTACATGACCACCAACCAGTTCAAGGCGTACGACTACGCCTTCGTCGCCGGGGACGCCGCCCGCGCCCGGCTCGGGCGTGTGCTCTGGGACTACGACCTCGACCGCCGGACATTCTCGATCGGTCGCCCGCAGGCCGACCACGCCGTCGGCCATCCGCCGTACCCCGCCGATGATCGTACGGTGGTGCTGTACGCGCCGACGTGGGAGGGCGATCGTCCCTCGGCTCACTACGGCTCCGTTCGGACGCACGGAGAGGCGCTCGTGTCGGCGCTGCTCGCAACGGGGCGCCATCGCGTCGTCTATCGTCCGCACCCGCGCTCGGGGGTCGTGGATCCGGAGTACGCCGCGGCGAATGGTCGGATCATCGCCGCCCTCGCCGCCCCGAACCGTGCCGATCCGTCGGCGCACCATGTCCACGACACCTCGGCGACGCTGGGGTGGCAACTGCGGTCCGCCGATCTGGCCGTGCTGGACATCTCGGCGATGGTGTACGACCGACTCGCCTTCGCCGCCCCCCTGCTCATCACGCGACCGCGCGACCCCGAGGCCGAGGTCGACGAGAGCGGCTATCTCTCCGCGTGCGAGTGGCTGGATGCCGAGTCGTCCGGCGACATCGTGAGAGAGGCCGACCGCCTGCTCGGCGACCCCGAAGCGGGGGAGCGCCTTCGTCACTGGGGTGCGGTACTACTTCGGGGACACCACCCCCGGAGCATCAAGCGCGCGTTTCCACGCCGCCGTCGACGAACTCATGAGCCGGTGGGAGGGCTGGGACGCCCGCGCGGGCGGCGGCTCGGACTAGTCGGCGGAAGTGAGGCGCCCGATCGCCGCGAGCGGGATGCCGAGCCAGTCGGGCCGGTTCCGCGTCTCGTAGATCGCCTCGTAGACGGCCTTGTCGAGCTCGAACGCCGCGAGCAGATCGCCCCCGCCCGGGATGGTGCCGCCCGCGGTCGCGGCATAGCCGTCGAGGAACGCCTCCTGCGCGGCGATGACCCAGGCGCGCACGACGGCGCCGTCGTCCTCGGCGATCGCGCCGGAGACGTAGTCGAACGAGCGCAGCATGCCCGCGACGTCGCGCACGGCGAGGTCGGGGAGCACCCGCTCCTCCATCGGGCGGAGGGGTTCTCCTTCGAAGTCGAGCAGGACCCAGCCGTTGCTCGGCGTGTACAGCACCTGACCGAGGTGCAGATCGCCGTGGACGCGCTGCAGGGCGGGCCACGCGTTCGCGGCCGCCCGGGCGTACACCTCGCGGATGCGGTCCACGTGCGGTGCGAGGGCGGGCACCTCGGTCACGGCGATGGCGAGACGACGGCTCCACGCCCCCACGACCGCGGCGCGGTCCGTCTCCTGCGGCTCGCGCGTGGGGAAGGCAGCGGCCAGGGCGACGTGCATGCGGGCCACGGCCTCGCCGAGGGCGCGGGCCGGCTCGCGGAAGTCCTCGTTCGCGCCGGCGGCGTCGAGCGCCACCCGCCACGCGTCCTCGACCCCCTCGAAGAACTGCTGCGCGAAGGCGAGCGACCCCACGATCGGCACCCCCTCGGGTGAGGCCCACTTTCCGCGCACCTCGCCGATCGCCGCCGGGACGAAGGTCGCTCCGGCCGCCGCCAGGGCCGTCGGCAGCTCCACGTCCGGGTTGACCCCGCCGTTGACCTGACGGAAGAGCTTGCAGATGACCGGGACGCCATCCCCCTCGGGGCGGAAGATGATCGACGTGTTGGACTGTTCTCCGCTCAGCACCCGCGCGCTCGCACGCGCGGCCGGGGCGCCGATCTTGGGCGACGGAAGGGTGCGCGCGGTGAGGTCGGGGTCGCCCGAGAGCTCCGTGTCCGGGGTGGTCACCGCGCGGTACAGCAGTTCCGTGAACGCGTCGTCGGTGGTGGCATCCGCCCACACGGTGTCTTCGGAGGCGGTGCCGATGAGGCTGCCCGGGAGGACGCTCCCCGCCGGACGCTTCACCACCGGAACCTGGTACACGATCGCGGGTTCGGCCGCGTCGTCGCGCACCAGCAGCAGCTGAGTATCCGGTGCGGTCACCTCCCACAACGCGACCACGCTCAGGCGGGGATCGCGTCCTTTCGTGCCGTACCAGCGCTGCCGCGGCATCCAGACCGCGAGGGAATCGAGGAGGTCGCCCATGCCGTGAGAGTAGCCGGACGAACCGATCGCCGCGCGGGTCTTGCGCCAGGCCTCCGCGGGATGCGAAGGACTCAGGATGCCGTTTCGCTGCCGGATTCGTGCTCGATCGGGGCTGTCTTCCCGCGGTGCGGAAGTGCTTTGCGCGCGATCGCGCCCGTTCGTCGTGCCGCTCCGCCTACGGCGCCGGCGAGCGCGTCGCCGACGCGCTGCACGCCGTGCACGGCGGCGTGCTCGAGGCGCTGCGCGCCGGGACGCGGTTCGACGTCCGCGGGGAGGATCAACGGGGGAGGGCCGAACGCCCGGCGGGAGTTGACGAGGACCCGCCGGCCGAGGATGTGGTTGCCGGCCCCTCCCACGACCGCGCCCACGCCGAACGGTAGCGCCTTGCCGAGCCACGACGCGCCACCGCGCGCGGCGAACTGCCGCGCGAAGGTCGTCTTCAAACGGTCGACGAGCGGACCGACGGCGGCGCGCGGAAGGGTCTTCGTGACGAGATCGCCCCAGTACGTCGATCGGCTCGCACCACGACCCGCCGCCTGAGCGGCCAGCTGCGCGACGAGGTCGGTGCCCTCTCTCCCCAGCAGCAGAGTGAGGACGAGGGCGCGTGCGCGATCCGGGTCGTCGATCGCCACACCGTGGACCTCGGCGACCGACTGCGCGTACAGTGCGGTCGCCTCGAGGAACCCGACGGTCTCGACGCCGCTGAGCGCCAACGTGATCCCCGTCGTGATGCCCGGTATCACGGCGGTCGCTCCCACCGCCGCGCCGCCGGTGGTCACCGCCGTCAGGTAGCGGCGTTCGAGGATTCGCAGGATCTCTTGCGTGCCGGCCTCACGGTGCCGCAGCCGAATGCTGCGCAGGTGAGCGAGCACGACGGGACGCTGCACCGCGAGCGCGCGATCAAGCAGTCGGATGAACGTGGGGTGCTCCTCGGACCCCACCGGCGGGAGCCCGCCCTTCCAGGGAGCGTCGTCCGACAGGGAGTGGATGCGATGCACCTTCTCGGCCATGCCGCCATCCTCTCCCGAGACCGCCCCGCACGGGGGCGTCTTGACGCGCGTCGCCGGACGATCGTCGTCGCGTCAGACGAACAGGTTGGCCCGCTCCAGGTCTTCGGCGAAGTCGACCTCCACGGCGTAGAGGTCCGAGATGTCGAGCGGTTCGACGTGCAGACCGTCGTGGGCGATGGCCAGCTCGATGCCGCGTTCGAAGTAAGCCTGGTCACCCACGCGTTGCAGGTGACGCATCAGCGCTTTCTTGTCGCGAGAGGAGATGTAGTTGATACCGACGGCCTCGCCGACGCCGTCGGCCACGACCTTGGAGAGTTCGTGAACGAAGCCCTCGGCGTCGACGGTGTACTTGACCTCTTCGTCACTGACGTTCGCCGTGTCCACGGTCACGAAGGACCGGTCGTCTTCGAGGAGTCGAACGGCACGACCCAGCACGCGCGGATCGAAGACCACGTCGCCGTTCATCCACAGCACGCCAGATCGCCCGGTCTTGGCGAGCGCACGAAGAAGGCTCTTGGAGGTATTCGTTTGGTCGTAGCGATCGTTGTAGACGTAGTCGGCCGTGGGGAAGGCGTCGACGATCGTCTCGGCTCGGTATCCGACCACCGTCGTGATGCGGGCGGCGCTCCCGAAAGCGGCACGGATGTTGTCGTGCTGCTGTTGCATGATGCTGCGGCCGTCAGCGAGCACGGTGAGGGGTTTGGGCAGGCTGCGCCCCAGCCGCGAACCCATACCCGCGGCGAGAATCACGATCTGAACAGTCAAGGCAGGCTCCTGGGGGGATGAGTCGTCATGTCCGGTCCACCGGAATGTCACGCCTTTGTGTTCTCTCGATGTTAAAGAGGGGCCGGCTGGGAAGAGGGTGACTCGCCCGACTCGTCGCGCTTTCGTGATCGGCTACACCATGTCGCTTCTCTTCGCCTCGCGTACGGCGGTGTCGGAGGGGCTTGCTAGTTTGGAGTGATGACAGCGTCGCTGCCGCAGCCCCAAGAATCGTCCTCCCCTCGGTCGGACGGCGACGCGGCGAGCGCCGATCCCTCGCCCGAAACGCCCCCTACGCCGAAGCCGCGTACCCCGCGTGCGCCCCGCGCGACGACTCCCCGGGC
>NZ_LDRT01000116.1 GCF_001476655.1 Microbacterium testaceum | reverse complement strand
TGAGGAAGGGGCCGGGATCTCAAGATCCCGGCCCCTTCCTCACGCCCTTACGGCCGGGACTTCTCCCACTCCTCGATCGTCGGGATCGAGCCGGTCGGAGTCTGCCGCGCCATGGGGATGCGGGTACCGAGGACCTGCGCCACGACGTCATGGGCGATCTTGGATGCCGTGAGACCGGCATCCTCGAGGATCTGCTCGCGCGTGGCGTGATCGATGAACTCGTCGGGGATGCCGAGCTCGTCGACCGCCGTGTCGACACCGGCCTCGCGCAGCACCTGGCGGACGCGCGTGCCCACGCCGCCGACGCGGATGCCGTCCTCGATCGTGATGACAAGACGATGCCCGCGAGCGAGGTCGACGATCGACGGCTGGACCGGGATGGCCCAGCGCGGGTCGATCACGGTGGCACCGATGCCCTGCGCCTTCAGTCGCTCCGCGACCTCCATCGCCAGGTGGACCATCGGGCCGATGCCGACGAGGAGCACGTCTTCGCTCGATCCGCGGCTCAAGACGTCGACGCCGTCGTGCAGACGCTCGATCGCCTCGACGTCGTCGTTGACCTTGCCCTTGGGGTAGCGGACGACCGTCGGTGCGTCCTCGACGGCGGTCGCCTCGCGGAAGACCTCGCGCAGGCGCGCAGCGTCACGCGGAGCGGCGATCCGGATGCCGGGAACCAGCTGCAGCATGGCCAGGTCCCAGATGCCGTGGTGGCTCGGGCCGTCGGGACCGGTGACGCCGGCCCGGTCGAGCACGAAGGTCACCCCGGCCTTGTGCAGGGCGACGTCCATCATGACCTGATCGAACGCGCGGTTCATGAACGTGGCGTAGATGGCGACGACCGGGTGCAGGCCTCCGAAGGCGAGACCAGCGGCGGATGCCACTGCGTGCTGCTCCGCGATCCCGACGTCGTACACGCGCTCGGGAAAGCGCTCCGCGAACTTCTGCAGACCCGTGGGACGCAGCATCGCGGCGGTCATCGCGATGACGTCGTCGCGTTCGGCGCCGACCGCGACCAGTTCGTCGGCGAACACGTCGGTCCACTGCGGGCCGCCGCCCGAGCCGAGCGCCTCGCCGGTGATCGGGTCGATCTTGCCCACGGCGTGGAACTGATCGGCTTCGTCGCTCATCGCGGGCGCGTACCCGCTGCCCTTGTCGGTGATGGCGTGCACGATGACGGGCGCGCCGTACGACTTGGCCAGCTCGAGCGTCTCGATGAGCGACTCGAAGTCGTGGCCGTCGATGGGACCGAGGTACTTGATGTCGAGGTTGCTGTACAGCGCCTCGTTGTTCGTGAAGCGCGACAGGAAGCCGTGCGTTCCGCCGCGGACGCCGCGGTACACCGCGCGCGCGGCGGGCCCCAGACGGCGGAAGAGCGTGTCGGAGCCGCGGTGCAGGGTGCGGTACGCCTCGTTCGTGCGCACGCGGTTGAGGTAGCGCGCCATGCCGCCGATCGTGGGCGCGTAGGAGCGACCGTTGTCGTTGACCACGATGACGAGGTTGCGGTCGTTGTCGTCGCTGATGTTGTTCAGCGCCTCCCACGTCATCCCGCCGGTGAGAGCGCCGTCGCCGACGACGGCGACGACGTGGCGGTCGCGGCGACCGGTGCGGCTGAAGGCCCGTGAGACGCCGTCGGCCCAGCTGAGCGAACTGGAGGCGTGCGACGACTCGACGACGTCGTGCTCGCTCTCGGAGCGCTGGGGGTAGCCGGCGAGGCCCCCGCGCGAGCGCAGCTTCTCGAAGTCCTGACGACCGGTGAGGATTTTGTGGACGTACGACTGGTGGCCGGTGTCGAAGATGATGGGGTCGGCGGGGGAATCGAAGACCTTGTGGAGGGCGATGGTGAGCTCGACGACGCCGAGGTTCGGACCGAGGTGGCCGCCGGTGCGGGCGACGTTCTCGACGAGGAAGGCCCGCACCTCCGCGGCCAGCTGACGCAGCTCGTCGGGGGTCAGGGCGTCGAGGTCACGGGGTCCGTGGATGCCGGGTAGGAGAGCCATGTGACTCCTCTCGTGCGGTGCGCGCAGAGGTCTGCGCGTCTGTCGATTCTAGTCTCCGGGGGTGCGAGGGGCCCGGCAATGGGTTGCCGTCGGGGGCGAGGAGTGCTCGCGCCTCCATCGGAAACGGCCGGTGCCCCGGGAGCGCGAGGCTCTCGGGGCACCGGCCGTTCGCGAATCAGACGAGCGAGCGCAGCACGTACTGCAGGATGCCGCCGTTGCGGTAGTAGTCGGCCTCACCGGGGGTGTCGATGCGGACCACGGCGTCGAAGGTGACGGTCTGCTTGCCCTCGGGCGAGAACTCGCTCGGCTCGGCGGTGACCTTCACGGTCTTCGGCGTGACGCCCTCGTTGAGCTGCTCGAGACCCTCGATCGAGACGATCTCGGTGCCGTCGAGACCCAGCGACTTCCAGCTCTCGCCGGCCGGGAACTGCAGCGGCACGACGCCCATGCCGATGAGGTTCGAACGGTGGATGCGCTCGAAGCTCTCGGTGATGACGGCCTTGACGCCGAGCAGGTTCGTTCCCTTGGCCGCCCAGTCGCGTGACGACCCGGAGCCGTACTCCTTGCCTCCGAAGATGACGAGCGGGGTGCCCTGCGCCTGGTAGTTCTGGCTCGCGTCGTAGATGTACGACTGCGGGCCACCCTCCTGCGTGAAGTCGCGGGTGTAGCCACCCTCGATGATCTGCCCGTCGTTGACGGCGGCGACCATCTCGTTCTTCAGGCGGATGTTCGCGAACGTCCCGCGGATCATGACCTCGTGGTTGCCGCGGCGCGAGCCGTAGGAGTTGAAGTCCTTCTGCGCGACGCCGTGCTCCGTGAGGTACTGCGCGGCGGGGGTGCCTGCCTTGATGTTGCCGGCGGGGCTGATGTGGTCGGTCGTGACCGAGTCGCCGAGTGTCGCCATAACGCGTGCGCCGGTGATGTCGGTGACCGGCGAGGGCTCCATCGACATGCCGTCGAAGTAGGGCGCCTTCCGCACGTACGTGGAGTCGGCATCCCACTCGAAGACCGGGCCGGTCGGGGTGGGGAGGTTCTTCCAACGCTCGTCGCCCTCGAAGACGGTGGCGTACTGCTGGATGAACTGCTCGCGAGAGATCGATGCGTCGATGATCGTCTGCACCTGATCGGGAGCGGGCCAGATGTCCTTGAGGAAGACGTCGTCGCCGTTCTGGTCCTTGCCGAGGGCGTCGGTCTCGAAGTCGAAGTTCATCGACCCGGCGAGGGCGTAGGCGACCACCAGCGGCGGGGAGGCCAGGTAGTTCATCTTCACGTCGGGGCTGATGCGACCCTCGAAGTTGCGGTTGCCCGAGAGGACGGCCGTGACGGCGAGGTCGTTCTCGTTGATCGCCTCGGAGACCTCCTCGATGAGGGGGCCCGAGTTGCCGATGCAGATCGTGCAGCCGTAGCCGACGGTGTAGAAGTCGAGGCCTTCGAGCGCCTTGTCGAGGCCGGACTTCTCGTAGTAGTCGGTGACGACCTTCGAACCCGGGCCGAGCGTCGTCTTGACCCACGGCTTGCGCTTGAGGCCCTTGTCGACGGCGTTCTTGGCGAGCAGGCCCGCCGCGATCATGACCGACGGGTTCGACGTGTTGGTGCACGAGGTGATCGCCGCGAGGGTCACGGCACCGTTGTCGAGAAGGTAGGACTGCCCGTCGGGGGTGGTGACCTTGACCGGGTTGGAGGCGTTCACGGGGTGACCCGACGAGATGAGCACCTCGCTGCCCGTGACGTCCTCTTCCTCTTCGCCGGGAACCGCGCCCGGGTCGGATGCCGGGAAGGTGCCGTCGACCTCGAGGTCGACGATCGAGTCCGAGACAGAGGCATCCGCGTAGTTCAGGATGTCCTTCTCGAACTGCGACTTCGCCTCGGAGAGGAGGATGCGATCCTGGGGACGCTTCGGACCGGCGATCGAGGGGACGACGGTGGAGAGGTCGAGCTCCATGTACTCGCTGAAGACGAGCTCGCGCGCCGGGTCGTGCCAGAGCTTCTGCTCCTTGGCGTACGCCTCGACGAGAGCGACGGTCTGCTCGTCGCGACCGGTGAGGCGCAGGTAGTCGAGGGTGACGTCGTCGATGGGGAACATCGCGGCGGTCGATCCGAACTCGGGGCTCATGTTGCCGATCGTGGCGCGGTTCGCGAGCGGCACCGAGGCCACGCCCTCGCCGTAGAACTCGACGAACTTGCCGACGACGCCGTGCTTGCGCAGCATGTCGGTGATGGTGAGCACCACGTCGGTCGCGGTGACGCCCGCGGGGATCTCGCCCGAGAGCTTGAAGCCGACGACGCGCGGGATGAGCATGGAGACGGGCTGACCGAGCATGGCCGCCTCGGCCTCGATGCCGCCGACGCCCCAGCCGAGCACGCCCAGACCGTTGACCATCGTGGTGTGCGAGTCGGTGCCGACGCAGGTGTCGGGGTAGGCGCGGAGAACGCCGTCGACCGAACGGTCGTAGACGACCTTGGCCAGGTGTTCGATGTTGACCTGGTGCACGATGCCGGTGCCCGGCGGGACGACCTTGAAGTCGTCGAACGCCGTCTGGCCCCACCGCAGGAACTGGTACCGCTCGCCGTTGCGCTCGTACTCGATCTCGACGTTGCGCTCGAGGGCGTTCTCGCTGCCGAAGAGGTCGGCGATGACCGAGTGGTCGATGACCATCTCGGCGGGCGAGAGCGGGTTGATCTTGTTGGGGTCGCCGCCGAGCGCGGTGACGGCCTCGCGCATGGTGGCGAGGTCGACGATGCAGGGCACGCCGGTGAAGTCCTGCATGACGACACGGGCCGGCGTGAACTGGATCTCGGTGTCGGGGTCGGCCGTGGGGACCCACGAGCCGAGGGCCTCGATCTGCTCCTTGGTGACGTTGGCGCCATCCTCGGTGCGGAGAAGGTTCTCGAGCAGCACCTTCAGGCTGAACGGGAGCTTCTCGTGACCGGCGACCGTGTCGATGCGGAAGATCTCGTAGTCGGTGCTGCCGACTGTCAGGGTGCTCTTGGCACCGAAGCTGTCAACCGTGGACACGATCGTCTCCTTCGTCGGCGAATGCGCAGGCGTCAGCCCGCCAATCCCATCTTCCCCGGGCCGATCGGTCCCTGCCAGGAAGGCCGACCTAACCGCACAGAAGACGGGTATTTATCTTGATATCAAGATAAATGTATCAGCCTTCGCTCGCAACGGAGCGAGCTGGGCCCAGGGCGCGGACGGTCAGCCAGGTCACGGCGAGCATCGGAGCGAACAGGGGAAGGCCCATCACGATCTTCAGCGTGCCGAGGGCGACGACATCGCCCGCGAAGTACAACGGCAGCTGAACGATCAGGCGGGCCGCGAAGAGGGCCGCCCACGCGATCGACAGCCACACGTAGGCGCGACGCTTGCGTCGATCCGTCCGCCAGCGCGTTCCCTCGCCCGTGAGGTACCCGGCGGCGAGACCGATCAGCGGCCAGCCGATCAACGCCGAGACCAGGAAGGCCGTGCCATACGCCCCGTTGGTGAAGAACCCGAACACGAAGTTGTCTTGCCCGCGGCCCGTCACGAGCGCGAGCACCGCGGCGCCGACCGTGGCCAGAAGGCCCCCGATCGCGGCGCTCGGCGGCGACTTGGCGATCAGGCGCGCGACCGTGAAGACCACGGCGAGGCCGACCGAAACACCGAGGCTCAGCCACAGGTTGCCCTGACGTGTCTCGGGATCGATCGTGACGGTGAAGAGGATCACGAACGCCAACGAGGGCAGGACGGACTCGAGGATGCCGCGCCACCCACCCATGGCCGACCAGACGGCGGAGCCGGTCGAGGCGTGGGCCGCGGGGTCGAGTCCGGCGCGTCGCGCGGCATTGCCGAGCGCGGCACCGATCGAGTCGGCTGCGGCGGGCGGCTCGAGAGGAACGCTGTCGCCGTCGCGGGCGGGGCGTGCCGCGTCGTCGCTCATGCCGTGCCGGGGGTGGCCGGCATCCGGAGCGGGATCAGATCGCGCGGCGGCATCGGCGAGCCGCCGCGGACGACCACGATCGACCGGTACAGGTCTTCGATCGCGGCGGCCGCCTCGACGTCCGTCGTGGCCGCTCCCCCGATGACGCCGCGGAGGAACCAGCGCGGGCCGTCGACACCGACGAAGCGGGCGAGGCGCTTTCCCGCTCCCTCGGGGGTGCCCATGACGGGGACCTCGGCGAGGAGCTCGGGGCCGAGGGGGCCCTCACGCTCCTCGACGCGACCGCCCTGCTGCTTCACCTGCTGGCGGATCTGCTCGCGCGTCTCTCCCCAGAGGCCGCTCGTACGCGGAGCGGCGAACGGCTGCACCTGGAGAGTGGAGTCGGCGTAGTCGAGGCCCACGGCCACGATGCGCTTGGTCTGCTCTTCGACCTCGAGGCGCAGGTTCAGACCCTCGCGCGGAAGGATCTTGATGCCGCCCAGGTCGATGTAGGGCCGGACGGGGTTCGCCTCGGCCTCGTCGAACGGACCGGCGTTCTCACGGTCGGTCGGGGCGCTCTTGGACGTGAGGGCCACCTCGACCCCGCGCTCTTCGGACTCGGCGGTGGGCTGGGCGTCGTCGGTCATCGGGTGCTCCCTTGCAGGTTCTGGTATCCACTCGATCCGAAGCCGCCCTCGCCGCGCACGCTGTCGGGAAGGTCGTCGACGGGGACGAAGCGCACGGCGGGGACGGGCATCACGATGAGCTGGGCGATGCGATCGCCTACGGCGATGTCGTAGGCCTCGTCGAGGTCGGTGTTGAGAAGGGCCACCTTGATCTCCCCGCGGTATCCCGCGTCGATGGTCCCCGGAGAGTTCACGATCGTGATGCCGTGCTTGGCGGCGAGGCCGCTGCGGGGCACCACGAAGGCGGCGTATCCCTCGGGGAGCGCAATGCGTACTCCCGTGGATACGAGCGCGCGACGGCCCGGCGCGAGACGCACGGCCTCCGCGGAGGTCAGGTCGGCTCCGGCGTCGCCCGGGTGAGCGAAGACCGGGGGCTCGGATGCGACAATTGGGACGTCCACCGTTTCGGTCACCCCACGAGGGTAATGCAGAAGAGGGGGTGCGGTATCCGCACCGGAGTCGAGTATCGAGAGCGCCTCAGCCCGTCCCTGTGGGCTCTGGTCGCCGCGGCCGTGTGCGGGCCCATGGCCGCGCTGGTCTTCTCCCCCGTCGACACGACCCTGGCCCTCGTCGTCGGGCTCGTCGTGGCGGTCGGCATCGTGGTGGCGCTCGTCATGCTGTCGCCCATCGTCGAGATCCGAGACGGAGAGCTGCGAGCCGGACGGGCGCACATTCCTGTCGAGGTGCTCGGGCAACCGTTCGGCGTCGAGGGTGATGCGGCGCGTACTGCCCGTGGGAGTGGTCTCGACCATCGGGCGTGGCATGTGATCCGGGGCGGTATCGACGGGGTCGTCACGGTTCCCGTGACCGACCCCGAGGATCCGACTCCTTCATGGGTGGTGTCCACCCGGACGCCGGATCGCCTGGTGGCGGCGATCCAACGTGCTCAGCTCAGGCTGCGCACTCCGCGCAGATGAAGCCGTTGCCGCTCTCGTGATCGATCTGCGAGCGGTGCTTGACGAGGAAGCAGTTCATACACGTGAACTCATCTTCCTGCGGCGGGAGGACGACGACGTCGAGTTCGATGTCGGACAGGTCGGCCCCGGGCAGTTCGAAGCCCGAGGGGTTGTCGGCATCCTCGTTGTCGATCGATCCCGACGTCTTGTCGGGCACGCGCTCCTTGAGGGCCTCGATCGACTCACTGTCGTCCTCGGTCTTGCGCGGTGCGTCGTAATCGGTCGCCATGCGTGCTGGTCTCTACTTCCGGTGATCGTGGTGCTGTGCGCCGTCGGGTACCCGATCGGGCGGCCATAGTTTGCATGACCCGACCTCGATAAGCAAATGCTCTCGAGACGGGTTGCGTTTCGGGCGAGGCCTGAAACTCGCGGCGCGCCCGCGATATTCCCGGAACCGGCAGAGCGCCGTGTCAGCATGGGCGTCGACCGCAGATCGGAGGGGTGTTTCGCATGGAGCAGCTCAAAGTCATCGGAACCGAAGATGACGTCCTCGTCGTCGCGACCGAATCAGGCGAACGATTCGCCCTCGCTCTCGACGAGGTCATGCGCGTGCAAGCGCGCCGGGCGCGCCGAGACCGCGACGAGGACGACCGTGGACCCCGCCCCAGCCCCCGCGAGATCCAGGCGCACATCCGCTCGGGTCTGACCGCGCGCGAGGTGGCCACGCTGCTGAACGCGCGTATCGAGGACATCGAGCGCTTCGAGGGCCCCGTGCTCGCGGAACGCGAACACGTCGTCGCCCAGGCGCTGGCCGTCCCTGTGCTTCTCGGGGGCGCGCTCGAACACGACTCCCCCATCACTTTCGGCACCGCCGTGCGGGCGAAGCTCGCGGAGGCAGGCGCGTCCGCGGAGCGCTGGACCAGTTGGAAGGAATCCGCCGGCTGGATGGTCAAGCTCGAGTTCACCGCGAACGGCATCGATCACGATGCCCGGTGGAGCTTCGATCCCCGTCGCAGCACTCTTTCGCCGCAGAACTCCGACGCGATCCAGTTGTCGCGCCAGGGCTCGCTCCCGGAGGGCCTCATTCCCCGACTGCGCGCTCTGGACAGCCCGCTGCCCAAGGACGAGTCGCGCTTCGACAGTGGATCGTTCGGTCCGCGCAAGATCGACATCGAAGACGAGCCGGGCGTGGAGGCCACGGGACCGGTCGCCGCGGCCGTGCAGGCGGCGGCGATCAAGCGCGCCCCGGATGTGCCCGTGACGTCGTCCGAGACCGCGGATCTTCTCGAGGCGCTGCGTCGTCGTCGCGGACAGCGCGAGCCTCTCCCGGGAACGGTCGCGCCGGAGCCGACGTCGACGCGCCCGGTCGGTGCCCCCGTCGCGCTCTTCGACGCCGTGGAGCCCGGCTACACGGACCCGGCGGTCGAGTCGGCGCCCGAGTCCGAAAGCACGTCGTCGCCCAGCTCCTCGTCGTCGGGCGACGCGGGTCGCCGCACCAAGGGGCGCCCTTCGATGCCGTCGTGGGACGAGATCGTGTTCGGCGCGCGGTCCGACGAGAGCTGAAGCGCCTCAGGCGAACGCGCCGAGCCGCAGGAGCGGGACGGTCCGCTCCTCGTCGGTGAGTGAACCATGCTGCCCCACCATGCTCTGGGGGCGTTTGTCGGCTTCGCGGTCGTCGTAGTAGGCGTATCGACCGCGTGCGGCGACGACCACATCGCCGATGCGTTCCCGCACCTCGTCCTCGACGCGCCCGAACAGCCCCGCGTCGATGGCGTCGTCGCGGGTCATCACCCAGGCTCGCGCGTGCTCGCGACCTTGCCACGCGGAGGCCACGGCATCCTGTCGACCGGGTTCGGTGTAGAGATGCAGCATGCGCGGCTCGCCGCCGATGAGGGTGACATCGTCCACGAGGGGGTCGCCGTCGCCGAGAAGGACATGGCGGCGAGCGGGGACGTCGACCATGCCGTGGTCGGCGGTGACCAGGATGCCGGTCGTCGGGCCGGCTTCGGAGACGAGTGTCTGCGCGGCGGCGTCGACCCGCTCGAGGGCGGTGATCCAGCGGTCCGACTCCGTCCCGTCCCGGTGCCCCGCCGTGTCGAGTTCGGGGGCGTAGAGGTACACGAGGGCTCCCGCGTGCTCCGTCGCCAAAGCGGCGGCGGTGGCCGCGCGTTCCGCGAGATCGTTCGAGGGCACGAAGCGCGCACCGCGGAGGGTCGCCTCGGTGAAACCGGTCCGCGTGTACTCCGGCCGGGAGACGACGAAACAGGGCCGCCCGTCGGCGGCCTCGCGCTCCGTGAGCGGCGTGCGGCGCTGCCAGGTCCTCGGATCGAGCCCGTCGGTCTCCCACCCGTGCAGTTGGTTCGGCGCGAGGTTCGTCCCCGGGATGCGAGCGCGATAACCGACGATCCCGTGCGTGCCGGGATCGGTGCCGGTCAGCAGACTCGTGAGCGCCGCGGCGGTGGTGGAGGGGAAGACGGTCCGTGCGACATCGCGGCGACCGCCGACGGAGCCGAGGAACCGCGCGTGTCCGCGGCGGGCGGCGAGGTTGTGGGCTCCGAGGCCGTCGACGACGAAGACGACGGCGCTGCGTGCGGGGGCGAACCAGTCGGAGCGGCCGTTCAGCGCGGCGATCGACTGCTCCACCACACCGGTGAGGCTCCGGGAACGCGGCGGGTCCGCCGGTAGGCTGAGAGACATCGGAGCAAGTCTTCCACACGGCTCCCGATCCCCGTCCTGACGTGACGCCCGCCCGACCCGAGGCCGTATCCATGCCCGATTCCCGTTCTTCCTCCCCCGTGTCCGAGCGCATCGAAGACGTCGATGTCTCCACCGAGATGCAGGGGTCATTCCTCGAGTACGCCTACTCGGTCATCTACTCGCGTGCCCTTCCGGACGCGCGGGACGGCTTGAAGCCCGTGCAGCGCCGCATCCTGTACCAGATGGCGGAGATGGGCCTGCGCCCCGACCGGGGCCACGTGAAGAGCGCGCGCGTCGTCGGCGAAGTGATGGGAAAGCTGCACCCGCACGGGGATGCCCCGATCTACGACGCGCTGGTGCGTCTGGCGCAGCACTTCACGTTGCGGGTGCCCCTGGTCGACGGTCACGGCAACTTCGGCTCGCTCGACGACGGCCCCGCGGCCTCGCGCTACACCGAAGCGCGACTGGCGCCCCCCGCGCTCGCGCTCACCGAGAACCTCGACGAAGACGTCGTCGACTTCATTCCCAACTACGACGGGCAGTTCCAACAGCCCGAGGTGCTCCCGGCCGCCTTCCCGAACCTCCTCGTCAACGGCGCGACGGGTATCGCTGTCGGAATGGCGACCAACATGGCGCCGCACAACCTGATCGAAGTCGTCGCGGCGGCGACGCATCTCCTGCAGCACCCGGATGCCACGGTCGAAGAGCTCATGGAGTTCGTTCCCGGCCCCGATCTGCCCACGGGGGGCATCATCGTCGGCCTCGACGGCATCAAGGACGCCTATACGAACGGCCGCGGCACCTTCCGTACGCGGGCGAAGGCGTCGATCGAATCCCTCGGCCCGCGGCGAACCGGCATCGTGATCACGGAACTGCCCTACCTCGTGGGGGCCGAGCGGGTCATCGAGAAGATCAAGGACGCGGTCCAGGCGAAGAAGCTCGCCGGCATCGCCGATGTCACCGATCTCTCCGACCGCCACCATGGTCTGCGACTCGTCATCGGTATCAAGACGGGATTCGATCCGAAGGCGGTCCTCGAGCACCTCTACCGGTTGACGCCGCTCGAGGACTCGTTCGGCATCAACAACGTCGCCCTCGTCGATGGCCAGCCCCAGACGCTGGGGCTCCGCGACCTGCTCCGCGTGTACCTCGACCACCGCATCCGCGTCGTCACCCGCCGCAGCGAGTATCGGCTGGCGCGCAAGCGCGAACGTCTGCACCTCGTCGAGGGCCTGCTCATCGCGATCCTCGACATCGACGAGGTCATCCAGGTCATCCGCTCCTCCGACGACGGCGAGCAGGCGCGCACCAAGCTGCAGGAGGTCTTCGATCTCTCGCACCTCCAGGCCGAGTACATCCTCGAGCTGCGTCTGCGGCGCCTGACGAAGTTCTCGCGTATCGAACTCGAGGCCGAGCGCGACCAGTTGAACGCCGAGATTGCCCAGCTCATCGAGCTGCTGGGGAGCCAGACGCTGCTTCGTCAGCAGGTGGCGAGAGAACTGGATGCCGCCGCCGAGGCCTACGGCACGCCTCGGCGCACGATGCTGCTGAACGGCGGTCCGGTGCAGCCGCGGTCGTCCCGGGCGGCCGCCGCGGCCGCCGATCTGCAGATCGCCGATTCGCCCTGCCGCGTGTACCTCTCCGCGACCGGGCGCATGGTGCGCGCCGAACTCGTGGCCGACGCCCCGAACGGAGGCGTGGTGGCTCCGACGCGCCGGTCGAAGCACGACGCGATCCGGTCCTCCGTCGACACCACCACGCGCGGCGACATCGGGGCGGTGACGTCGGCGGGTCGCCTGGTGCGCTTCTCCCCCGTGGATCTGCCATCGGTGCCCGCGAACTCCGTGCAGGTGGCCGCGGGCACGAAGGTCGAGCAGTACCTGGCTCTTGCCAAGGGAGAGAAGATCGTGGCGCTGGTGCCGCTGGCCGACTCCCCCACCATCGCCCTCGGGACCGAGCAGGGCGTGGTCAAGCGTGTCGCGGCGACCGAGCTGGGCACCAAGGACGAGATCGAGATCATCTCGCTGCGAGACGGCGACCGCGTCGTCGGTGCGGCCCCGGCGGGCGACAACGCTGAGTTGGTCTTCGTGGCGAGCGATGCGCAGCTACTGCGGTTCGACGCGTCATCGGTTCGTCCCCAGGGACGATCAGCGAGCGGAATGGCCGGCATCCGCCTCTCCGACGGAGCGCGTGTCATCGCCTTCGCCGTCGTGGGAGCGTCGGCGTTCGACGCCGTGGTGGTCACCGTCGCTGGTTCCAGCGCAGCCTTGCCCGGCACCGATGCGGGAAGCGCGAAGGTGTCGGCTTTCACCGAGTACCCCGCGAAGGGACGGGCGACCGGTGGCGTTCGTGCGCAGCGTCTGCTGCGCGGTGAGGATGCGCTCGTCCTCGCCTGGGTCGGCACCGATCCGCGCGCCGTCGGCACCGATGGTTCGGTGCGTGCGCTGCCCGAGGGGGGCGCGAAGCGTGACGCGTCGGGTCAGCCCCTCGACGCCGTCATCGGCGCGATCGGTACGGCGGTGCGCTGAACCCGACCGTACGCGGAACGCCACACGGTGCGCGGGGTGGCGTACGCCGCGACGCACTCCGTGGTCAACGGGGCTGCGTGCCCCCGGCGTACCTCGCCGTGAGCGAGGTCCGGTACGCCGCGACGCACTCCGTGGTCAACGGGGCTGCGTGCCCCCGGCGTACCTCGCCGTGAGCGAGGTCCGGTGCGCCGCGACGTGCCTCGGCGTGGGATCCGGTTACGCGCGGTCAGACGTCGATGCTCTCGCGTGCCAGGCGGTCGCTCGAGTCGATGATGAACTCCCGGCGCGGCGCCACCTCGCTGCCCATCAACAGGTCGAACACCTCGGCGGCCTGCTCGATGTGCTCGACCTGCACGCGCCGAAGAGTGCGCCCGGCGCGATCCATCGTGGTGGTCGCGAGCTGGTCGGCATCCATCTCACCGAGACCCTTGTACCGCTGAATGGGTTCCTGCCACCGCTTGTTCGACTTCTTCAGACGCGCGAGCAGCGCGTGCAACTCCTGCTCGCTGTAGGTGTAGATCGTCTCGTTCGGCTTCGAGCCCGGATTCATCACGATCACGCGGTGAAGCGGCGGCACCGCCGCGAACACCCGACCCGCCTCGACGAGGGGCCGCATGTACCGGAAGAACAGGGTGAGCAGCAGAGTGCGGATGTGGGCACCGTCGACATCGGCGTCGCTCATCAGAATGATCTTGCCGTAGCGCGCGGCGCTGAGGTCGAACGAACGCCCGGAGCCGGCGCCGATGACCTGGATGATCGAGGCGCACTCGGCGTTGGACAGCATGTCGCTGATGGACGCCTTCTGCGTGTTCAGGATCTTGCCGCGGATCGGCAGGAGCGCCTGGTACTCGCTGTTGCGCGCATCACGGGCCGTGCCGAGCGCCGAGTTTCCCTCGACGATGAACAGCTCGGAGTTCTCGACATCGTTCGAGCGGCAGTCGACGAGCTTCGACGGCAGCGACGACGACTCGAGCGCGTTCTTGCGCCGCTGCGTCTCTTTGTGGGTGCGCGCCGAGATGCGCGCCTTCATCTCGGAGACGATCTTCTCGAGCAACTGGGCCGTCTGCGCCTTGTCGTCGCGCTTGGGTGAGGCGAAGCGGGCCGCGAGTTCTTTCTGGACGACGGATGCCACGATCTGGCGGACCGCGGGGGTACCGAGCACCTCCTTGGTCTGACCCTCGAACTGCGGTTCGGGCAGGCGCACGGTCAGCACCGCCGTGAGGCCGGCGAGCAGGTCGTCTTTCTCGATCTTGTCGCCTCCGACCTTGAGCTTGCGGGCGTTCTGCTCGACCTGCGTGCGCAGGACCTTCATCAGGCCCTGTTCGAACCCCTGCTGGTGCGTGCCCCCCTTGGGGGTGGCGATGATGTTCACGAAAGAGCGGGTCGTGGTGTCGTAGCCGGTGCCCCAGCGCACCGCGATGTCGACCTCGCACTCGCGCTGGACCTCGGTGGGGATCATGGATCCGCCCGGCTGCAGCACCGGAACGGTCTCGCTGAAGGTTCCCGTCCCGGTGAGCCGCCAGGTGTCGGTCACGGCGGCGTCGGGGGCGAGGAAGTCGGCGAACTCCGAGATCCCGCCGTCGAAGCGGTAGCTCGTCTCGACCTTCTCGTCGCCGCGCTCGTCGAGGACGACGATCTCGAGGCCGGGCACGAGGAACGCCGTCTGGCGCACGCGCTGGACGAGTTCGTCGAGGCCGAAAGCGGCGTCTTTGGTGAAGATCTGTCGATCGGCCCAGTAACGGATACGCGTACCCGTCACTCCGCGCGGTGCCTTGCCGATGACTCGCAGCTCGCTGCTGCGTTCGAAGGGGGTGAAAGCCGAGTCGGGGGTGTCCCCCGCGAACTGGCCGGGCTCGCCGCGATGGAAGGACATCGCGTACGTCTTACCCGCGCGGTCTACCTCGACGTCGAGGCGCTCGGACAGCGCGTTGACGACGGAGGCTCCGACACCGTGCAGGCCGCCGGACGCCGCATACGACCCGCCGCCGAACTTGCCACCCGCGTGAAGCTTCGTGAAGACCACCTCGACGCCGGTGAGGCCGGTGCGGGGCTCCACATCGACGGGGATGCCACGGGCTCGGTCACGCACCTCGACGCTGCCGTCGGCGTGCAGCACGATCTCGATCCTCGAACCGTGGCCGGCCAGCGCCTCGTCGACCGAGTTGTCGATGATCTCCCAGAGGCAGTGCATGAGACCACGCGAATCGGTGGAGCCGATGTACATGCCCGGACGCTTGCGGACGGCTTCGAGGCCCTCAAGGACCTGGAGATGATGGGCGGAGTACTCGGACGTCACGATTTCCCAGCGTAATCGGGCCCACCGACATCGCCTGGCAGACACACAGCGGGCTCGGGTCACCGTACGCGCACAGCGAAATGTGATCAAGCCGCGGCATAGAGGAAACATCCCCGTGGTTGTATATGGAGACTCGCCCAACGACCACTTGAGGAGGGCACCCGAGATGACCACCACGACCGCACCCGACGCGTCTGTTCTCGACCACCGCCTGACGGCGGCGGATCGCTGCGACTCCTGCGGCGCGCAGGCGTACATCGCCGCCGAGGTCAACGGCAGCGAACTGCTGTTCTGCGCGCACCACGGCCGCAAGTACGAAGAGAAGCTCCGCAGCGTCGCCACTTCGTGGCATGACGAGACGGCGCGACTCACCTCCGCCGACTGAGACCTCTCAGAACAGGCCCCGGCACCCCTTCGACGGAAGCGGAACGGGGCCTTTTCTGTGCCCTCAGCCCTGACTCTTCGCGTACACGCGAGGAAGAACGGGCGACACGCGCAGCGCGATCTCCTCGCCGATCGTGTCGATGAGTTCGGCGAGATCGGTGGCGCTGGACAGTGCGCCTCGACCGAAGATCGTGAGCGGCTCACCGATCTCTGCGGCGTCCCACGGGGCGACGGTCAGCGAAGTGAATCCGATCGTCTCCACGCGCCGGGGACCGCCGGCAGTGGCCACGTCGAAGCGCCCGGCGAGAGCGCTCGGGAGTCCATGGGCACTGCCCACGTCCACGTGGACGCCCGCGGGATCGATCGAGGTGACGGTCGCGACGAGGCTCGCGATGGGCTCGATACCCAGTTCCGCCTCGCTCGGACCGCCTGCCGGGCGGATCCCGTACGAGAACGCGCCGACGCGAACGAGATCCTCCCGGAACTCCCCGCGGGCGAACCCCGCGGCGCTGGCGGCGAGGTGCGAGAACCGCGGCGAAAGGCCCGCCGCGCGCGCGGCGTCACGCGCGTCGAGGAACAGGGCGCGAGCGTCGTCGTCGTCGGCATCCGACGCCTCGGAGATATGCGACCAGATACCCTCGAACCGAAGGCGGCCCTCCGCGACGAGAGCGGACGTGCGGGCGAGGGCGGCACCCCACTCCTCCGGACGGATGCCGTTGCGGTGAAGGCCCGTGTCGATCTTCAGGTGCACGCGCGCGACGCCGTCGAACGGAAGTGCCGCGAGATCGTCGAGGAGCACGCGATCGCCGATACCGAGATCGAGGTCCGCCGCGATCCCCGCGGCAAGGTCATCGGCACCGCCGATCAACCAGACGAAGATGCGCGCGTCAGGGCCGACGACGGCGCGGACCGCAGCACCGGTGTTCACGTCGAACGCTCCGAACCAGCGCACGCCCTCGTCGAGGGCTCGACGCACGAGCATCTCGAGGCCGTGGGCGTAGGCATCGTCCTTCACCACGAACATCGGTTCCGCGGGAGCCACCGCGTCTCGGACGCGGCGGAGGTTGCGGGCGAAGGCGTCGAGATCGACCCGGTACTCGGCGCTCATGCGTCGACCCGTCGATCGGCTCGGGCACCCACGGTCGCGACGATCTCCGCGGCGCTCCAGCCCGTGGCATCCGTCCACTCCTCGAGCGAGGGATGGCCCGCGGCGGGATCGCCGAAGAAGACGACCTCCGATCCGCGCGGGACGGCCGCGTCTTCGACGTCGACGACGCAGACGTCCATCGCGACACGGCCGACGATGCGATGCCGCCGCCCGTTGATCGACACCGTCACGGCGTTGCCGAGGGAACGCACCACCCCCTGGGCATAACCGCCCGTGACGAGGGCCACCCTCGTGTCGTGGGGGGCTCGATGCGTGTACCCGTAGGACACCCCCTCGCCGCGCCGGAGCACCTTCGTGCCCAGCGCGCGACCGCGCAGCGACATGACGGGCCGCGTGTGCGAACCCGGCAGGCCGAAGAGCGTGGCGGCATCGAGGCCCGTGGCGTCCAGCCCGAGCTCAGAGAGCACGGATGCCACCCCCTCGGCACCGTGGCCCCAGGCATCGGCGAGGAGAACCTCGTCGTCGCCGCCGACGGCGAGGGGGGCGTTGTCGCGCAGCGCGGAGGCCGCGATCAGGGCGACCGGGGCGACTCCCCCGCCGGCGGACGCGCGGGCAGGGAGCGTGGAGGTCACGCATCTAGACTAACGGGGTCCGTCATCCCCGACCCCGGAGCGTGCATGCCTAGTCAGGGCTTCTCCCCCGTCACCCGTCTGCGTTACCTCGCCGGACGCGCCCGTCGCATCGACGTGGGCTCGGTGATCGACCGAGCGAAAGAGGCCTCGGCCCAGCACGGCAAGGCCTTGCCGCTCGTCGTCGCCGACATGCTGTATCAGGCCGGAGTGAAGAACGTCGGTTTCCAGGACTACATCGACTACGACTTCGCGATCCTCACGCCCGCCGAACGCGCCACCTACATGACGCACCCGGTGTCGAACCAGATCTCGCAGAAGTACGACCACCCGGATTACCGCGGCCTCTTCCAGGACAAGGTGGAGTTCGACCGGAAATTCAGCGACTTCCTGCGCCGCGACTGGATGGTGGTGGAGCCCGACAACGCCGACGAACTGCGTGCGTTCGCCGAACGCCTCGGCACGATCGTCACCAAGGAACCCGTCGGCCAGGCCGGAACCGGCGTGCACCGCTACCACGCGGCCGAGGTCGAGGACTGGGCGGAGTTCCACCGCGGTCTCCTCGAGCGCGGGGAGATCCTCGTCGAAGAGGTCATCCGCCAGCATGACGACCTTGCGGCCGTGTGCCCCGGCACCGTCAACACCACGCGCGTCACGGCCTTCTTCGACGGCTCGACCACGCACATCCTCGCGATGGCGCAGAAGTTCGGCCGCGGAGCGGTCAGCGATCAGATGACCTTCGGCGGCTTCTACACGATGCTCGACGAGAACGGTCACGCCCTCGGCGCCGGCTACGACTCGCACGGCCACGTGCACGAGCTGCACCCCGACTCGGGGGCGCGCATCGCCGACTTCCAGCTGCCCATGATTGACGAGGTCACGGCGTTCGTCGACCGGGTCGCCCGCGTCGTCCCCCAGGTGCAGTACGTCGGGTGGGACATCGTCGTGGGCCCCGACGGTCCCGTGCTCGTCGAGGGCAACTGGGGCGCGGGCGTGTACGAGAACAAGCCGAGCGTCACCGGGATCCGCACCGGCCACAAGCCGCGTTATCAGGCCGCCATCGGGTTCTGAGCCCCGGATGCCGAGAGGCCCGTTCCCCGTGTGGGGCGGGCCTTTCGGCATCGTGCGGGAGGCTCCTGGGCTCGTCGGAGGGCCGGTGGCGTCGACGGGCCGGTGGGGAGGCCCCTGAACTCGTCGAAGGGTCCGGTGGCTTCGGCGGGCTCAGCCACCTGGGCGGGAGGACCCTGAGCCTGTCGAAGGGGCCGGGGTGCGAAGGCGTCCGGTGGCTTCGATAGGCCCAGCCACCTCGGTTCGCCGAGCGGGTGGCATCCGGAAACGCGAAAGGCCCGCCCGGAAAACGGGACGGGCCTCTCACGTTGAGCTCTATCAGCTGCGGCGAACGATGCCGAGCGGCGTGGACTCGTGTCCCTGACCGAGCGGGTTGTCCTTGAGGATCGCGACGAGACGCTTCTCGCCGACCTTGTCCATCGTCGACCCGAGGATGTTGCCCCCGAGGTCGTTGATGTCGACGACGGCCACGTCGAGGTCGACGCCGAGCAGCGACTTCAGACGAGCGGCGACCTCGCGCGGACGCTCCGGGCCGAGCACGACGGCCTGGTTGTACGGAGGAATCGTGCCCTTGGTCGGACCGTCGATCGCGCGCGCCTTGTCGCCGGCGATGCGGTAGAAGTCGCCCTTGCGTCCGAACGCCTTGGTGACGGCCGAGACGGCCGCGGCGAACAGGATGCGGGGCGTGCCGCACTCGCGCAGCGCCATCTCCATCGTCTCGGGCATGCCGAGGCCGATGCCGTACGGCGTGCGCGTGACGTACTTCGACAGGAACAGCGCGAGCTTGCGGGGCTTGATCGAGTCGAGCTTGAACGAACGGCCCTGCGTGATCGCGACGATCTTCTCGGTGACGAACAGCAGGTCGCCCGGCTGCACGGCAGCCTTCGCGTACTCGAGGATGAAGGCGTCGAGGTCGTCGCCCGGCATGACGACCCGCGTGCGGATCGGGATGCGGGCGTACGACGTGCCGTCGACGGTACGGGTGAGCGCCTTGCCGGCGTTGGCCTCGCCGCTCATTCGAGGTAGTCCCGGAGCGACTGCGAACGCGACGGGTGACGCAGCTTCGCCATGGTCTTCGACTCGATCTGGCGGATGCGCTCGCGCGTGACGCCGAACGTGTCGCCGATCTGATCGAGGGTCTTGGGCTGACCGTCGCCGAGACCGAAGCGCATGCGGATGACGCCCGCCTCGCGCTCGCTGAGCGAGTCGAGGAGCGACTCCAGCTGACGCTGCAGCATGGTGAAGCCGACGGCGTCGGCGGGGACGACGGCCTCGGTGTCCTCGATGAGGTCACCGAACTCGCTGTCGCCGTCTTCACCGAGGGGCGTGTGCAGCGAGATGGGCTCGCGGCCGTACTTCTGCACCTCGATGACCTTCTCGGGGGTCATGTCGAGCTCGCGGCTGAGCTCCTCGGGCGTGGGCTCGCGCCCGAGGTCCTGCAGCATCTGGCGCTGGACGCGCGCGAGCTTGTTGATGACCTCGACCATGTGCACCGGGATGCGGATGGTGCGCGCCTGGTCGGCCATGGCGCGGGTGATCGCCTGACGGATCCACCAGGTGGCGTACGTCGAGAACTTGAACCCCTTGGTGTAGTCGAACTTCTCGACGGCGCGGATCAGACCCAGGTTGCCCTCCTGGATGAGATCCAGGAACTGCATGCCGCGACCGGTGTAGCGCTTGGCGAGCGAGACCACGAGGCGCAGGTTGGCTCCGAGCAGGTGGCTCTTCGCGCGCTGTCCGTCGCGGGCGACCCACTGCAGGTCGAGACCCAGCTGGCTGGTCTTCTCGGCCGCCGACATGTTCGAGAGCTTCTCTTCGGCGAACAGGCCCGCCTCGATGCGCATCGCGAGCTCGACCTCTTCGGCCGCGTTCAGCAGGGGGACCTTACCGATCTGCTTCAGGTAGTCCTTGACGGGGTCGGCCGTCGCGCCGGTGATCTGCGCGGAGTAGACGGGGACGTCGTCCTCGTCGCTCGAGGAGATGACGATCGCGCCGGTCGGCAGAGCCTCGGCGGGAGCCTTCGGAGCCTCTTCATCGTCTTCGGCGTCGTCGTCCGACTTCTTCGCCGCGGGCTTGGCCTCGTCGTCGCTGTCATCGTCGTCGTCGTCGGAGTCGAGTTCGACATCGACCTCTTCGTCGACCTCTTCTTCGTCTTCGAGGTCGTCGTCCTTCTTGGCCTTCGTCTTCGCCTTGGCGGGCGCAGCCTTGGCCTTCGCGGGGGCCTTCTTCGCGGGCGTCTTCGTCGACGTCGTCACGGCCTCCTCGGAAGTGTCGAGGTCGGTGTCCTTCGCACTCCGGGAGCGGGTCTTGGTGTTCGTGCCTGCCACGTTTCGCCTTTCACCGGGAACGTACGTTGCACGGCCGCCGGTCGTTCTCGGACACTAGTAAGACCCTTGTCAAGTCCGGAGCCGAGGAGCGGGGCTCCTGGACCGGATGACAACGGGTCAGGTTCTTTATTGTCTCACATCCTCGACGGGGGACTTGACGTACGCCGGGGATCTATGCGTAGTAACGCTCGGACAGGGTCGGTCATTCCCCCATGACACCCGCCCGACGTTCGCTTCGGTGATGCCGTCGGAGGAGGAGCGGATCCGGGTGGACCCCTGGTTCAGCCCAGAGGGCCGCGTCGGTCGTCGTCGCTCGGCCCGGACGCAAGGAACCGTTCGAGTTCGGCAGCCAGTTCGTCGGCGCTCGGGAGATCGCCCGTGTGGATGATCGGGGTGGCCTGGGTCGACCCGGCCATGTAGGAGTCGTAGCGCTCCTCCAGCCCCTGGAGCATGCGGGTGAGCTCGTCGCTCCCGGTGACCTGCTCGGTGACCTTCGCCAGAAAATCGCGGTTCTCCTCGCGCAGCACTTCGCCAGAGAACACGAGGCCGGTCGCCACGGTGAGGCTGTCGAGCGCCGCGAGGGTGGTAGCGGGGTACTCGGTGTCGGCGAGGTAGTGCGGTACAAGCAGGGCGAAGCCGGTCACTTTGGCACCGGCTTCGGCGAATCGATACTCGAGCAGGTGCCCGACCGTCGAGGGGACCTGCGTGTGCGGTCGCCACACGGAGTGCGCCTCCGCGAGGTCGGAGCGCGTGCCGCTCACCGTGGTGCCGATGGGTCGGGTGTGCGGCACGGGGAGTGGGATGGCGTGCACCCACGTCACCGACGAGACCTGAAGGCCCGCAGCGAGCTCGAGAACGCTCTCCGCGAAGGCCTCCCACAGGAAGTCCGGTTCGTACCCCGCGAGGAGCAGGAAGGGACTGCCGAGGGAGTCGTGGGCGAGCGACAGCTCCAGGCGTGGGGGGCGGAAGTCGGTGAGGTGATCCTCGGCGAACGTGATGACGGGACGCCGCGCGCGGTAGTCCAGAAGAGTGTCGTTGTCGAACGCGACGAGCGCGTGCGGCTCGAGATCGTTGCGGAAGTACTCGACCAGTCGCGTGACAGCCGCGCCCGCGTCGGTGAACCCGGTGAGGGCGATCACCAGGGGAAGCCCCGAGGGCACCGGCGGCGCGGAGGGCGCGCGGTCGTACAGCGGTGCGGAATACGGCATGTCTCCAGCTTACGAGCCGGGTCCTACGCCGGGGCCCGGTGCGTCCCGCTGCTAGCGAACACGGGCGAACCTAGGATGGAAGGCATGCCCTTTCCTTCTGTGGCGCACACCGACGCCCCCCTGCGCGAATCCGATGCCGATGCGATCCTCCTGGTGGTCGCCAAGCCCGTGGACGAAGGGGCAGACCCTGAAGGGTGGGACGGGTTGGGAGCGGCGCTGAAGGCGGTCGGCTTCACGGGAGCCCCGGGTTTCTTCCAGCGCGTGTACGTTCCGGGAGTGGCGACTCCCCTCGCCGTCGTGGGCGCAGGGGTCGCCCCGGATGCCGCCGCCCTCCGCGACGCGGCCGGCGCGGGCCTGCGTCAGCTGACCGGCTTCGAACACGTTGCGGTGCAGGCGTTGACGCCCGCCGCGTGGCGGCCCCTGGCCGAGGGTGCAGCCCTCGGTGGGTACCGTTTCGCCGGGTACAAGAAGGAGTCACCGAAGGCACGCGCTCGTCGGGTCACGGTGTTCTCCGCTCAGGCCCCGACCGAAGACGACGTCGTCGCCGTGGCGGCCGTGTCCGGAGCCGTCGCGCTTGTGAAGGACCTCGTGACCACCCCCGCCGAGTGGCTCGGTCCCGCGGACTTCGCCGAGGAGGCCGTCAAGGCTGTCGCGGGGCTCCCCGTCGAGGTCGAGGTCCTCGATGAGGAAGCCCTCCGCGACGGAGGGTACGGCGGCATCCTGGGCGTGGGTCAGGGATCGGACCGTCCTCCGCGACTCGTCCGCCTCGACTACTCGCCTGCCGGGGCGGATCGTCATGTCGCCCTCGTCGGCAAGGGCATCACGTTCGACACCGGTGGGCTGTCCCTGAAGCCGCCGGCGTCGATGGTCGGAATGAAGTACGACATGTGCGGCGCCGCGACGGTCCTGGCGGTCCTCAAGGCCGCGGCGGAGATGTCCCTCCCCGTCCGCGTCACCGCGTGGCTCTGCATCGCCGACAACATGCCGTCCGGGCGCGCGACCCGCCCCGGCGACGTTCTGCGCACACTTGACGGAACCACCGTGGAGGTGCTGAACACGGACGCCGAGGGTCGACTCGTCCTCGCCGACGGACTCGCCGCCGCAAGCCGCGAGCGGCCCGACCTCCTCGTCGACGTCGCCACCCTCACCGGCGCGATCACGATCGCCCTCGGCAACCGGCACACCGGCGTCATGGGAGAGGATGAAGCCGTCGCCGAGTACCTCGCAGCCGCGTCGCGTGCTTCCGAGCTGGCGTGGCAGCTTCCGCTTCCCGCCCACATGGTGGATGACCTCGACTCCCCCATCGCCGATCTCCAGAACGCGAAGATCGGCGACCCCGCCGGAGGCTCCCTCTTCGCCGGGCTCTTCCTGCGCCACTTCGTGGGTCGGGTGTCGGACGACGCCGACGCCGCGCGTATCCCGTGGGTGCACCTCGACATCGCCGGCGTGGGAATGAACAAGGGCGCCCCGTTCGGATACACCGACAAGGGCGTGACGGCTGCGACGGTCCGTTCGCTCGTCGAGCTCCTGGCGAGTTCGCGATGACCGATCACACCGCCGACGTCGTCGTCCTCGGGGGTGGCAGCGGTGGTTACGCCGCGGCCCTGCGCCTCGCGGAACTCGGCAAGGACGTCGTCCTCGTCGAGAAGGACAAGCTCGGGGGGACGTGCCTGCATCGCGGGTGCATTCCGACCAAGGCCCTGCTGCATGCCGCCGAGGTCGCGGACGCCGCCCGGGATGCTGCTCGGATCGGCGTGAACGCCACTCTGTCGGGCATCGACCCGGCGGGCGTTCGCGCTTATCGCGAGGGAATCGTCGCCAAGAAGTTCAAGGGGCTCGAGGGCCTCGTCTCGGCGCGTGGCATCCGAGTCGTGACAGGCGAGGGAACCCTCGAATCCGGACCGGCCGTGCGTGTCGGCGCGGATGTCTACCGAGGCGCGGAGGTGATCCTCGCGACGGGGTCGTACAGCCGCAGCCTGCCGGGTCTCGACATCGGCGGCCGGGTCCTGACCAGTGAGCAGGCTCTCGATCTCGACGTGATCCCGGAACGGGTGGTCGTGCTGGGAGGGGGCGTCATCGGGGTCGAGTTCGCGAGCGTCTGGCGCTCGTTCGGCGTCGAGGTCACGATCGTCGAGGCCCTCCCTCATCTGCTGCCCGCCGAGGACACCGCATCGAGCAAGGCTCTCGAGCGGGCATTCCGCAAGCGCGGGATCGAGTTCCGACTCGGTCGGAGATTCGCCTCGCTGCGAGAAGAAGGAGACAGCGTGACCGTCGTCCTCGACAACGGCGCGGAGCTCGCGGCGGACTACGTGCTCGTCGCCGTCGGCCGTGGCCCGGCCACAGCTGGCCTCGGGTACGAGGAAGCCGGGGTCGTCCTGGATCGCGGCTTCGTGCGAACCGATGATCGCCTGCGCACGGACGCCCCGCACGTGTGGGCGGTCGGCGACATCGTCGCGGGCCTTCAGCTGGCGCACCGGGGCTTCCAGCAAGGCATCTTCGTCGCCGAAGAGATCGCCGGCCTGTCGCCGGTTCTCGTCTCCGACGTCGATGTGCCCCGTGTGGCCTATTCGCACCCCGAGGTGGCTTCGGTCGGGCTGACCGAGGCCCAGGCTCAGGATCGTTACGGATCCGAGGCCGTTCGTTCCTACGAGTACAACCTCGCCGGCAACGGCAGGAGTGAGATCATCGGTACCTCGGGCATCGTGAAGATCGTCCGGCGGGTCGACGGACCCGTCGTCGGTGCCCACCTGGTAGGAGACCGTGTCGGTGAGCTGATCACCGAGGCACAGCTGGCTGTGGGCTGGGAAGCCCACCCGGAAGACATCGCGCCCTTCATCCACGCGCACCCCACCCAGAGCGAGGCGCTCGGCGAAGCCTTCTTGGCACTCGCCGGAAAGCCCCTGCACGCACTCTGACCGCTCGCCGGTCACTAAGCTAGATACCGCATCCGGTACGAAGGAGACATATTCATGAGCACTTCCGTCGTCCTCCCCGCTCTCGGTGAGAGCGTGACCGAGGGAACGGTCACCCGCTGGCTGAAGCAGGTCGGTGACACCGTCCAGGAGGACGAGGGTCTGCTGGAGATCTCGACCGACAAGGTCGACACCGAGATCCCCTCGCCCGTCTCGGGCGTGATCGAAGAGATCCTCGTGCAAGAAGACGAGACCGTCGAGGTCGGCGCCGTGCTGGCGAAGATCGGCGACGGGTCGGGCGCCGCGTCGTCGGACGACGCTCCCGAGGCCGCTCCCGCGGCGCAGGAAGAAGCCCCCGCACAGGAGGAGGC
>NZ_LDRT01000115.1 GCF_001476655.1 Microbacterium testaceum | reverse complement strand
CAGCGGGAGCCGCACCAGCGGGAGCCGCACCAGCGGGAGCCGCAGCGGCGGGAGCCGCGCCAGCGCGGGCCGCGTCGCGGGTCTCGCGGCGGGCCGGTTCGTTCGTCGGTGCGGGGTCGCCCGGGGTGGGAGCCGTGTCGAAGGGGTGCGCGTCGGCCGCCTCGCGACCCGGCGCACGGCCGTCCGGCACCGGACGCTCGGGCGCACGGGACTCGGGCACTCGAGACTCGGGCACACGACGCTCGGACGCACGGTCATCGGGGCGGGGCTCGTCGTCGGGCGGCGGCGCGTCGTCGTCGGTGAAGGGCGGTGGGGCGTCGTCGTCGACCGGCAGGGCCGATCCCGGGCGCGACGAAGGTGCCGTCGGCGGGGCAGACGGCTTCGCGGGGGGAGTCACGGGTCGCTCCCCCGCGTTCGGCGCGGCGACGGTCGGGGATGCCACCGCGGACGGCGACGCTGCGATGGGAGGCTCGACGGTCGGCGTGGCCGCCGGAGCAGAAGCGTTCGGCGACGCGATGTTCGGCGACGCGATGTTCGGCGCGGCGATCCTCGGTGACGCGACCGCCGGCGACGCGGGGGCCGCGACCGGGCTCGCGGGGGCCTGTCGGCCGGGCGCGGCGATACCCGGAGCGGAGATTCCGGGCGCGGCGACGCCCGGCGACGCGACCGCCGGCGTGGCCGGGGCGGGCTCGGAAGCGGCCGCTCCCGGTGACGCGATGCGCGGGGCCGCGGGAGCCGCGACCCGCGGGACGTTCCCGCCCGCCGGGGCGATGTCGGCGGCGGGCGAAGCCGGACGGCCGGTGGCCGGTGAGGCCGCGGGGGCTGCGGCCCGGGCGGCGTCGAGATCGTGGATCGTGGCGGGTGAGGACCCCTGTGAGACAGCCGCGTGGGTGAGCACACGAGCCACGAGCAGCTCGAGTTGCAAGCGGGGCGAGGTAGCACCCGTCATCTCGTCGAGCGCGGCGACGACGAGGTCGGCCGTCCGCGACAGACGCGCGGCCCCGAACGCGGTGGCCTGCCGAGCCATGCGCTCGAGCTCGTCGTCGGGGACGCCGCGCAGCACGGCGGAGGCCCCCGCCCCGGTGGCCGCCACGACGATGAGGTCGCGCAGTCGCTCGAGCAGGTCGTCGACGAAACGGCGCGGATCTTGACCCGTCTGCACGACGCGGTCGACGGCGGCGAAGGCCCCGCCCCCGTCGTTGGCGGCGAAGGCGTCGACCACCTCGTCGAGGAGCTCGGAGTGGGTGTACCCCAGCAGCGCCACGGCGCGTTCGTACCGCACGAGCACGTGCCCGGCCGGTTCGGCCCCCGAGCCCGTCGAGGGGTCGCTCCCCGCGATGAGCTGATCCAGCAGCGACAGGGTGTCGCGGGGAGACCCCCCGCCGGCCCGCACGACGAGCGGAAGCACACCTGCTTCGACACCCACGTTCTCGCTCTCGCACAGTTCTTGGACGTATTCGAGCATCGCCGCGGGCGGAACAAGACGGAACGGGTAGTGGTGCGTCCGCGAACGGATGGTGCCGAGGACCTTCTCGGGCTCGGTGGTCGCGAAGATGAACTTCACGTGCGCCGGGGGCTCTTCGACGAGCTTCAGCAGGGCGTTGAAGCCCTGCTGCGTCACCATGTGCGCCTCGTCGAGGATGAAGATCTTGAACCGGTCGCGCGCGGGAGCGAAGATCGCGCGCTCGCGCAGATCGCGCGCATCGTCGACACCGTTGTGGCTCGCCGCGTCGATCTCGACGACATCGAGCGATCCGCTGCCGCCGCGCCCCAGCTCGACACAGCTGTCGCACGTGCCGCAGGGGGTGTCGGTCGGACCCGCGGCGCAGTTCAGGCACCGGGCGAGGATGCGGGCGGACGTGGTCTTTCCGCAGCCGCGCGGACCCGAGAAAAGGTAGGCATGGCCGACCCGGTCGCTGCGCAGGGCGGTCATCAGGGGCTCGGTCACCTGGGACTGCCCGATCATCTCGCCGAACGCCTGCGGGCGGTAGCGGCGGTACAGGGCTGTCGTCACCCGACCAGCCTACGGCGTACCTCCGACATCGCGTCCGCGGGGGCTTCCCCGGTCCCTCACGGACGGCGCAGAACCCCGCGCGCGTCACGAGCACAGGGGATGTCACCAGAAACGCCGAACGCGGCGACCCCGCGAGGGAGTCGCCGCGTTCGCGCGAGACATCAGACGTCCAAACCGACCGCGACGGGCTCGCCGTCGTCCTCCCCGACGATGGGGATGGCCGCGGTGACGATCGGGACGGAGGCCAGCAGCAGCGTGCCGTCCTCACGCACCGAACCCTCGAGCTGCCGGATCGAGGGGCGCCCCGGACGCACCGGGCCCTGGCCGTGCAACGGGACGCGCACCGTCTCGCCGGGAGCGACCGTGTAGTCGACGTCGCGGACGGCGAAATCCACGGGTTCTCCTTCGCCGCTCGCGCGCAGCGTCAGCGCGGTGGCGGTCAGGGTGACGTCGAGACGCGTGCCGTGCCAGTGCAGCACGTACGACAGCTCGGGCCAGTCGGCGGGCAGACGCGGATCGAACGTGAGCCGCCCGAAGTGATCGCGCATCCCGCCGAAGCCGCTGACGAGCGCCGTCCAGACGCCACCGGCCGACGCCACGTGCACCCCGTCCGAGGCGTTGTGGTGAAGGTCGCCGAGGTCGACGAACGCGGCCTGGCGGAAGTACTCCAGCGCGAGGTCCTGGTACCCCACCTCCGCGGCGAGGATCGACTGCACGACCGCCGACAGCGTGGAGTCGCCGGTGGTCAGCGGGTCGTAGTATTCGAAATCGGCGAGCTTCTCGGCATCCGTGAAGTGGTTTCCCTGCAGGAACAGCGCGAGCACCACATCGGCCTGCTTCAGCACCTGGTAGCGGTAGATGACCAGCGGGTGGAAATGCAGCAGCAGCGGGCGCTGGTCGGGCGGAGTGTTCTCGAGGTCCCAGATCTCGCGTTCCAGGAACACCGCGTCCTGGGGATGGATGCCGAGCGCCGGGCTGAAGGGGATGTGCATCGCCTCGGCCGCCCGGTCCCACCGCTCGGGCTCGGAGGGGTCGAGGTTCATGCGGTCGGCCATATGCGCGTACGCGTCGGGGTTGTTCTCGGCGAGCTCGCGGACCGTCCGGGCGGCGAAGCGCAGGTTGAAGCGCGCCATCACGTTCGTGAACAGATTGTCGTTGACGACGGTCGTGTACTCGTCGGGACCGGTCACGCCATGGATGTGGAACGAGTCGTGCTCCTCGCCGCCGTCGCTGGAGCGCCAGAAGCCCAGCGTCGACCACAGTCGCGCCGTGTCGACGGCGATGTCGACGCCCTCGCGGGCAAGGAACTCCTCATCGCCGGTGGCCCGGACGTACTTCGCGAGAGCGAAGGAGACGTCGGCGTTGATGTGGTACTGCGCGGTGCCGGCGGCGTAGTAGGCCGAGGCCTCTTCGCCGTTGATCGTGCGCCAGGGGAACAGCGCCCCCGCCTCGTTCAACTGGTGCGCGCGCTTGCGCGCGGCGGGGAGCATGAGGTAGCGCATGCGCAGCGCGTTGCGGGCCCAGAGCGGCGAGGTGTACGCCAGGAACGGCAGGACGTAGACCTCGGTGTCCCAGAAGTAGTGGCCGCTGTAGCCGGAGCCGGTCACGCCCTTGGCGGGGACGCCCTGCCCGTCGGCGCGCGCCGCGGCCTGAGCGAGCTGGAACAGGCACCAACGGGTGGCCTGCTGCAGGTCGCCGTGCCCGCCGATGCGGACGTCGGAACGATCCCAGAACGCCGCGTACCAGGCGATCTGCTGCTCGACGAGACCCTCGACCCCCGTCTCGCGCGCGCGGTCGAGGGTGCGCCGGCACCGGTCCAGGAGCTCACCCGTGGGGACGCCGCGGGAGGTGTGGTAGCTCACCAGCTTGGTGATGGTCGTCGGAACCCCGGCGCGCGCGTCCACTCGGAAGACGTTCTTGGCGATGTCGGGCTCGATGAGCTGACGCGAGGTCCACTCGTTCGCGGTGTCGACGAGGTGATCGGCGACGACGGCGAGCGTCATGCCCGACTCGGTCACCTCGTAGCTCAGCGCGGAGCGGTCGCCGTCCTGCCAGTACTCGCGCGGCTGGAGCACGCGATCGCTGAGCTTCTCGGTCTTGCGGGGGTCGAATCCGGCCTGCTTGGATGCCATCGGCGAGCCGCCGTAGATCCCCTCGCCGTCCTGGCGGTTCAGCAGCTGGCTGCTCACCGAGACGGGCGCGTCGGAGTCGAGCACCGTGACGGTGAGACGCAGCACCGCGAGGTGCTTCTCGTCGAACGAGACGAAACGCTCGTCCTCGATCCGCACGTGCTTGCCGGAGGGCGTGACCCACAGCAGGCTCCGGCGGAGGATCCCCTGGCGCATGTCGAGCACACGCTCGTACTCGCGCACGTCGGCGACGTCGAGCGAGAGCGGCTCGTCGTCGACGTAGACGCGCATGACTTTGGCATCCGGTGCGTTGATGATCGTCTGGCCGACCTCGGCGAAGCCGTAGGCCTGCTCGGCGTGACGGATCGGGAACGTCTCGTGGAAGCCGTTGATGAACGTGCCCTGCTCGTGCGCGAAGCGCCCTTCGATCGGGTTGCCGCGCAGGCCGAGATAGCCGTTGCCGACCGAGAACAGGGTTTCGGTAACGCCCACGTCGTCGACCGAGAACTCGGTCTCGATGAGGCGCCATTCGTCGATGGGGAAGCGATCGCGATCGATCATGCGGGCGGGCCTTCCGGTGGCAAGGTACAGGTGTGCCGCGCGGGCGGTGTCGGGTGTGTCCGCGCGGAGGGGAGCTGGGGATGCCGCGTCGGCGGCGGGGTGTCGCGCGAAGGCGACGGCTCAGTCTACGAACGCGGAGAGGTCGTCGACGACCACGGTGGCACCGGCGTCGGCGAGGTCGTCGGCACCGACTCCGCGGTCCACGCCCACGACGACCGCGTATCCGGCCGCGACGGCGGAGCGCACGCCGCTCAGCGCGTCTTCGACGGCGACCGACCGCGCGGGGTCGACGCCGAGCAGGCGGGCGGCCTCGGCGAAGACATCGGGGGCCGGCTTGGACGCCAGGTGGTCGCGCTCGGCGACGACGCCGTCCATGACCACGGGGAAACGTTCGCGGAGCCCCGCGGCCTCGAGCACCTCGACGGCGTTCTTCGAGCTCGACACGACGGCGATCGGGGTTCCGGCCGCCTCGAGCACGTCGAGGAGAGCCACGGAACCGGGGTACGGGGCGATCCCCTCGGCGCGCAGGATGCGCGAGAACACGGCGTTCTTACGGTTGCCGACGCCACAGACCGTGTCTTGCGACGGATCGTCGGAGGGGTCCCCCCACGGCACCTCGACGTCGCGGCTGCGCAGCAGACTCGCGACCCCGTCGTAACGCTTCTTCCCGTCGACGTACTCGAAGTAGTCGCGGTCGGTGTAGGGCGGCTCGATGTTCCACGCCGCGAAGAGCTCGTCGAACATCTCTTTCCAGGCCCGCATGTGCACCTCGGCGGTCGGCGTCAGCACGCCGTCGAGATCGAACAGCACGCCCTCGTACGAGGTGAGGTCGGGCAGGGCGGGGGTGTCGGTCACGGCATGCTCCCGGTCGGCGGAATGGTCGGCGAGACGTGATCAGCGTAGTGGCGAGGGGTGACTCACGAGGTGACCGACAGGGTCTGACGGGCGATCTCGAGTTCTTCGTTCGTGGGGACCACGAGCACCTCGACGCGCGAGGAGTCGGTCGAGATCCGGCGGATGCCACGCGCCCGCGTCGCATTGCGCTCGGGGTCGATCTCGACACCCGCGAAGCCGAGGGTCGCCATGGCCTCTTCGCGCACGCGGATCGAGTTCTCCCCCACGCCGGCCGTGAACGAGATGACGTCGACGCCGTCGAGCTGGGCGAGGTAGGCCCCCGCGTAGGCGCGGAGACGGTGGACGTAGACGTCGAAGGCGAGCTGGGCCGCGGGGTCTCCGGCATCCCGTCGCTCGCCGATGTCGCGCATGTCGCTGACGCCGGCGAGGCCGAGGAGCCCGGAACGCTTGTTCAGCAGCGTGTCGAGGTCGGCGATCGACATGTCGGCGCGACGCGCGAGTTGAAAGAGCACGGCCGGGTCGAGATCGCCGGAGCGCGTGCCCATGACGAGGCCCTCGAGCGGGGTGAGCCCCATCGACGTGTCGACCGAACGGCCGCCCTCGATGGCGGCGACGGAGGCGCCGTTGCCGAGGTGGAAGACGATCTGCTTGAGCTCGCCGTTCGGGCGGCCGACGAAGGCGGCGGCGGCCTCGCTGACGAACTTGTGGCTCGTGCCGTGGAAGCCGTAGCGGCGAATGCGATGGGCCTCGGCGACCTCGCGGTCGATCGCGTAGGTGTAGGCCTCGGGGGCGAGGGACTGGTGGAAGGCGGTGTCGAAGACGGCGACGTGGGGCACGTCGGGGAAGGCCTTCTTGGCCGCGACGATGCCGGCGAGGTTCGCCGGGTTGTGCAGCGGGGCGAGGACCGACAACTCGTCGATGTTGATCTCGACGAGGGGTGTCACGACGGTGGGCTCGAAGAATCGCGCCCCGCCGTGGACGACACGGTGGCCGACGGCGACCGGCGGACGCTCGTCGAGGGACGGGCCGTGAGCGGCGAAGGCGTCGAGCATAACGGCGAAGCCCGCGGTGTGGTCGGGGATCTCGCGCTCGATCTCGTACGTGGCATCCGTCATCGTCGGCGCGGGACCGTCGGGGGCGGCGAGGGTTGCTGCGGCGACGGTGTGCTTCGCGACGCCGGTCCCCTCCCCGATGCGCTCGACGAGCCCCGAGGCGAGGACCTCCTCGCGATCCATGTCGAGCAACTGGTACTTGAACGACGACGACCCGCTGTTGACGACGAGCACGACGCTCATTTGCTGCTCCCCTGCGCCTGGATCGCGGTGATCGCGATGGTGTTGACGATGTCGTCGACGAGCGCGCCGCGCGACAGGTCGTTGATGGGCTTGTTCAGGCCCTGGAGCACCGGCCCGATCGCGACGGCACCGGCCGAGCGCTGCACGGCCTTGTAGGTGTTGTTGCCGGTGTTGAGGTCGGGGAAGACGAACACGGTCGCGCGTCCGGCCACCTCGGAGCCGGGCATCTTGGCCTTGGCCACGGCCGCGTCGGCGGCGGCGTCGTACTGGATCGGCCCCTCGACGAGCAGCTCGGGCGCCCGCTCGCGCACGAGGGCGGTCGCGGCGCGCACCTTCTCGACGTCGGCCCCGGTTCCCGACTCCCCCGTCGAGTACGACAGCATCGCGACGCGCGGCTCGATGCCGAACTGGTCGGCGGTCGCCGCCGACGAGACGGCGATGTCGGCCAGCTGCTCGCTCGTGGGATCGGGGATGACCGCGCAGTCGCCGTAGACCAGGACGCGGTCGGCGAGGGCCATCAGGAACACGCTCGAGACGACCGAGACGCCGGGGGCGGTCTTGATGATCTCGAAGGCGGGGCGGATCGTGTGCGCCGTCGTGTGGGCGGCACCCGAGACCATGCCGTCCGCCAGGCCCAGGTGCACCATGAGAGTGCCGAAGTACGACACGTCGGTGACGGTGTCGGCGGCCTGCGCGTAGGTGACGCCCTTGTGCGCGCGGAGCCGGGCGTACTCGGTCGCGAACTTGTCGACGTGCACGGCGTCGAACGGGCTGAGCACCTCGGCGTCGCGGATGTCGATGCCCAGCTCGATCGCGCGTCCGCGCACCTCGATCGGCTCGCCGAGGATCGTCAGGTCGGCGATACCGCGCGCGAGCACCGTCGCGGCTGCGCGGAGCACCCGGTCGTCGGTGCCCTCGGGCAGGACGATGCGGCGCTTGTCGGCGCGGGCACGGTCGACCAGGCCGTACTCGAACATCAGCGGCGTGACGACGCTCGGGCGGGCGACGCCGAGCTCGCGCGTCAGGAGCGCGGTGTCGACGTGACGCTCGAACATCGCCAGCGCCGTGTCGTAGCGACGCTGCGAGTCGGCGGCCAGTCGCCCGCGCGTGTTCATGATGCGCACGGCCGTGTCGTACGTGCCGAGATCGGTCGCGATGATCGGCAGGGGCGAGCCGAGGCCGTCGATGAGCCGGACGATCGGGTCGGGAAGCTCGAACCCGCCGTTGAGCACGATGCCCGCGAGCGAGGGGAAGGTGCCCGAGGCGTTGGCGAGGAGCGTGGCGAGCAAGACCTCGCTGCGGTCGGCGGGGATGACGACGACCGCCGACTCCTTCAAGCGCGGCAGGACGTTGACCATCGACATGCCCGCCACGACGACTCCGAGCACCTCGCGGGTGAGCAGTTCGGGGTCGCCCTTGATGAGTTCCCCCTCGACCGAGCGCACAACCCCGCGCATGGAGGGGGCGATGAGGAAGCGGTCCTCGGGCAGGGCCCAGACGGGCACGGGCCGGCGCTCGTCGGACGAGGTGACGGGCGCCGCGTCGATGACCTGGCGGACGGAGGCCACGACGCCGTCGAGCTCGTCGGGATCAGCGCGATTCACGACGACCGCGAACACTTCGGCACGCTCGTGCAGCAGCTCGGAGACGGCCAGGGAGGCGATCTGCCCGACCTCATGCGGGGTGCGGGCCACCGACAGACCGAGCGTCTCGCCCTGGCCCTGCTGGGCACGACCGCCGAGGACGAGGAGGACGGGGGCGCCGAGATTCGCCGCGATCCGGGCATTGTAGGCGAGCTCGGCGGGGCTGCCGACGTCGGTGTAGTCGCTGCCGATGACGACCACGGCGTCGCACTGCGCCTCGACCGCTTTGTAGCGCTCGACGATGCGACCGAGCGCCGCGTCGGCGTCGTCGCGGACGTCGTCGTAGGTCACGCCGACGCAGTCGTCGTAGGCGAGGTCGACGCCGTCGTGATCGAGCAGCATCTCGAGCACGTAGTCGCGCTCGGCGGTGGAGCGCGCGATGGGGCGGAACACCCCCACGCGCGGGGTCACGCGGCTCAGGGCGTCGAGGACCCCGAGAGCCACGGTGGACTTGCCCGAGTGCCCCTCGGCGGACGTGATGTAGATGCTCTGCGTCACGTGTTCCAGCCTATTGCGGGGCTCTGACATCACCCCGGGGTTGCTTCGGCGTCGAGGGATCAGGAGCGCGCCTGTTCGTCTTCTCCCGCGGTGAACCGCGGTCGATCCCTCGAGAAGACACGTGCTTCACCTACAACTGATCGCTGACCCGTCCGTGAGATCCTCCGCGGCCGACCGCGCTCCGGCCCACGTACCGCATACGCGCGCCCGCGGCCTCGAGATCGACTGACAGCGGAGTGTCCGGCTCGAGGTCGGCGACGACCCCCGCCACCGCATCGAGCGGGAGGATGCCGAACCGCGAGGCCGCACCCAGCTTCTCCTCGCTCGCGAGCACGTAGGTTTCGGCGGCCCGCTCGGCGAGCACGCGCTTCATCGCCGCCTCGTCGGCATCCCCCGTCGTGAACCCCGCCGCGGGGTGCACGCCGGTCACCCCGAGGAAGAAGATGTCGGCGCTGATCCTCTGCGCGGCCTCGACCGCCGCGGAGCCGCACGCGACCGCGGAGTGCTTGAACACGCGGCCGCCGATCACGATGACCTCGGCCTCGTGGTGGAGCAGCGCCGCGGCGATGGTCGGCGAGTGCGTGATCACGGTGCCGGCAAAGGAACGGGGCAGCGCCTCCACCAGCGCCAACGTGGTCGTTCCCCCGTCGAGCAGAACCGTCGCCCCCGGCTCGATCAGGTCGAGCGCGGCGGCGGCGACGCGGGACTTGCTCGATCGCGCCACCGTGCCCCGGGCACCGTAGTCCGCGACCGCCGGCGAGGCGGGGAGAGCCCCGCCGTACACGCGGACGGCGAGGCCGGCGGCATCCAGTTCTCGAAGATCGCGGCGGATGCTGTCTTCGGAGAGGCCGAGCTCGAGCGCGACGTCTTTCACGACGAGGCGGCCGTCGCGGCGTAGTCGCTCGAGGAGAGCGTCCTTGCGGGCGGCGGCGAGCATCATGCTCCACATTCTTGCACGTTTCTGCACTATCGTTCCGAGTCATGAACGATCCACGCCCCGGCACCACCGTCCCCGACCATCGCGGCCGCACCGGCCTGCACCTCACCGGCGTCGACCTGGACCGCAATCCGCGGGTGATCGTCGAGGATGTCGAGCTGCTCGCCGCGGGCTGGCACGTGCTGCGCGCGACGACGTTCCGCTACCGCGGCGACGACGGCGAATGGCGCACGCAGAAGCGTGAGACGTACGACCGCGGCAACGGCGCGACGATCCTGCTCTACGACCCGTCACGGCGGACCGTGCTGCTGACCCGCCAGTTCCGCTACCCCGTCTACGTCAACGCCCACCCTGACGGCATGCTCATCGAGACAGCGGCGGGACTCCTCGACGACGACGACCCGATCACCGCGATCCGCCGCGAGGCCGAAGAGGAGACCGGTGTGCGCGTCGACGAAGTCCAGCACGTCTTCGACGTGTACATGAGCCCGGGTTCGGTCACCGAGCGCCTGCACTTCTTCGCCGCGGCGTACGACGGATCCTCCCGAGTGAGCGACCGGGGCGGCCTCGAGGAGGAGGGCGAGGAGATCGAGATCCTCGAGTACGGCATCGACGAGGCGCTGCAGCTCATCCGCGACGGTGAGATCCAGGATGCCAAGACCATCATGCTGCTGCAGTGGGCGGTGCTGGACGGGCCGTTCGCCCGCGGTCGCTGAGCGTGCACGCCGACAGACCTCACCCCGGGCGGTCGCTGCCTTCTTGGCGCTGTCTGGGTGGAAGGTCTCTAGCATCGCGTCGGTCGGCGTGCGCCGACGAGGCGGTGGACTCCGCCGACGATCGGAGGATCGCCCATGACCGCTCTCAACCCGTTCGACGCGGCGTCCGTGCTGCAGGCCTTCGGCCCCTTCGTGCTCGCGGGTATCGCGCTGCTGGTGTTCATCGAGTCGGGGGTGCTCTTCCCCTTCCTCCCCGGCGACTCGCTGCTGGTGACGGCGGCGATCCTCAGCGGACCGCTCGGCATCACACCGTGGCAGGTGGCGCTCGTCGCCTCACTCGCCGCGCTGGCGGGCGACCAGGTGGGCTTCTGGCTCGGCCGCCGGTTCGGCCGACGCCTGTTCCGCCCCGACGCGCGCCTGCTCACCACAGCCCGCCTCGCCGAGGCCGAGGCCTTCTTCGCCCGCTGGGGCGGCGCCTCGCTGGTGATCGGCCGCTTCGTTCCGATCGTGCGCACCTACGTTCCGCTCGTCGCCGGCGCGGCCGACATGCCCTACCGTCGTTTCCTCCTCTGGAACGCGGTCGGGGCCGTGGGGTGGTCGTGCTCGATGACCCTCGTGGGAGTGCTGCTGGGCGGCATCCCGTTCATCGCCCACAACATCGACGTGCTCGTGATCGTGATCGTCGCGGTGTCGGTCCTGCCCGTCGTCATCGCGGCCGTGCGCCGTCGACGACGCCTCTCGCGCGCGGCAGAGGAACCCGGGGCATGAGCGGGCACTCGCGCTCCCGCGTTCCCGAACCCACCGTGTCGTTCTGGCTCGTGAAGGTGCTCACGACCGGAATGGGTGAAGCGGTGTCCGATTTCCTGGTGACGCGCTTCAACCCCGTCCCGACCGTCCTGCTGACCGCGGTGGTCTTCGCCGTCGTGCTGGGGGCGCAACTGCGCCTGCGCCGCTACGTGCCGGCGTTGTACTGGGCGGCGGTATCGATGGTGGGCATCTTCGGCACCATGGCCGCCGACGTCGTCCACGTCGCCCTCGACATCCCGTATGCGGTGTCGACGCCCATGTTCCTGCTCGCGCTGGCTGCCGTCTTCGTCGTCTGGCGCAGAGCGGAGGGGTCGGTCGACGTGCACACCGTCACGACCGGTCGACGCGAATTGCTCTATTGGGCGGCGGTGATCACCACGTTCGCGGCGGGGACCGCCGCGGGTGATCTGCTCGCCTCGACGGCCGACCTCGGCTATCTCGGCGGCGCGGTCTTCTTCGCCGCCATCATGGCCGTGATCGTGGGCCTGCGCTCCGCGCGCCTCGTCGGTCCCGTCGTCGGGTTCTGGGCCGCATACGTCGTGACGCGGCCGCTCGGAGCATCGATCGCGGACTGGCTCGGCGTGGAGCCGATGCGCGGGGGTCTCGGGTTCGGCTCCGGCACGGTCGGGGGCATCGCCCTGGTGATCATCGTGCTGCTCGTGTCGGCATTGAGCGTGCGCGAGCGGGCGGGGAGCCCTACGGCCGCTCGCCCGGCATCCGCGGATCCCAGCGTGGAGAGCGCGGGCATCGCGCGCCGGCCCGGTTCCGGGCAAAGAAAAGACTCTCCGCGCACCCGGTAGAGCCTGGTTACCCTTGCTACGTTTCCGTCCTGGGGGAGTTGGCCTGGATGCCGCCACGCGGAGAGCCGTGTACAGCTTACCCGATGCGCGTCACACCATCAGCGGGGCCAGGGCGTCGGCCGCCGGGCGCAGCGCCGAGAGCACGTCGCCGGGGTCGTCGACACGGTGGCGGGGACCCGAGAAGGCCACGGCTCCCGCGGCGAGCCCGCTCGCATCGCGGATCGGGACCGCCAGGCATCCGGAGGCCGCGACCAGCTCTCCGCTCTGGCGTGTCGCGCCCCAGCGCGCGAGGTCGTCGCGCGCGCGCTCGAGCTCGGGGGTACCCGCGGCGCCCTGGGAGAGCAGCATGAGCCGGCCGAGCGCGTAGCGCGCCGGTTCGCGGGCGAGACGCGCCTCGTCCGACAGCGGGAAGTCGGGGTCGGCATCCAGCACCGCGATTCTCCCGTCGACGAACAGCGCCACGTGCACTCCCCCGCGCACGGCCGAGCGCGTCTCGGCGAGCACCGCCCGCGCGGCCGACGACAGGCGCGCGGGCGGTGCCACGACGGCGGCGAGCTGGGCCACCTTGGCCCCGAGAGCGAAGCCGGCGAGATCGGGGGTCCGGACGAGGTACTCGTCCTCGACGAGGAGGTTCACCAGACGGTACGTGGTCGCGCGGGGCAGGCCGAGTTCCGCGGAGAGCCGCTGCGCGCTCACTCCGGCGCCGAGCTGGGCGACGGCCTCGAGCACGGCCAGCGCCGAGTGCACGGCGCCCGGCGCTCTCGCGGCGAGCGCCGGCTGCTCACGCATCGCCGGGATGCCGCGGCGACACCACTCCCCCGAGCACCTGCGCCGCGACGGGCTCGTCGTAGACCCCGAGGGCCCGGGGGCCGTGACGCCGACGGAGAACGGCGATGACGACCCCGGAGACGACGGTGAGCACCGCGACGCTTGCGACGACCGCCCCACCGGAGGCCACGTCGTCGACGAAGAACGACACGAGCGCCGCGGCGAGCGCGAGCGCCGAGACCCCCGCGACCACCGCCGCCCCGATCGTCGACTCGCCGATGCGGCGGAGGAACACGGGCGCGGCGACGCAGACGAGGATGTAGGCGACGATGTAGCCCGCCGCTCCCACCCCGATCGTGACGTGCATCGCGTCGCGGGTATCGATCCCGGTGGCCGCCACCCCGACCGGCACGGCGGTGATGAGCGGCAACGCCCAGGCCACCGCCGCCGCGGGGGTGCCGAAACGCGGATGCGTCCGCCCCACCGCGGCGGGAAGAACGCCGTCGCGGCTCAGCGCGAACAGCACGCGGACGAGCGCGGTGGTCGTGCCGATCGCGCAGGCGAGGAAGGACGCCGCGATGCCGAGATCGGCGACGACGCCCCACCCGCCGAGGCCGTACGCCTCGGCGAGCTCATTGACCGGCGAGGCGCTGAGGGCGAGATCGGCGCCCAGCGCGTCGAAACCCGCGACCTGCGTCACCGCGGCGAGCACGTAGAGGAGCCCCGACAACACCACGGTGCCCGTGATCGCGCGGGGGACGTTGCGCAGCGGCGACACCGATTCGACGCTGAGGGTGGCCGCGGATTCGAACCCGACGAACGCCGTCAGCGCGATCACCGCCGCCGCCGCGAACGCGGTCGGATCGAGGTCGGCCCCGCCGATTCCCGCGACCGACGTCAGGTCGATCGGGCCGATCCGCACGAGGAGAGCGATGAGGAGCACCACGATCAGGGCCACCGACAGGGTCTCGACGACGAGCGCCGCTCGCGCGGAGATCCGGATGCCGCGGACGAGCACGAACGCGACGAGAAGCCCCTGCCCCACGACGAACAGCGCGGTCACGAGCGGGCGGTCGATCGACGGCCAGAGGCCCGCCACCAGGTAGGTGGAGTAGTACGCGCCACCCAGCAGCGCGAACATCGCCACCGCACCGTAGCCGGTGAGGATAGCCGCTCCCGCCGCGAGACCGGCCCGCGTGCCGAGACCGCGAGCGGTGTAGGTGTACAAGGCCCCGGTGGCGGCGAAGCGCCGCGCGAACTGCGAGATCGTCCGGGCCACACCGAGGCTGAGGATCGCGGCGGCCACGATCGCGGCGACCGTCGCCCCCGGGGCGAAGCCCGCCACCAGCAGGACGACCGTCGTCGCCGCCGCGGCCGGGGCGACCGCCGCGACCGACTGAGCCGCGAGATCGACGATGCCGATGCGGCGTCGCTCAAGTCCGTGCAGAGGGGAACGATCGCCGAAACCGGCGACGGGAGCGGGGCGCGCGATGGCGCGAGCGAGTGCAGTCACGTGGTCTCCGTCGGGTGGTGTCGACCGTACGCGCCGGGCGTTGCACCCGGGCGACCCGCATGTTTCGGGCTCGTGACCCCGAGTGAGACACGCCCCGGGCAGCCGTCTCACTCGGGGAGGTCACACCTTCACGACGACAACACGACCCGGCAACGGCGTCGGGGGAATCTCGACTCACGAACCGCGCTCCCCACCCGAACCCGTCTCGCTCGAACCCCGTCTCACCCGACACCCGTCTCACCCGAATTCCGGAGGAACCGATATGACCCAGCTCGAGTCGAAGGGGGTGGCGACGTCCCCGAAGCGGACGTTGCAGGGCTCCCTCGGTGTCACGGCGATCATCTTCATGGTGGTCGCCGCCGCGTCACCGCTCACCGTCGTGGGTGGTGCCGGACCCCTCGGCATCCTGATCGGCAACGGGGTGGGGTACCCCGCGCTCTATGCCGTCAGCGCCGTCATCCTGCTTCTGTTCGCCGTGGGCCTCGCGGCCATGACCCGGCACGTCCCCCGCCCCGGTGCCTTCTTCACCTACATCGGTTACGGGCTCGGACGCCCCTCCGGACTCGCCGCCGCGTGGACCGCGATCCTGACGTACACGACCATTCAGGTCGCGGTGTACGGCTACGTCGGGTACCTGCTCGAGATCACGGTCGTGTCGGTGGGCGGCCCCGACCTCCCGTGGTGGCTGTACGCCCTCGCGACCGTCGCGCTCGTCGGGGTGCTGGGCTACCGACACATCGACCTCTCCAGCAAGGTGCTCGGCATCCTGCTCATCGCGGAGGTCGCGATCGTTCTGGTCCTGGTCGGCGCGGTCGTGCTCGACGGCGGTCCCGAGGGACTGAGCCTCGCGCCCTTCGAGCCGGCCAACATCGCCAGCGGCTCACCCGGGGTGGGGCTGATGTTCGCCATCGCCGCCTTCATCGGCTTCGAGGCGACCGCGATCTTCCGCGACGAGGCTCGTGACCCCGACCGCACGATCCCGCGCGCCACCTACGGAGCCGTCATCGGCATCGGCGTCTTCTACACGCTGTCGACGTGGGGACTCGTCATGGCCTGGGGACCGAACGGCGTCCTGGCCGCCGCCGCCGAGAACCCCGCGACCCTCATGCTGCGCACCGTGGCGATCTACCTCGGCACGGTCGGCGAGATCATCGTGAACGTCCTGCTGCTCACGTCGATGTTCGCGTGCGTGCTGTCGTTCCACAACGTCCTGACGCGCTACCAGCACGCCATGTCGAGTGCCGGGGTGCTTCCCGAGTCGGTGTCCGGCGTGCACGCGCGTCACCTCTCGCCGCATGTGTCCTCTCTCGTGCAGACGGCGACCGCGGGCATCCTTCTCGCGGCCTTCGCCCTGCTCGGGCTCGACCCGCTCCTGCAGGTGTTCACCTGGCTCTCGGGCGTCGCCACCGTGGCGATCGTCGTGCTGATGGCCGTGACGTCGATCGCCGTGATCGTCTACTTCACGCGTCATCGACAGGATCGACGCCCGTGGAACACGATGATCGCGCCGACCCTGGGCTTCGTGGGACTCGCGATCTCGGCCGTCGTGATCGTCGCCTACTTCCCCGTCATGGTCGGCGACGTCGACGCCGAAGGCGCGCCCGCCTTCGGAGCCGTCACGTGGTCCCTGCTCGCGCTCGTGATCGTCGTCCCGATGTTCGGGTACGTCCAGGCCGTCTGGATCCGCCGCCGCCGCCCCGCCGCCTACGCCAAACTCACCGACGCCATCGCGGGATGACCGGATGCCGCGGCCCGAGGTCGCGGCATCCGTCCCTCCTGCTCCCACCCGACCCGTTCCACCCGAGAGAGACACCATGACCCTCACCGATCCGACGTCCACCGCCTTCACCGCCCCCACGGCTCCGGCTCATCCGCTGGCCTCCCTCTCCCCCGCCGAGATCACCGCGGTCCACGCGATCGTGTCGGGCCTCGACGGCCTCGACGAGGCGACCCGCTTCGCTTACGTCGGCCTCGAAGAGGCGCCCAAGGCCGAGGTCCTCGCGTGGGAGCGCGGCGAGACCCCGTTCCCCGAGCGCCGCGCGCGCGTCCAGCTGCTGAACCTGCGCACCGCTCACTCGCTCGATGTCGTCGTCTCCCTCGCCAGCGGCGAGGTGCTGCGCCAGACCGAGCTCGACGGCTCCGACGGGCAGCTGCCCATCCTCGACGCCGAGTTCGAAGAGGTCGGTGTCATCGCGAACGAGAGCGCCGAGTGGGTCGCCGCCCTGGCGGCGCGCGGCCTCACCACCGCCGACGTCGTGCTCGTGCCGCTGTCGGCCGGCCACTACGGCTACGAGAACGAGGTGGGGCGCCGGGTGCTGCGCACTTTCGCCTTCCGCCAGGACCACCCCGCCGACCACCCCTGGGCGCACCCCGTCGACGGCCTCACCGCCTACATCGACGTCGCCGACCGGCGCATCATCGACATCGTCGACACCCCGGGCTTCACCGTGCCCGAGACGCACGGCAACTTCGACGACCCCGAGCTGCAGGGGCCGCCGCTGGAGGGCCTGAAGCCGATCGTCATCACGCAGCCCGAGGGCTCGAGCTTCACCGTCGACGACGAGCACGTCACGTGGGGCGAGTGGGACCTGCGCATCGGCTTCGACACCCGCGAGGGTCTGATCCTGCGTCAGCTCTCGTTCGCCGGGCGACCGGTGATGTACCGCGGCTCGATCAGCGAGATGGTCGTGCCCTACGCCGACCCCGCACCCAACCGCTTCTGGCAGAACTACTTCGACACGGGCGAGTACCTCTTCGGCCGGTACACGAACGAACTCGAGCTCGGCTGCGACTGCGTCGGCGACATCACCTACGTCGACGCCGTGCTGTCGGATGAGAACGGGATGCCGCGCACCATCCGCAACGCGGTGTGCATGCACGAGGAGGACTTCGGCACCCTCTGGAAGCACACCGACCTCTTCACCGGGTCGAGCGAGGTCCGTCGCTCCCGGCGCCTGGTCATCTCGTTCTTCACGACGGTGGGCAACTACGACTACGGCTTCTACTGGTACCTCTACCTCGACGGCACCATCGAATGCGAGGCGAAGCTCACCGGCATCCTGTTCACCTCCGCCTACCCCGGTGAGGGCTACCCGTTCGCGTCCGAGGTGGCTCCGGGGCTCGGGGCGCCGTATCACCAGCACCTGTTCTCGGCGCGACTGGACATGACGGTCGACGGAGTGGCCAACGTCGTCAACGAGATCGACGCGGTGCGCGTGCCGATCTCCGCCGACAACCCCGCCGGCAACGCCTTCACCAAGAAGGTGACACCGATCACCTCCGAGAAGGTGTCGGGTCGTCTCGCAGACGGAGCGGTCAGCCGCGTCTGGCAGATCGCCTCGACCGAGAAGACCACCGAACGCGGTCAGGCGACCTCGTACATGCTCTTCCCCACCGAGACGCCGGTCCTGCTGGCCGATGACGACTCGTCCATCGCAGCACGCGCGGCGTTCGCCACCAAGAATCTGTTCGTCACGAAGTACGACCCCGACGAGCGCTACGCCGCGGGCGACTTCGTCAACCAGCACCCGGGCGGGGCCGGCATCCCCGCGTTCATCGCCGGCGACGAGCCCCTCGTCGGCGAAGACCTCGTGCTCTGGCACACGTTCGGCCTCACGCACTTCCCGCGCAATGAGGACTGGCCCGTCATGCCCATGGACTACGCGAAGTTCACGCTCAAGCCCTACAACTTCTTCGAACGCAACCCCGTGCTGAACGTCCCCGCGCCGGCGAACACGCACTGCACCCCCGCGGCCGGGCACGGGCACGGGCACGGGCAGCACGCGGACGCCCCGGCATCCGGCGCGCACGGTCATGAGCACGGCGCGCACGGTCACGAGCACGGCGCGCACGGTCACGAGCACGGCGCGCACGGTCACGACGGACACGGCGACGCGCACCACGGTTGAACCGATGAGCGAGATCCTCCACGCCTGGGCGGTCGCCCCCGCCGCGGTCGGCGCCTGCTGTCTGGCGGCCGACCGCGCGCGGGTGCGGCCGCCCGAGGTCATGGCATCCGTGCTGATGCTCCTCGCCATGCTGGACGCCGCGGTGTTCGGCGTGGTCGCTCCGGTGGGATGGACGGCGCTGTTGGTCGCTGCGGCGCTGGGGCTCGCGGTCTGGCGCCGTCCGCGCCAGCGGCGAGCCCCGCGCGTTCCCGCGCTGATGACCGTGCACACGACCCTCGGCATGGTGGTGATGGCCGCCTTCCAGCTCGGGATGGGCGGGCACGGCGCCTCCACCGGCCACGCTCACGGTGTCGGGCTGGCCCCGTTCCTGCTCGCGATCGCGGTCGGGTACGCGGGCCTGTCCGTCGCGGCGATCGGGCGGATGCCGGCGCGGCTCGACCGGGCCCAGATCGGCGCGATGGCGGCATCCGTCGTTCTCATGGCTGCGGCGACGGTGTGACCCCGGCCGCCGGATCCGGGCGGACCGAAGGCGTCGTCTGAGGCCCACGAGGCAGGAGGAGCAGCGCCGCGGGCAAGACAACCGCGAGAATGATGCCCGCGCCGATCCCGAGGGATGCGGCATCCCCACCCATGACAGCCTGGATCACCTCACCGACCAGACCGCCGAAGGTGACGAACCCGGCCAGGATGACGACCCCGAGTCCGCGGGCACCGCGCATCACGAAGAACGCTTCCGCGATCAGAACCACACCCACCACGAGCGAGTAGACGATCGCCGTCGTGACCCCACGGAACACCAGGCGCTGATGAGTGTCGGCGTCCAGCCCCCCGGTCGCCAGAGCCACGATGAGCCATACGCCGAGAGCCGCGGCCGCGACCCCGTAGAGGAAGGAGAGCACCGCGGCGACCCGGACGGCGGGGGTGATGCGCAACGGCACGGGGCGGCGCCGTCGGGCGAGAGACGACATAGCCGGACGGTAGAGCGGGCGGCTAAGGATTCGCTGGGACCCTCAGCGCGGGCGCACCGCCACCGGGTGACCCGCGAACCGGAACCGCACCGCGTCATCGGGCTCACGCCGGTCGGAGGCGTCGTGCTGGACCGCGAGGAGCGTGCCATCGGACGCGCGCACGACGGTGCGCCGCAACGACCCGAGGAAGCTCGACGCCACCACGGTGGCATCCACTCCCCCGGCGCCATCGGTGAAGACGATGTCCTCCGGACGGACGAACGCCTGCACCGAGCCCTCGACGGGCGCGCCGAGGACGGGCAGCACGTGACCGCACACCTCGACCCCACCGCCGTGCGCGACACCGTCCAGCACATTGCTGAGACCGACGAAATCGGCGACGAACGGAGAGACCGGCCTGCGGTACAGATCCTCCGGCGTGCCGATCTGCTCGATGACCCCCTCGTTCATCACCGCGACGCGGTCGGCGACGGCGAGCGCCTCTTCCTGGTCGTGCGTGACGAAGACGGTCGTGATGCCGAGATCGCGCTGGATACGGCGGATCTGCTCGCGCAGCTTCACGCGCACCTTCGCGTCGAGGGCCGAGAGCGGCTCGTCGAGCAGCAGCACCCGCGGCCGGGTGACGAGAGCACGGGCGAGCGCGACGCGCTGCTGCTGGCCGCCGGAGAGCTCGTGCGCGTACCGACCGCCGCGGTCGCCGAGTCCGACCATGTCGAGCGCTTCCTGCACGCGCGCAGTCCGGCGGGCCGCGTCGACCTTGCGCATCCGGAGGCCGAACTCGACGTTCTGCGCCGCGGTCAGGTGCGGGAAGAGCGAGTACGACTGGAACACCATGCCCATGTCGCGCTTTTCGACGGGGACGCGGGAGACGTCGACCCCGTCGATCGACACGGCTCCGTCGTCGATGCGGTCGAGTCCCGACAGGGCCCGCAGGAGCGTCGTCTTGCCGCACCCCGAAGGGCCGAGCAGGGCGACGAACTCGCCCGGGAGCACATCGAGGCTCACCCCGCGCAGGGCCGCATGCGCTCCGAACGACTTGTGGATGCCGCGGAGCGACACGGCCGTGCCCTTCACGGTCAGCGGGCCGGTGATCGGTGGGGCGGGAGCGAGAGGCACGTTCATGAGGTTCTCCGGGAGGGGCGGAAGGAGCCGAGGCGGCCGATGACGAGAAGGAGCACGAAGACGAAGGCCAGCGCCGCGAGCGAGAAGATCGCCGCGACGTAAGGGTCGCTCTGCTGCAGCAGGAAGAGCGCCGTCTGAAAGGTGGAGCGGCTGAGGAACGACGCGATCGTGAACTCGCCGAGGACGACCGCCACGGTCAGCAGACAGGCCGACAGGATGCCGCGGCGCAGGTTCGGCAGGATGACACGCAGCACGGTGGGGACGACTCCGGCACCGAGCGACCGCGCGGCCTCGCCGAGCACGACGACGTCGAGGGCGGCGATGTTGGCCTGGATCGGGCGGTAGGCGTAGGGCAGCACGATGACGCCGATCGCGAACGACAGTGTCCACGCGGCACTGCCGAAGGCTCCCGAGACCACCTTGTACACCGGCACGAAGCCCACGACGAGGACGACCGTGGGGACCGTGAGCGGGAGGAGACAGACGAACTCCACGACACGGCGCATCGCGGGATAGCGCATCTCGACGAGCACCACCGTGGGCACGAGCACGAGCAGCACGATCGCGACGGTCACGGCGCAGATACCGAGGGAGTTCGTGAGACCGCGGAACAGACCGTCGTAGGTGTACTCCTGCCCGGGGTCGACGAGCGCCGCGTAGTGCGCGAGGGTCAGGGCGTTCGGGCTGCCGGACACGCGGAACGTGAACAGCAGCAACGCGAGGAGCGGGAGAGCGAAAGCGATGCCCGTGATCGCGAGCACGATCGTCGCGCCCGTGCGGCCGAGGGCCGCGCCCACCGGCCGGCTCATCGCCGCCACCGCCGAGCCCGACGATCGAGCACCGCGTAGAGGGTCATGACGGCGGCCATGACCACGACCATTCCGAGAGCCAGCACGCCCGCGGTGTTGGCGACCCCGGGAATCGTCTCGCTCGTCAGCTGCTGCTTGATCGCGAGGGGCACGATGCCGCCCTGGTCGATGAGGGCCGCGGCGGTGGCGAACGACGAGAACGCGCTCGCGAAGACGAGGATGGCCGACCCCCCGAACGCCGGGGCGAGTAGGGGAACGGCGATGCGAGTCCAGTACACGCGGCGCGGGGCGCCGAGGGTCGCGGCCGCCTCCGCCCACTGCGTCTGCAGAGCCGCGAGGGCGGGCAGGAAGGTGAGCACCATGAGCGGCACCGAGAAGTAGACGTAGGGGAAGATCAGCCCGCCCACCTGGTACAGCAGCGGACCGTTCGGGGTCAGGGAGTTCAGGTCCACACCGAGGGTCTGCTTCAGCCACACGGTGAGCACGCCCTGCGCACCCATGAGCGCGATGAAGGCGAACGCCAGCATGATGCCGCCGAACTGCGCGAGCGCGCTGCACGCGGAATCGACCACCGAACGCACCCAGCCGTCGGGGTTCATGCCCATCAACGCGAGGCAGATCACGGCGCCCAGGACCGCGGAGATCACGGCGACGGCGGCCGACAGCCAGAACGAGTTCACGAAGGTGGCGACGATGAAGGGCGAGGCGAACGCGGAGAAGTTCGCGAGGGTGAAGGCGCCATCCGCGGTGAAGAAGCCGCTCGCGACGGCGTAGACGGTGGGCACGGCGAGGAAGAGGAGCACGTACACGGCGAAGGGCGAGAAGCCCAGCCAGCCCAGACTCCGGCGCCGGGGGGTCCCGGCGCCGGAGGGGGCTGCCGCCGTCGCGATCCGAGCGGATGCGGCGGTCATCGCTCGATCAGCCGATCGCTGCCGACCACTGCGCGGCCAGCACCTGCGCGGCGGCCGCGGCCTGATCCTTCGTGAGCTGGACGAAGTTCTTCGGCGGCTCGCCGACCGCCTTCAGCACCGACTGGTCGACGGTGCCGTTCGCCATCATCGCCTGCAGCGTCGAGGGGTAGGCGCCCGACGCGAGGTAGAGGTTCTGCACCTCGGGGCTGTAGAGGTACTCCTCCCACAGGCGCGCGGCCGCGGGGTGCGGAGCGTCGACGTTGATGGCCTGGTTGTAGTAGCTGCCGAGCGCGACACCGGGGAGCACGACCGTCTTCCAGTTCGGGTTGCCCGACGAGCCGCCGTCCGGCCCCCAGGCGAGGTTGTTGTAGCTCCACTGGATGACGACGGGGGTCTCGCCCGAGGCGACCGTGGCCTGGGTCGGCAGGACCGAGAGCATGTTGCCGGACTTCTTCAGCTTCGAGAAGAAGTCGACGCCGGGGGTGATGTCGTCGGCGGTACCCCCGCTCTGCAGAGCCGCCCAGTACACGGCGCTGGCGGCTTCGTTGGCCTGCGTGGGATCGCCCTTGATGGCGACCTTGCCCTGGTACTCGGGCTTCAGCAGGTCGGAGACCGAGGTGGGCGGGGTGGTGATGACCGAGGAGTCGTAGCCGATCGACATCAGGCCGGTGTAGTCGTAGTACCAGGAGCCGTTCGGGTCCTTGAAGTCGTCGGGGATGTCACCCCAGTTCGACACCTTGTACGGCGTGACCAGGTCGAGGTTCTGGCTCAGCACGGCGGTGCCGATGTCGAAGACGTCGGGAGCGGTGTCCTGCCCCTTCTGCGACTGGGCGGCCGCGACCTCGTCGGCGCTGGAACCGTTGGGGTTCTGCGAGTCGATCTGGATCTCGGGGTACTTCGCCTGGAAGCCGGCGATGATCTTGCCGTAGTTGGCCCAGGACGGCGGAAGGGTGATGACGTTCAGCTTGCCCTCGGCATTGGCCGCGGCGACCAGCGCGTCCATTCCGCCGAAGTCGGCGGCGCTGGTGGCCTTCTGCTTCTGCTCGAGGGTCATCGATCCGGCGGCGGCGTCGGAGCCCGACCCGCCGGAGCACGCCGACAGCGCGGTGGCGACGACCGCGACGGCGGCGGTGGCGACGACCGCGCGCGCGAGGCGCCGCCCGGGGCGACCGGCACGGTTCAGCGCGGGGAGGAAGCGAGACATGGAGGAGTCCTTTCGGGTGGTACTCGGAGAAGGGAGGAGGAGAGGGTCAGAGGATGCCGTGGCGTTCCAGCGCGTCGCGGGCGAACCCGAGCGCGGTGGTCATGCCGATGCCGCTGGTCACACTCGCGACGAGGACGGCATCGTTCGGCCGGGCGAAGAGGTACGGACCGTGCACGCTCGCGGCGTAGACACCGCGCCAGCGCCGACGCACGCGCAGCTCGTCGACGTCGAAGAGGCGACGGAAACGCGTGATCAGCATGTCGTCGACGTCTTCGTCCTCGAACGGGTCGAGGGTGCGCTCGTAGTGGTGCGTGTCACCGATCACCACGCGCCCGTTCGGACGCTGTGTGCACATGAGGTTGATGACCTGGGAGACGACGTCCGGATCGTCGGAGGCCAGCTCGGCGCGGACGGCGGCGGCGGCCCGCGTCTCGGAGAAGCCCCCGTAACGCAGGAGCGAGCTGCCCGTGAAGACGGCCGGATCGATCACGGCTCCGCGCGGCGCGTCGATCTCGATCATGCGCAGACGGCAGCGACGCACCTCGGCACCCGCAGCGATCTCGGGGAACAGGCGGTCCACGTCGTGGCCGACGCACACCGCGACGCGTTCGGCGGGGAACCAGGAGTCCGCGGTGCGTACGCCCCCGTCCTCGATCGCGACGACGTTCTCGCCGAATCGCACTTGCACACCGAGGGTGCGGAGATACGCGACCAACGCCGGGATGACCGTGGGCGCATCGACCCGCAGGTCGCGCGGCAGCAGCGCTCCCCCGACCGTCCCCGGCGCGGACCAGCCGCCCCGCGCACCCACCGACGCGGCGGTGAGCAGCTCGGCCTCATCGGGACGCGCGGCGGCGAACTCGTCGAGCACCGCCATCTCGGCATCCGTCCGCGCGATCACGAGCGTGCCGGTCTCGCGCACCCCGAGGCCGGCCTCGGCGGCGAGCCGCAGCCACCCCTCGCGCGCCACCTCCGCGAACGCGAGAGCGACGCCGGCTTGCGCGGTGGTGCAGATGTGTCCGAAGTTGCGGACGCTGGCGCCGACGGGGCGATCATCGCGGTCGAGCACCACGACCGAGAGGCCGGCGCGCACCGCGTGCCACGCGTGGGCGAGGCCCACGATGCCGGCACCGACGACGACGAGGTCCGCACGGGGGGACGAGGACGGGGAGTTCACGCCGACGAGTCTCACCCTCCGCGCGGCCCGAAAGCAGGCGATCGCCTCACTTGTCATGCGATGTTCACCCACCGAAGAGAGCGCTTAAGAGAAGTACGCCCCGGGTGAACGGCATCCGAACATCACCTATGCGAGTGGCCACGCAGCAACTTGTATTGACAAGCTGGGTGCATGCTCCTGCACGAAACCATCCGCTCGTCGCTGCGCGACCGGATCCGCAGCGGGGCGCTCGCCGTCGGCACCCCGCTGCCCTCCACCGCGGAGCTCTGCGTGGAGTTCGGCGCGTCGCGCGGGCCTGTCCGTCAGGCTCTCTCGGCCCTCGCCGCGGAAGGACTCATCGCGACCGGCCAGGGCCGGGTCCCCACGGTCGCGCGGGCACCCCTCGCCCAGGCGATCGACGACTTCTTCTCGTTCTCGGCGTGGGTCACCTCGATCGGGCGCACGCCGGGTCAGCGCACGCTCGAGATCGCGGTGCGCCGCCCCTCCGAGGTCGTGGCCGCCGCCCTCGGTCTCGACGACGGCGAGCGGGCCGTCGAACTGGTGCGGGTGCGCTCGATCGACGACGAGCCGGTCATGATCGAGCGCACCGCGTTCGTCGAGCCGGTGGGACGACTCCTCTTCGACCTCGACCCCGACGGCGGCTCGATCTTCGCGGGGCTCCTCGCGCGCGGGGTCGCCCTCGACCAGGGAGAGCACACGATCGACGCGATCGCCGCCGACGACCAGGATGCCGAGGAACTCGGCGTCGAACCCGGATCGCCCCTGCTCCGCGTCCGGCGGGTGACGCGCTCCGACGACGGAGAGATCCTCGAGGTGTCGGACGACCGCTACCGGCCGGACCGAGCCGCCCTCATCATCCACAACTCCCGAACGCGCGGCCCCTCCGGTCCGCACGCCTCACGCCGAATGACTCCGGAAGGTTCCCGATGACCGTCTCTCTGCTCTCGCTCGACATGGCCGGAACCACGATCGACGAGGGCGGGCTCGTGTACGAGCTCCTCGCGCGCTGCGTGGCCGACGAACTGGGCTCCCCCGTCCCGACGGACGTGCTCGCCCCCTGGACCGGCACCGACAAGACCGAGGCCATCCGCGGGCTGCTGACCGCCCTCGGGGGCGACCCCGCCCGAACGGACGCGGTCTACGCCGTCTTCGCCGCCCAGCTCGACGAGGCCTATGCAGCCGCGCACCCCGCCCTGTTCCCCGGGGTGCGCGAGGCCATCGCCGCGGTGCGGGCAGTCGGGGTGAAGGTCGCGCTGCAGACCGGTTACACCCGCTCCGTCGCCGAGAGGCTCCTCACCAAGGTCGGGTGGGAGGTCGGCGTCGACATCGACGCCCTGGCGACCTCGGAGCTCGTCAGCGCCTCGCGCCCCGCGCCCTACCTCGTGTTCCGCACCATGGAGCTCACCGGCATCCGGTCGGTCGACGAGGTGCTGGTCGCCGGAGACACCCCCAACGACCTGGCGGCGGGTATCGCCGCCGGGGCACGTTTCGTGGTGGGCGTGCGAACGGGAGCCGGCACGCCGGCCGATCTCGGGCGCGCGCGGCACACGCACCTGCTCGACAGCGTCGCCGACATCCCCGCGCTCCTGACCGCCGCCGGCGAGCTGCCGGTGCGATGAACGCCCCGCGCAAGCTCCTTCTCGTGGGCATCGACGGGCTCCGCGTCGACGACGCCCTCCGCGCACCCGCCGTCGCTCCGCGCCTGGCCGCTTTCGCCGCCGCCGGTGTCCTCCTGCCGATGACCATGGAGGTGCCGACCATCTCGGGCCCGGGATGGTCGTCGATCCTCACCGGCACGCGGATCGCCGAGCACGGAGTGGTCGACAACCTCTTCGAGGGCCATCGCCTTCGGGAGTACCGCGACCTGCTGGCGCGCGCTGTCGCGCAGCGGCCGGACTGCACGACTCTCGCAGCCGCCGACTGGCTGCCCCTGGTCGACCCCGACGGCCCCGGTCCGATCATCGCTGCGAGCCCCGAGCGCGAGCGCGCGGGGAACCACGTGCTGATCGCCCGCGACGGCGAGACGACGGCGTACGGCCCCCTGGATGCCGAGATCGCGGCGGCCGTGCGCGCGCACCTCTCCGCAACCGGTCCGGACGTCTCCTTCGTCTATCTCGGCGAGGTCGACGAGGCCGGACACCGGCACGGTGGGATCGCCCCTGAATACACGGCCGCCATCGTCCGGGTGGACTCCCTCTTGGGCGGCATCCTCGATGTCGTCGCCGAGCGCGCCACGACGCACGACGAGGACTGGCTCGTCGCCGTCACGACCGACCACGGGCACGTCGACGCGGGTGGCCACGGCGGCGACTCCGCGCTCGAGCGCCGCTCGTTCCTCGCGCTCGGCCGGTTCGGCGGCCACGAGCCCCTGCCCGGCGGCCCGATCGCGCCGCACGAGGTGTGCGACCTGCTGCTCGCCGACCGGGGGCTCGTCCCTTAGGTCGCGCCCCCGTCCCGTCGCGTCCCGTCCCGCCGCGCCCCCGGTCGGCGAGCAGCCGACGATCTTCAGCTTGTATATCTCGGTGGTCGGCGCGTCGGTAAGAAATGAATTCAGCTCGACACTAGCAGACTACACTTGATCGAAATGTCATAGATAAATAAAAAAAAAAAAAAAAAACAACACACACACCCACACAACAAACCACACCATAACAAAAAAAAAACAAAAACAAAAAAAACAAAAA
>NZ_LDRT01000114.1 GCF_001476655.1 Microbacterium testaceum | reverse complement strand
CCCCCGCTCCGGCAGCCCCCGCCGGCTCGGCCTCCGAAGCCCCGCTGACCGACGCCCAGGTCTCCGCCGTCGCCGCCGGGTACACCTCGGACGGTGCGGCACTCGACCTCGGCGTGCTCGTGAACGGCGGGCCGGTGGCATCCGTCCCCGTCCGGATCCCCCTCGCGATGATCAACCGCCACGGACTCGTCGCGGGAGCGACCGGCACGGGTAAGACGCGCACGCTGCAGCTTCTCGCCGAGCAGTTGTCGGCGCAGGGGGTGCCCGTCTTCGCGGCCGACATCAAGGGCGACCTGTCCGGGATCGCCGCGCCGGGTGCTTCCAGCGAGAAGCTCACCGCGCGCACCGCCGCCCTCGGTCAGGACTGGTCGCCGCGGGCGTATCCCACCGAGTTCTTCGCGCTGGGCGATGACACCGCCTCCGGGATCCCGGTGCGCGCGACGGTGTCGGGCTTCGGCCCGCTCCTGCTGAGCCGCGTGCTGGGGCTCAACGCCACGCAGGAGTCGAGCCTCGGCCTCGTGTTCCACTACGCCGACGAGAAGGGGTTGGCGCTGGTCGACCTGCCGGACCTGCGCGCGGTGCTCACCTTCCTCACCAGCGACGAGGGGAAGGACGAGCTGAAGGGCATCGGCGGCCTGTCCGCGGCGACGGCCGGGGTCATCCTGCGCGAGCTCGTCGCCTTCGCCTCCGCCGGGGCCGACACCTTCTTCGGCGAGCCCGAGCTCGATGTCTCGGTCTTCCTGCGCGCGGATGCCGCGGGCGCGGGCATCGTGAGCCTGCTCGAGGTGCCGAACGTCGCCTCGCGGCCCGAGCTGTACTCGACCTTCCTCATGTACCTGCTCGCGGAGCTGTACGAGGTGCTGCCCGAGGTCGGCGACCTCGACAAGCCCAAGCTCGTGTTCTTCTTCGACGAAGCGCACCTGCTGTTCCGCGACGCCTCGAAGGCCTTCCTCGCCGCGATCACGCAGACGGTGCGGCTCATCAGGTCCAAGGGGGTGGGCGTTTTCTTCGTCACGCAGACGCCGAAGGACGTGCCCGCGGACGTCCTCGGGCAGCTCGGCTCGCGCGTGCAGCACGCGCTGCGCGCCTTCACCCCCGACGACGCGAAAGCCCTCCGCGCGTCGGTGCGGACCTACCCCGACTCGGGGTACGACCTCGAGCGGGTGTTCCAAGAACTCGGCACCGGTGAGGCGATCATCACCGTCATGAGCGAGCGCGGAGCGCCGACGCCGGTGGCGTGGACCCGGCTCTTCGCGCCGCGCGCGTCGATGTCGCCGATCCCCGCGGAGACCATGGCGGCCGCCGTCGCGGCATCCCCCCTCTTCGCCGCGTACGGCACCCCGATCGACCCGGAGTCGGCACGCGAGATCCTCGGCGCGCGGATGCAGGCGGCGGCCGACGCGCGCGCCGCGGCGGAGAAGGCGAAACAGGACGCCGCCGACGCCGCCGAGTACGCGAAGCAGAAGGCCGCGATCGACAAAGCGAACGCGGAGGCGCAGAAGAAGGCGCAGCGCGAGTACGAGCGGATCCTGAAGAGCACCGCGGCGCCGCGCCGACGTTCGAGCGCGCCCACCTCGCCGCTCGACGAGGTGCTGGGGCGCGGGGCGACCAAGAGCATCGTGACGGATGTGATCCGCGGTCTGTTCGGCACGGGACGCAGGCGCTGAGCGGGCGACACCCGCGGACGCCGGGACACACGGCGGGAGGATCGTGGATGCCGGGGGCGCGGCATCCACGATCCCTCGCCGTCAGGCCCGCCGGACGGGGAGAGGCATCGTCGAGGTGTCGATGAGGGGGTCGGATCCCTGCCGCTCGACGAGGGCGGCCGCCTCGGCGGGGGTCTCCACCGTCGGCACCGAGCCGAGGAGGGGCCGCTTCGCGGTCTCGCGCATGGCGAGGAGGGCGATGAGACCCAGCGCCGCGAACAGCATGATGTAGAACGCCGGCATGAGGGTGTTGCCGGTCGCGGCGATGAGGGCCTGACTGATGAGCGGCGTGGTCCCGCCGAACAGCGAGACGGCCACGTTGTAGGCCACCGCCATGGCGCCGAAGCGCGACGCGGTCGGGAAGAGCGCCGGGAGAGCGGATGCCGAGATCGCGACGTAGAACGCCACGGGGACGGCGGCCATGCACAGCGCGACCATCACGGCCCACATCTCGCCGATCTGCATGATGAGGAACGCCGGGACGAGCAGGACGAGCGCCGAGATGGCCGCGATCGCATAGACGGGCTTGCGGCCGATGCGATCGCTCAGGCGTCCGATGAACGGCAGGGCGGCCGACATGACCACGAGGACCGGGACTGTGGCGATCGCGGCGGTGAGGTTGGACACGCCGACTTCTTCTTCGAGGTAGACGGGCATGTAGCTCGTGAGCGCGTACCCGGCGGTGTTGGTGGCGGCGACCAGAGCGATGCCGATCAGGAGCGCGCGCCAGTGGTGGCGGACGATCCCGCGCAGCCCCTGCCGGGCCAGCGGGTCGTCGGCGGCGCGCTCTTCGACGGCGTGGGTCTGCTCGAACGACGGTGTCTCGGGGATGCGCAGACGGAACCAGATGGCCACGATGCCGAGGGGGATCGCGAGCAGGAACGGGATGCGCCAGCCGTAGTCGACCATGGCATCCGGACCCGAGATCGAGGTCGTGACCGCCGTGACGATCGCCACGGCCGACGCGCCGGCGGCGAAACCGATGTACGACCCGACATCGAGGAACGACGACCAGAAGCCGCGGGTGCGGTCGGGGGAGAACTCCGAGACGTAGGTGGTCGCCCCGGCGTACTCGCCGCCGGTCGAGAAACCCTGCACCATCTTCAGCACGTAGAGCGGCACGATGGCCCACAGGCCGATCGCGGCGGAGGTGGGGAGCAGACCGATGAGGGCGGTGGCCGCGGCCATCATCGCCATCGTCAGGAACAGCACCTTCTGCCGGCCGATCCGGTCGCCGAGCGGACCGAGCACGAAACCGCCGAAAGGGCGGACGAGGAAAGAGATCGCGAAGCCCAGCAGGGTGACCAGCAGGCCCCACGGGTCGGGAAGGTCGGAGGTGAACACGACGGACAGGGTGACGGCGAGGTAGCCGTAGATCCCGAAGTCGAACCACTCCATGAAGTTGCCGACGACGGTGCCGCCGATGGCCGTGCGCACGCGCTTCTTGTCGACCACGATGACGTCGTCGACCTCGAGTCGGGGGATGCGGGATGCCGAGGGGGGATTCTCGTTCATCGTTCTAGCGTTACTCCGATCGGCGCCCGGATGCCAGCCGAGGCGCCGCGCAGAGCCCCGTGCTAGTGGAAGCTCAGCACCTCGTCGCCCCACGCGCGGCGGAGATCGCCGTCGAGGTCGGCGACGACGAGGTCGTGGCGGTCGATCACGAGCGTCGCGCGCGCGTCGGCACCCTCGGTCGTGAAGACCGGCCATGGGGGCGCGTCCGGCGCCGCCGGGTCTTCTCCCCGGGCGAACGCGATCCACCGTGCCTGCATGCGGGTCGAGATCAGCTCCGCGACCCGCTTCCCGCCCAGCCGGAACGTCGGGTCCTTCGGACCGCTGACGAGGTTGCCCCACACGTAGGGCAGCTCCGCCGCGTGCGTGGCACCCAGGCCGATCAGGCGCAGGAAGGGCGAGGCGTGATCGAAGCGGTAGAGCCACACCGGGGCCGCCGCCGCGTGCCCCTCCGCCGCCCAGAGCGTGGGGAGGCGGAATCCGATGTCGCGGGCGACACCGAGCCCCACCGCGCGGTGACGCACGTGCTCGTAGGCGGCGAGGACCTGCTCGCGGCTCGGCAGCTCGACGCCGGGGTTCTGCTCCGCCATGTCGGCGAACATCTTGTCGATCCGGTCGCCCGTGATGGGGATCAGCGGCGACTTCATGTA
>NZ_LDRT01000113.1 GCF_001476655.1 Microbacterium testaceum | reverse complement strand
GTCGCGGTCGTGGTGTGAAGGGCCTGCCCGATCGCCTGGTAGATCGTCGCCTGATCCAACCCGAGGAGCGTGCCGATCCCGGCGGCCGCCGACGGGCCGAGGTGGGCGACGTGATCGATCTTGTGCTTATGCAGACTGATCGCCCGCACCAGGTCGATCTGCACCTCGTACGCCGTCGCGAGCGCCCGGACCACGGCGGCACCGTCGCGACCGGTGTGCTGGGCGACGGCGAGGATCGGGGGGATGTTGTCGCCGGGGTGGGAGTACTCCGCCGCGAGGAACGTGTCGTGATAGTCGAGCTCGCGGACGGCGACGCCGTTCGCCCACGCCGCCCACTCCGGGCTCGACCGCCGCTCCAGAAGGCACCCGAACACCGTCGCCCCCGACCCCCCGATCGACACCGCATGATCCAACGCCTGCTGCCGCGCCGCACTCACCGGCCCCCGCGACAACGACGCCGCCGCCACCGCCGCGTTATCGATCACCCGGTTGATGATCATGTCGACCACCTCGGCATCCACCGCAACCGGATCCACCGCCACCCGCGCCAGCGACCACGCCAACTGCCCCTCCCGAGCCAGATTCTCCTCGCTGCGGTGGACACGAACGCGGTGTGTGATGGTCATGATGTTCTCTTTCGGCCGGTGGAGTGCGCGCGAGGCGCGAGGGCGGGGGAGGTCTCGAGCGAGTCGAGGATGCTCGTGAGGGCGTTGTGCAGGTGCACGTGCACGGCGTGAGCGGCGAGGTCGCCGTCGCCGGCCGCGATGGCAGAGGCGATCAGGCGGTGCTCGGCGACCGAGGCGGCGAGCCGCTCGGGGCGGTACCGGGCGAGGCGTCGGACGCGCACGAGGTGGATCCGGATGTTCTGCAGCGCACCGACGAGGTAGTCGTTGTCGGCGGCGGCATCGAGCGCGGCGTCGAAGTCGGCGATGAGGGAGTAGTACGCGTCCCGAGCGGCGTCGCCGTCGAGGTCGGCGGAGGCGAAGGCCTCCGCCATGCCCGCGAACGAGGGGGCGAGAGGCGATGCCGCGGCCAGGCGCGCCGCGGTCTCCTCGAGGGCGCGACGCACGGTGAAGAGGGACCGGATGTCGGCGCTCTGCACATCGGTGACCACGGTGACACGCGGCGACGACTGCGCGACGAGCCCCTCGGAGGCCAACCGCCCCAGTGCACTCCGCAGGGGAGTGCGGCTGACGCCGAGACGGGCGGACTGCTCGACCTCGCCGAGAACGGTGCCGGGCGCGAGCACCCCCGTCTGGATCTCGTCGAGGAGGGTCGCGTAGGCCTGGTCGCTCGCGCGCATCGTGGGCCTCCTCAACTCCGTCGGTACAGCGAGTGTATACGCAAACGGGTTAGAGTGACCATCTTTATCCGCTTTTTCCCTCCAATGTATCCAAAACGACGAAGGTCCCGGATGCCGCAGGCATGGCATCCGGGACCTTCGCGTCGAGGTGCTTACTTCACCTGGGCGCTGATGACGCTCATGACCGCGGTGTCGGCCAGCGTCGTGGTGTCGCCGACCTCGCGTCCCTCGGCGACGTCGCGGAGGAGGCGACGCATGATCTTGCCGGAGCGGGTCTTGGGCAGCTCCCCGACGATGTACACGTCGCGAGGGCGCGCGATCGGGCCGATCTGCTCGCCGACCCAACGGCGCAGCTCGTCACCGAGACCCTCGATGGGATGTTGCTTGAGGTAGCTGCTCTTGATGATGACGAAGGCGACGACGGCTTGACCCGTGGTCTCATCCGACGCGCCGACGACCGCGGACTCGGCCACCCCTTCGTGACCGACGAGAGCCGATTCGATCTCGGCCGTCGACAGGCGGTGGCCCGAGACGTTCATCACGTCGTCGACGCGGCCCAGGAGCCACACGTCACCGTCGTCGTCGAGGCGGGCCCCGTCGCCGGCGAAGTAGTAGCCCTTGTCGGCGAACTTCTCCCAGTACGTCTCGCGGTAGCGGTCGGGATCGCCCCAGATGCCGCGCAGCATGCTCGGCCAGGGCTCCGTGATGACGAGCAGGCCGCCGCTGCCGTTTCCGACGGGCTCGCCCTGGTCATCGACGACGGCGATCGAGATCCCCGGGACGGGAACCTGCGCCGAGCCGGGCTTCGTCTCGGTGACCCCGGGGAGCGCGGAGATCATGATCGCGCCCGTCTCGGTCTGCCACCAGGTGTCGACGATGGGGGCCTTGTCGGCGCCGATGATGTCGCGGTACCAGATCCATGCCTCGGGGTTGATGGGCTCGCCGACGGACCCGAGCAGGCGCAGCGACGACAGATGGAACTTCTGCGGGACGTCGCGTCCGATCTTCATGAAGGAGCGGATCGCCGTGGGCGCGGTGTAGAAGATCGTCACGCCGTGCTTCTCGATGAGCTCCCACCAGCGCCCGGGGTGCGGGGCGTCGGGCGTCCCTTCGTAGAGGAGCTGGGTCGCCCCGTTGGCGAGCGGTCCGTAAGTGACGTAGGTGTGGCCCGTGATCCACCCGATGTCGGCCGTGCACCAATAGACATCGGTCTCGGGGTGCACGTCGTGGACGACGCGGTTCGTGAACGCCGCCTGCGTGAGGTAGCCGCCGGAGGTGTGCAGAATGCCCTTCGGCTTCCCGGTCGTGCCGGACGTATAGAGGATGAACAGCGGCGTCTCGGCGGGGAACGCCTCCGCTTCGTGCTCGGCGGCGGCCTGCGGCACGACGTCGTGGTACCAGAGGTCGCGCCCCTCGACCCAGTCGACGTCGTTCTCGCCGCGCTTGACCACGAGCACGTGTTCGACCGTTTCCTGGATGCCGGACCCGTTGCGGTCGGCGAGGGCCTGGTCGACCGCGGGCTTGAGGGGGGAGACCTTGCCCTTGCGCCAGCCGCCGTCGGCGGTGATGACGAGCTTGGCGCCGGCGTCGTCGATGCGCGAGCGGAGACTGTCGGCCGAGAACCCGCCGAAGACGACGGAGTGCACGGCGCCGATGCGTGCGACGGCGAGCATCGAGGCGATGGCCTCGGGGATCATCGGCAGGTAGATGGCCACGCGGTCGCCGGGCTCGATCCCCAGCTCGATCAGGACGTTCGAGAGGCGCTTCACCTCAGCGGTGAGCTCGGCGTAGGTCACGTTCCGCTGGTCGCCGGGCTCGCCCTCCCAGCGCAACGCGATGCGGTCGCCGTGACCGGCCTCGACGTGGCGGTCGAGGCAGTTGTAGGCGACGTTCAGCTCTCCGTCGGCGAACCACTCCGCGAACGGCGGGTTCGACCAGTCGAGCACTCGAGAGAAGGGCTTGTGCCAGTGCAGCTCCCGGGCCTGATCCGCCCAGAACCCCTCCCGGTCGGCGGCGGCGCGTTCGTACAGGCTGCGGTCGCCGACAGCCGCGGAGGCGAACTCCGCCGAGGGGGCGAAACGCCGGGTTTCGTTGAGGAGATGGTCGATCTGGCTGCTCATCGCGGCGCTCCTTCGCGGTCCTGGGGATGCCGCGTCCTCGCGGTCATCATCATCGTGATGACGCTAGCGAGGGCTCGCGCCACCCGGCCACCTCCGATAGTTGGCATCCCTCGGAAAAGAAACAGGTGATATATCAGGGCCGCGCGGCGTGTGGGGAGTTGGCGGTGCCGTCGAGGGCGCGTAACCTAAACATGCCCGAACATCGCTTCCGGCATTCGCGTCGGTGGGAGCCCCCCAATTTCCGCCGGCGCGTGGCGGCATCCCTCGCCCCCCACTGATGGGATGCCGCCCCCTCTTTTTTCAGCCCCGTCCAGTGCCGGACGGCGGCGCAGGGTGATCGACCCCCCTCCTCAGGAGAGCTTCTTCGCGATCTCTCCACGGATCGGCGATCCTGGTCGGCGAGGTGCATGCCCATCCTCGTACGGTCATCGGCATGTCTCCCGTCCTCCCCCTCCGGCCTCCCTCGCTCGTCTGGCGCGATCCGGCGCTGGCCTTCCTCCGGCCGTTTCTCGACGACCCGGCGGTCACCGACCTCTTCGTCAATGGTGAGGAGGGGCTTTTCATCGACCGCGGACACGGCGTGGAGGCGGTGCCCTCCTGGCGCGCGGAAGAGAGCGACGTGCGTCGCCTGGCGGTTCGCCTGATCGCCCTCGGCGGACGACACCTCGACGACGCGTCACCGTGCGTCGATGTGCGCCTCGATCGTGGCATCCGGGTGCATGCCGTGCTCTTGCCCGTGTCGACGCGAGGGACGGCGATCTCGATCCGTGTTCCCCGGTGGGACGCGCCCGACCTGCAGCGGTTGGAAGAGGTGGGAATGTTCACCTCTCGGGGGCGCGACCGGCTCGAAGAACTTGTCGACCAGAGGGCGAACATGCTAATCACGGGTGCGACGGGAGCGGGGAAGACGACGTTGCTGAGCGCTCTTCTCTCTCGCGTTCCCGGCGGCGAACGTCTCGTGACGATCGAGGAGGTGGCCGAGCTCCGCCCGGCGCATTCACATCACGTGGCCCTCGAGGCGCGACAACCCAACCTCGAGGGGGCGGGCGGCATCGGGCTTGCCCGTCTGGTTCGCGAGGCACTGCGGATGAGGCCGGACCGACTCATCCTGGGAGAGTGCCGCGGTGAAGAGCTTCGTGAGCTCCTCCTCGCGTTGAACACCGGGCACGACGGAGGGGCAGGGACTTTGCACGCCCGGAGCCTTTCCGACGTCCCCTCTCGCCTGGAGGCGCTCGGCGCGCTGGCGGGAATGGACGCGGCGACGACAGCGCGGCAGGCGCAGAGTGCCCTGGACACGGTCATCCATGTCGAACGCACCTCCGACGGCCGCCGAATCGTCGGCGTCGGTCGCCCCCTGCTTCGAGACGGGCGGCTGTCGATCGAACCGGAGCGGTGGACGTGATGCTCTTGCACCGTCGGGCGCGCCCCGCCGCCGCGGACCCCCTCGACACGGTCCTCCGTCTCGCCGTTCTCCTCTCGGCTGGGCTCAACGCTGCCCCCGCGTGGAGGCATCTGGCCGAAGACGCGGGGCCGGTGGCGCACGACGCGGCCGCCGCGGCCGCCGCGGGTGACGACGTCGCTGTCGTTCTGCGCAACGCGGGTGAGGGATGGCTCGATATCGCCGCGGTCTGGGCCGTCGCGACCTCGGTGGGTGCGCCCCTGGCCGACACTCTTCGTGAGGTGGGCACATCTCTCCGCGAGGCGCGGGACATCGCCGATGACGTGAAGGTCGCTTTGACGGAACCTCTCGCGACGGCGCGGCTCCTCGCCGCGCTCCCGCTCGCGGGTGTTCCACTCGGGGTGTTCCTCGGATTCGACACGATGCGCGTGCTCACCGTCGACCCGTTGGGCCGGCTGTGTCTCGGAGCGGGGGTCGTACTGATCATCGTCGCCCGCATCTGGTCCCGGCGCTTGGCGCGTCGCGCGCAACCTCCGACAGCCGTGCCCGGGATGACCGCCGAACTCTTCGCGGTCGCCCTCTCGGCCGGGGCCTCGATGGAACGGGCCCGCGTGCTCGTCGCGGCGGAGCGGCGCGTTGGCCCCCTCCCGGATGACGAGGGCCTGCTTCGCGCGGAAGCCACCCTCGATCTCTCCGTGCGGGCGGGGGTCCCCGCCGGTGAACTGCTGCGCGGTGATGCCTGGCTCGCCCGCCGCACCGCGCGGACCGAAGGGCGCGAAGCGGCGGCACGGTTGTCCACGCGTCTTCTTCTTCCGCTCGGCGTCTGCACCCTCCCCGCCTTCCTCCTTCTCGCCGTGGCCCCGCTCATGATCGGTGTGCTCCGCTCCGGGGGCTCCCCGTTCTGACTCCTGCTTCTCGTGTCCGCCCTTCCGACTCATCCCACCCGTACCGCCGAAAGAGGTTTCCCATGACCGTCCGCATTCCGTTCCCCTTCGCCCCCGCCCCGAACGCACCGGTGCTCCCGCTCCTGACGAGCCGGCGCGCGGGTTCGCTGTTCCTCGATGACAGGGGAGCGGCGACCGCCGAGTATGCGATCGCCACGATGGCAGCGGTGGCCTTCGCCGGCTTGCTGGTCGTGATCATGAGGAGCGATGAGGTGCGCGGCATCCTGACCGATCTCGTCCGCCGCGCCCTCACCGTTCAGTAGGGCGTCCCGGTGAGACGCCTCCTCCGCGACGAGCGCGGGTCGGTGACGGCGGAATTCGCGGTCGCCGTCCCGGCCGTCATCGTCGTGCTCGCCCTCGGCGTGGGCGTGCTGGCGTCGGCGGCAGCGGCCGTCCGGCTCGAGCACGTGTCCGCGGAGTCGGCGCGCCTTCTCGGCCGCGGCGACGACGCGCGGGCCTTCGCCGCCCTCGGCGAGATCGGGGCCTCGATGTCGGTGTCCCATCGAGAGGGGCTCGTGTGCGTCGAGGCGTCGGCGCCCGTTCCGCTCTCTGTTCCGCTTCCGCCCGTGTCGGCTCGCGCGTGCGCCCTCGACGGGGGTGGCTGATGGCCGGGACCGTCTCCGTCGTCGGCATCATCGCTGTCACCGTCGGTCTGACGCTCGCACTCGCCGCGGCGGGCGGCGCGGCCGTGCAGGCGCAGAAGTTGGCGGGAACGGCGGATGCCGCCGCTCTCGCCGCCGCGGACACGGCGAGCGGCGCCGTCGACGGCCTGCCCTGCGATGCCGCCGCCGCGGTCGCCGCAGCGGGGGGAGCGACGCTCGAGGAGTGCGTGCTCGACGGCCTCGTCGCCACGGTGGCCGTGGGGACGGCGTACGGTGGGATTCCGTTCGATGCACATTCTCGAGCCGGTCCCCCCGAAGCGACCGCCCGAGCGCTCCCCGGGAACCCCACCAGGAATGCGTGTGTATGGTGTGCAGCGAAGAAAGGACCCCAGTGGCAAACGGCAAGAAGCTCGTCATCGTCGAGTCCCCGACCAAGATGAAGTCGATTCAGGGATACCTCGGTGACGACTACGAGGTCCTCAGCTCGGTCGGGCATATCCGCGATCTCGCGTCCAAGAAAGAGATCCCGGCCGACAAGAAGGCGGCCTACGGCAAGTACTCCATCGACGTCGAGAACGACTTCGATCCCTACTACGTCGTCAACGACCGCAAGACCAAGACGGTCGCCGAGCTCAAGCGCGCGCTCAAGACGGCCGACGAAGTCCTGCTGGCCACTGATGGTGACCGCGAGGGCGAGGCCATCGCGTGGCACCTGCTCGAGGTCCTCAAGCCCAAGGTCCCCGTGCGTCGCATGATCTTCCACGAGATCACCAAGGACGCCATCCGCGAAGCCGCGGAGCACACGCGCGACCTCGACGTCTCGCTCGTCGACGCGCAGGAGACCCGTCGCGTCCTCGACCGTCTCTACGGGTGGGATGTCTCTCCCGTCCTCTGGCGCAAGGTCGGTTCGGGTCGCGAGGGCACCGCGCTCAGCGCGGGCCGAGTCCAGTCCGCTGCGACCCGCATGGTCGTCGAGCGCGAGCGCGAGCGCATGGCCTTCGTTTCCGCGTCGTACTGGGACGTCGAGGCGCTCGCCTCGCAGGCCGGTTCCTCCTTCACCACGCGTCTCAACCGTCTCGATGGCGCCCCCATCGCGCGCGGCGGCGACTACGACGACAACGGGCAGCTGAAGAAGGCCGTCGTCGTCCTCGACGAGGCGCAGGCTCGGGCTCTGGCCGACGCGGTGACCGCCGCCGGTCGTGCGACGGTCGCGAAGGTCGAGGCCAAGCCCGGTACCCGCAGCCCCCGCGCCCCCTTCACGACCTCCACGATGCAGCAGGAGGCCGGTCGCAAGCTCTCGATGAGCGCCAAGCACGCCATGGGCGTCGCTCAGCGGCTCTACGAGAAGGGCTTCATCACCTATATGCGAACCGACTCGGTCGCGCTGTCCGCCCAGGCGATCTCGGCGGCGCGCGCGCAGGCGGTCTCGCTGTACGGCGACAAGGCCGTCCCGGCCAGCCCGCGCGTCTACAAGAGCAAGTCGAAGAACGCGCAGGAGGCCCACGAGGCCATTCGTCCCTCGGGCGAGAACTTCCGCACCCCGGCGTCGGTCGCCTCCTCGCTCGATCGCGACGAGCAGAAGCTGTACGACCTCATCTGGAAGCGCACCGTCGCCAGCCAGATGGCGGATGCCAAGTACGAGACCACGACCGTCACCCTCACCGTCCAGGCGGACGAGAAGGTCGCCGAGTTCACGGCATCCGGAACCGTCTACACCTTCAAGGGCTTCCTCGAGGCTTATGAGGAAGGGGCCGACGAGAAGCGCAACGGCCGCGACGACGACGAAGACCAGTCGCTGCCCGCGGTCGCCGTGGGCGACGAGCTCGCCGTCAGCGACGTCGAGCCCAAGGGCCACAGCACCTCGCCGAAGCCGCGTTACACCGAGGCGAGCCTGGTCAAGGCGCTCGAAGAGAAGGGGATCGGTCGTCCCTCGACGTTCGCCAGCATCATCGGCGTGATCCTCGACCGCGGCTACGTCACCAAACGCGGTCAGGCGCTCGTTCCGAGCTGGCTCGCGTTCAGCGTGGTGCGTCTGCTCGAGGAGCACTTCGCCGACCTCGTCGACTACGACTTCACCGCGGCCCTCGAAGACGACCTCGACGCGATCGCCCGCGGCGAGCAGCGTCGCACCGAGTGGCTCAAGGAGTTCTACTTCGGCTCCGACAAGCAGATCGGCCTGCGCCACATCGTCGACAACCTCGGCGAGATCGACGCGCGCGAGCTGAACTCGACGCGGATCACCGACACCGCCACGCTCCGCTTCGGCAAGTACGGTCCCTACCTCGAGGTGACCGAGCCCGGCGCCGACCCCGAGGCCAAGCCGCGCATCGTCAACATCCCCGAAGACCTCGCTCCCGACGAGCTCACGCCCGAGAAGGCGCAGGAGCTCATCGACGCCCCCGTGGCCGGCGACCGTGTCCTGGGGGAGAACCCCGACAACGGCAAGCTCATCGTCGTCAAGGACGGGCGCTTCGGCCCCTACGTGCAGGAGCTCGAGCCCGAGGAACCCGAAGAGGTCGACGCCGCCACGGGCGAGGTCATCGAGCAGCCCAAGAAGAGGGCGACGAAGAAGGAAGCGGCGCCCAAGCCCCGCACGGCGTCGCTGTTCCGGTCGATGTCGGTCGACACCATCGACCTCGACACCGCGTTGCAGCTGCTGTCGCTCCCGCGCGTGGTGGGGGTCGACCCGGAGTCCGGTGCCGAGATCACCGCGCAGAACGGGCGGTTCGGTCCGTACCTGAAGAAGGGCACCGACTCCCGGTCGCTCGACGACGAGAAGCAGATCTTCGACATCACGCTCGAAGAGGCCCTCGCCAAGTACGCCGAGCCCAAGTACGGGGCGCGCCGCGCGTCGAGCGCCCTGAAAGAGTTCGACGCCGACCCGGTGAGCGGGAAGCCGATCAAGCTCAAGGACGGTCGCTTCGGCCCGTACGTCACCGACGGGGAGACCAACGCCACGGTGCCCCGCGGCGAAGACGCGATGGCCATCACCTTCGAGCGCGCCGTCGAGCTCATCGCCGACAAGCGCGCCAAGGGACCGGCTCCGAAGAAGACCGCCGCGCGAAAGACCACGACCACGCGCAAGGCGCCGGCGAAGAAGTCGTGACCGCGGATTCGACCCGGCCGCCGCGCGCCCCTCGCGCCGCGACGGCCGGGGGGCCTGGTCTGTTCGTCACGTTCGAGGGCGGGGACGGCGCGGGTAAAACCACGCAGGCCGCGCTGTTGGAGGAGTGGCTTCACGACAACGGCCGCGAGGTCGTCCGCACCCGTGAACCGGGCGGGACCGATGTGGGCGTCCTCGTTCGCGACATCGTGCTGCACCACCGCGGAGACATCGCGCCGCGCGCCGAGGCCCTGCTGTACGCCGCCGACCGGGCCCACCACATCGAGACCGTGGTTCGGCCGGCGATCGCGCGGGGAGACGTGGTCATCCAGGATCGGTATCTGGACTCCTCGGTCGCCTATCAGGGGGCGGGAAGAGTGCTCGACGCCGGCGACATCCGCGACCTGTCGCTCTGGGCGACGGGAGGCCTGCTACCCGATCTGACCGTGCTCCTCGACCTCGATCCCGCGGCGGCACGCTCGCGACTCGACGCCGATGAGAAGCCGTTCGACCGGCTCGAGGCCGAGAAGGGCGAGTTCCATACTCGCGTGCGCGACGGTTTCCTTGCGCTCGCCGCGGCCGAGCCCGAGCGGTTCGTCGTGCTCGACGCTCGCCAGCCCGTGCCCGAGCTCGCGAGCCGCGTACGCGAGGCTGTGGCATCCCGCCTCTCCTGACGCCACGGCGAGAAGGGTGCCCGGCGGCGTCCTCGCGGGTGAATTGCGGCGGGGGGCTTCCGCTCTGACGGACGGTGCCTCAGGCCGCTTCGCTCGGCGCGTGCACAGCGGATCGCCAGCAGCGGTGTCGGAACCCCCGTCTAGGGTGGAACGCATGCCCGCCGTGCTGGACTCCTCTCCCGACGTCGCCCTTCCCGCGCCGTTCCCCTGGGATGCGGTGTGGGGCCAGCCCGAGGCCATCGAGACGCTGCAAGCCGCCGCCTCCGACCCCGCGGCCCTCGCTCATGCGTGGCTCATCACGGGGCCCCCCGGGTCGGGCCGGTCGACGCTCGCGTACGCCTTCGCCGCCGCGCTCATCGCCGAACCCGGCGACGAACACGCGCAGCGCCAGGTGCTCGCCCGCACGCACCCCGACCTCACGGCCCTGCGCACCGAGCAGGTCGTGATCCGCATCGACGAAGCACGTCGCCTCGTCGAACGCGCCTCGTTCGCGCCCTCGCTGGGGCGGCACCGCGTGATCGTCGTCGAAGATGCCGACCGCATGGCCGAGCGCACCTCCAACGTTCTGCTGAAGGCGCTCGAAGAGCCGCCCGAGCAGACCGTGTGGGTGCTCTGCGCGCCGAGCGATGCCGATCTGCTCCCCACCATCCGGTCTCGCGTGCGCGTGCTGCGTCTGCGCCAGCCCTCCGTCTCCGACGTCGCCGCTCTGATCGTCGAGCGCACGGGGGTCGCGCCCGACGTCGCCGAAGAATCGGCCCGCCATGCCCAGCGTCACATCGGCATGGCGCAACGCCTCGCGACCGACGACGACGCCCGGGCCCGCCGCGCAGAGACGCTCGCCGCCGTTCTCGGCGTCCGCGGGATCGGTGACGCGGTCGAGGTCGCGGGACGCATCGTCCGCCTCGCGACCGACGACGCCAAGGCGCTGACCGCCACCCGCGACGAAGAAGAGCGTCGGAGCCTTTTGCGCATGCTCGGCGTCGCCGAAGGCGCCGCCGTCCCGCCGTCCGTGCGCGGTCAGGTCAATGCTCTCGAAGACGATCAGAAGCGCCGCGCGACGCGGAGCCTGCGCGATGGGATCGACCGCGTGCTGACCGATCTCCAGTCACTGTTCCGCGATGTGGTGATGCTGCAATTCGGTCGAGACACCGATCTCGTCAACAATGAGCGGGTCGACGATCTCCGCGCGCTCGCCGCCGAATGGTCGACCGCCCGCACGCTGGGGGTTCTGGACCGGATCTCCGACACACGGCGCAACCTCGAACAGAACGCGGCGCCTCTGCTCGCGCTCGAGAGTCTGTTGATCACGGTCGCCGACGGGTCGGCCCCGTGAACGCGCGGCGTCGTCTCGTCGCGCTCGTCGCCGGGCTGGCGACCGCGGTCCTCGCGCTCTCGGGGTGTCTCTACGCCCAGATCCCGCCCGCAGCACCCGCCCCGGGGCCGTCGCTCGCCCCGCAGACCGACGGTATCTCGCCAGAACTGCTCCCGTATTACTCGCAGGCGCTGGCGTGGCAAGAGTGCGGCACCGGTCTCGACTGCACGACCGTGACGGCACCCCGCGACTACAGCGACCCCTCGAAGGGAGACCTGCAGCTCGCCGTCGTCCGCCACCGGGCGACCTCCGGCTCGCCGGTCGGCTCCCTCTTGACCAACCCCGGCGGCCCAGGTGCGAGCGGGGTCTCGCTCGTGAAGTCGTCGTTGTCGATCCTCGTCGATCAGAAGCTCTCCGACGCCTACGACGTGATCGGCTTCGACCCGCGCGGAGTCGGCGAGTCGACCGCGGTCAGCTGCTACGACGCGAAGGGGCTCGACAGCTACTTCTACGACATCCCTCCGGGCGCGCGGGGCAGCGACGAGCGCGAGCAGGCGTTGAACGAGCGCGCCGCCGCGTTCGCCCAGGCGTGTGACGCGAACAGCGACGGCATCCTGCCCTACATCAGCACCGAGAACTCGGCGCGGGACATGGATCTGCTCCGCGCGGTACTGGGCGACCCGAAGCTCAACTACCTGGGCTTCTCCTACGGGTCCTTCCTCGGCACGGTCTACGCCGGACTCTTCCCCGAGCGCGTCGGGCGCATGGTCCTCGACGGCGGAATCGACCCCACCCTGTCGCAGTCCGACTCGTCGATCGGCCAGGCCGAGGGCTTCGAGCAGTCGCTGCGCGCCTTCATGGCCGACTGCCTCACCACCTCGGACTGCCCCTACAGCGGCTCGGTCGACAACGCGATGGCCGACCTGGCAGCGACTCTCGCGCGCGTCGATGCTCGTCCGATCACCGCGAACGACGGGCGCCGGCTCGGGGGAGACACCCTCATGACGGCGATCGTCGCGGCGCTCTACAGCGAAGACAGCTGGCCTTACCTGCGGTCCGCCCTGACCGACGTGGGCAACGGCCGCGCCGACGTCGCGTTCCAGCTCGCCGACTTCTACAACGATCGGCAGGGCGGGCGCTACCTCAGCAACACGATGGAAGCGTTCGTCGCGTACAACTGCATGGACTACCCGGACGAGGGGTCGGATGCCGATGACGCGGCGTTCCGTCAGCGCCTCGCCGAGGCCGCCCCGACCACGGCACCGTATTGGGAGGGCGTGGACGTGTGCGCCTCCTGGCCCGCACCGCCGACCGGCACGCGCGGCGCGATCACGGCGGAGGGCTCCCCGCCCATCGTCGTGATCGGCACGACCGGTGACCCCGCCACCCCCTACGTCGGTGCGCAGCGCCTCGCCGAGCAACTCTCCCAGGGCGTTCTCATCACGAATGTCGGCGAGGGGCACCTCGGCTACAACAAGGGCAAGGCGTGCGTGAACGACGCGGTCGACGATTACCTCATCGACGGCACCGTGCCTGAGAACGGCCTGCGCTGCGAGTGAGATCGGAGCCGTCCCGGATCTCTCGGGCACACCGGCGCCGTCTCCCCACCTAGGCTGGTTCCTGTCCCACCCGAAGGAGTCCCCATGACCGCGCCTGTCACCGACCTGGCCCGCTACATCGACCACACGTTGCTCAAGCCCGAGGCCACCCGCGCCGACGTCGAGCGCGTCATCGCCGAAGGGGCCGAGCTGGGCACCTACAGCGTGTGCCTGTCGCCGTCGTTCCTGCCGGTCGAGGTGCCCGCGGGACTCAAGGTCGCGGTGGTCTGCGGCTTCCCCAGCGGTAAGCACCACGCCGAGGTCAAGGCGGCCGAGGCCGCCCTGTCCGTGGCTCAGGGTGCCGACGAGATCGACATGGTCATCGACGTGGGCGCCGCGATCGAAGGCCGTTACGAGGTCGTCGAGACCGAGATCCGCGCCGTGCGCGCTGCGGCGCCCGCCCCCACGGTGCTCAAGGTCATCATCGAGTCGGCGGCGCTCTCCGACGACGCGATCGTCGCGGTGTGCGAGGCGGCCGTTGCGGCCGGAGCCGACTTCGTCAAGACGTCGACGGGATTCCACCCCGCGGGCGGGGCCAGCGCGCACGCGGTCGAGCTCATGAAGCGCACCGTCGGCGACCGCGCCGAGGTCAAGGCATCCGGCGGCATCCGCACCCGCGCGGCGGCCGAAGAGATGATCGCCGCGGGCGCCACGCGGCTGGGGCTGTCGTCGAGCCGCGACATCCTCGCGGACCGCTCGGCGAGCGGCGATTACTGACGCGTACGTCGTGACGCTCTGGAGCATGTAAGATCGATGATCGTGCACGCGACAGCGCGCACAGGCCGCCTTAGCTCAGACGGCAGAGCGATTCACTCGTAATGAATAGGTCAAGGGTTCGATTCCCTTAGGCGGCTCCACCACAGAAGGCCCGGGATGATCCCGGGCCTTCTGCCATTGCGGACGTAGCGCGCAGCCCCTCTACCCGGACCGCGGTCGCTCGTCGTCGAAGCATCGCCCGGCGCGCACGACGGCCCCGTCGTACCCTCGGGATCAGACCCCGGGAGGCCGCATGACCCACGCACCCGCACTTCTCCGTCGCATCCGGTTCTGTCTCGCCGTGGTCGTCCTGGGCCTCCTCGTGAGCGGGGTGACCGCCTTCCCTCTGCGCGAGGAGCTCTCCTTCGCCCGCGACGTGCTGGCGCAGCTGAACGTGGGTTCCGTCCTCCCCGGAGCGGTGTGGTGGGTGAACCACGTCGCCGAGGGCTTGGATGCCACCGCCGCGGCGTATCCGTTCATCGCCTACGGCACCGACTGGCTGGCCTTCGCCCATCTCCTCATCGCCGTGGCCTTCGTGGGGCCTCTCGTCGATCCCGTGCGCAACGTCTGGGTGATCGTGTGGGGTCTTGTCGCGTGCGTAGGGATCGTGCCCCTCGCGGCCATCGCGGGGGCGGTGCGCGGCCTGCCCCTGGGGTGGCAGCTGATCGACATGTCGTTCGGTGTCGTCGCCGCGGTGCCGCTCGTGCTCGCGCTGATCTGGACGCGGCGCCTTGCGCGCGGCATCCCTTCGGCGAGTCCCGTCCGCGCGGAGCCGCAGGAGGCCGCCCGCTAGGCTGACGGCACCCGTCTCGCGCTCGTGCGGCGGCGTCTCTCCCCGTCCGCGTCCCCACAGGAGTACCCGTGTCGAACGCCCTCGACGCCGTCATCGAGATCTTCACGTGGGTGGGTCTGGGCGGCGGAGCGCTGCTCGCGATCGTCGCCGTCGTGCTCCTCCTCGCCGATGGGACGTGGCTCCCTGTGCGCGCGGTGGTCGAGGAGGTCGACGGCGGTCGCGTGGTGCGCTGGTTCGACGACCAGGGCGGCGTGAACGAAGCCCCGCTGTCCGTCCACGACGACGCGAAGGTCGGAGCCGCCGACATGGCCGACATCTTCTATCGGCGGGGGAGTGCGCACCGGATGCGCCTTACGCGCTCGTCGCCCGTGGTGCGGTTCGTGTCCCTGCTCTCGGCCGGGATCCTCGGGCTCGGGCTCGTCGCGTTCGTGCTGTCGATCGTGGTGCTCTTCGCGCGGGGGTGAGGGCGCGCACCGCGCAGGGACGACCGGCTCGGATCGGACGCCGGACGCGGCCGATGTCGGGCGAGAGAGAGGACTCCGGGCGCCGCAGCAGGACCGACTCCGAGAGGAACTGGCGCGAAGCTATGTCGCTAGATAAGCTAGCGATATGTCTCGCCGCACCCCGCCTCCCACTCTCCGCCGCGATCATGTCGCCCCCCGCGTCTCGCGATGGCTGCGCATCGGCATCCCGAGCCTGCTCGTCCTGCTGTGGGTGGTCGGCGGCTCGATCGGCGGTCCGTTCTTCGGCAAGGTCGACGAGGTCGCGACCAATGACCAGTCGTCGTTCCTTCCCCAGTCGGCGGATGCCACGCGCGTCAGCGAGCGTCTCACCGACTTCACCGGCGGCGACACGATCCCGGCGCTGATCGTCGCCGAGACCACCGACGGCAGCGCCCTCTCGGACACGCAGCTCACGGCACTGCGCACGCTCGCGACCCAGGCGGCGAGCCTCGAGGGCGTCGAGGGGGAGGCCTCCCCACCCGTCGTCTCCGAGGACGGCCAGGCCGCGCAGATCTTCTTGCCGCTCGACAGCTCCGGCGAGGTACGCGACATCGTGGAGGCGGTGCGCACTCTGGTCGCGTCCGACGCGCCGACGGGCGTGCAGGCGTGGGTCACCGGTCCCGCCGGTTTCACGGCCGACCTCGTCAAGGGCTTCCTCGGTATCGACGGGCTGCTGTTGATCGTGGCCTTGGGAGCGGTGTTCGTCATCCTCGTCGTGGTCTATCGATCGCCTCTGCTGCCGATCCTCGTGCTGCTGACGTCGGTGTTCGCGTTGTGCGTGGCGCTGCTCACTGTCTGGTGGCTGGCCTTCGCCGGCATCGTGGTGCTCAACGGGCAGGTGCAGGGCATCCTCTTCATCCTCGTCATCGGTGCCGCGACCGACTACGCGCTGCTGTACGTGGCGAGGTTCCGAGAAGCGATCGGCGCGGGAGACAAGCGGTGGGATGCCACGATCAGGGCGTGGAAGGGGGCGTTCGAGCCGATCCTCGCCTCGGGCGGCACCGTCATCGCCGGTCTTCTCTGCCTGCTGCTGTCGGATCTCGCGACCAACCGCGCGCTCGGTCCGATCGCATCGATCGGCATCGCGTTCGCCGTGCTGTCGGCGCTGACCTTCCTGCCGGCTCTCCTCGCCCTCTTCGGACGCGCGGCCTTCTGGCCATTCCTCCCGAAGCCGGGCACCGCCGCCCTGCCCGACGACCTCACGGTGCCGGTGAAGGGCCTCTGGCCTCGCCAGGCGCGTCTGGTGGCCCGTCGCGCGCGACCGATCTGGATCGTCTGCACGGTCGTGCTCCTCGCCGCGTGCGCGGGGCTCACGCAGCTCCGCGCGGACGGCGTGCCGGCCAGTGACCTCGTGCTCGGCGCCTCCGAGGCGCGCGACGGGCAGGCGGCCCTCGCCGAGCACTTCCCGGGCGGCTCGGGGAGCCCCGCCTACGTGCTCGTCCCCGAGGGGAGCGCGGCTGCGGCGGTCGAGGTCCTCGACCGGGCGAACGGCATCGATTCCGTCGCGGTTCTCTCCGCCGATGCCCCGGGGGGACAGGCACCCGTACAGGCGGTCGACGGTGCTCTCGAGACCACCGCTTTCGGCCCTCCGGGAACTCCGGCGCCCGCGCCGACCGTCTCCGACGGCGATGTGCTCCTCGCCGCGACGCTCGCCGACACCGCGGACTCGGCGGCAGCCGACGATGCCGTCCGTCAGTTGCGGGTCGACCTCGCCGACGAGCTGGGGGAGGGAACCGCTCTGGTCGGCGGGGTGACCGCGACCGACATCGACTCGATCGACACGTCGATCCGCGATCGCACCCTCATCATCCCCATCGTGCTCGTGGTGATCCTGTTGATCCTCATGGCCCCGCTGCGGTCGATCGTGGCACCGGTGCTCCTCATCGGCACGGTGATCCTGTCGTTCGGTGCCGCGCTCGGGGTGAGCGCGCTCGTCTTCGACGGACCTCTCGGCTTCCCCGGGGCCGACCCGTCCGTCCCGCTGTACGGCTTCGTCTTCCTCGTCGCCCTCGGGGTCGACTACAACATCTTCCTGATGTCGCGCGTGCGCGAGGAGTCGCTCGCGCACGGCACGCGGGCGGGCATCCTCCGTGGTCTGGTCGCGACGGGCGGGGTCATCACCTCGGCGGGGCTCGTCCTCGCGGCGACCTTCGCCGCCCTCGGCGTGATCCCCATCCTGTTCCTCGCCCAGCTCGCGTTCATCGTCGCCTTCGGCGTGCTGCTGGACACCTTCGTCGTGCGCTCGCTCCTCGTGCCCGCCCTCGCGCACGATCTGGGCGCGGTCATCTGGTGGCCCTCGAGGCTCTGGCGGCGTGAGCGCTCCGGTCAGGAGCTCACCGCGGGGGTCGGCGCGAGCGGACCCGACACCCGCGCGAGCGCGCGTAGGCTCGACTCATGACCAGGGCGCTGTTCATCGTGGATGTCCAGAACGATTTCACCGAGCACGGGGCTCTCGGAGTCGACGGGGGTGACGCGGTCGCCGAGCGGATCTCGAACTACCTCGCCGCGCACGCCGACGAGTACGCCGTGATCGTCGCCTCGCGCGACTGGCATCACGGCGACGACGACAACGGCGGTCATTTCTCGGCCAGCCCCGACTTCGTCGATTCGTGGCCCGTGCACTGCGTCGCGGGCACCGAGGGCGCCGAGTACGACGCGGTCTTCGACGAGAGTCGTGTGACGCACCATCTCAAGAAGGGCCAGGGGCGTCCGGCCTATTCGCTCTTCGAGGGCGTCTCGGACGACGGCCAGACCGCGGCCGACATCCTCGAGGCCCACGGGATCCGCGACATCGACATCGCCGGGATCGCGACCGATTACTGCGTGCGCGCGTCCGCTCTCGACGCCGTCGCTGCGGGGCGCACCGTCCGCGTCTTCACGGACCTCGTCGCGGGGGTGCATCCCACCTCGAGCGCGGCGGCCCTGGCCGAGATCGAGCGTGCCGGAGCGACGCTGGTGAGCTCAGAGATCTAGTTCGTCGGCCCGCGGGAGCGAGATGGTCACGCGGGTTCCCGCTCCGGGCTCGCTGCTGAGGCGCAGGACGCCGTGGTGCGCGGTCACGATGCGCTGCACGCTCGCGAGTCCGATCCCGTTGCCGCCGTCCCGCGCGTCGGCGAACCGCCCGCGCTCGCCCTCCTCGACGATGCGGTGCAGATCGTCGGGGTGGATGCCTCGGCCCCGATCGCTCACCGAGACGACCGCGCCCTCGTCGGTCTCGTAGACCTCGACCGTGATCTCGTCGTCGGAGTACTTGGCGGCGTTCTCGACGACGTTCGCCACCGCGCGGCGAAGCCCCAGGATGTCTCCCTTGACGGCGACGGCATCCATTCGCCCGAAGACGACCCGTCCGGGGTCGTCGCCAGGGAGGACGAGTGCCACGGCGCCTCGCGTGACGAGATCGAGCGTCGCCTGCCGTTCCCCGTGTCCGGGCCGCGTGGTCGCATCCGTCATCAGAGCCTGCGCCATGGCGACGAGGTGATCGCTCGCCTCGGCAGCCAGCCGAAGCAGACGGTGGTCGGGCGGCAGCTCGTCGCCGAGGAGATCGATGTAGCCGCGCAGGGCGGTGACGGGCGAGAGCAGATCGTGGGCGAAGGTGCGTTGCAGCGCCGCTTGTTCATCCGCCGCCTGCTTCTCGCTGGTCAGATCGCGCACGATCTTGACGAAGCCGAGCACCTGACCCTGTTCGGTCCGGATCGCCGAGATGGTCACGCGGGCCCAGAACTCGCTGCCGTCATGGCGGACGCGCCACCCCGTGTCCTCGACGTGTCCATCGCGTTGAGCGGCGGCCAGCAAGCGATCCGGGATGCCGCGGAGCCGGTCTTCCTCGCGATAGAACCGGGAGAAGTGGGATCCGATGATCTCGTCCTCGGTGTACCCCTTGAGCAGCTGAGCCCCGAGGTTCCATCCGCTGACGAAGCCGCCGCCGTCGAGCTTGACGATCGCGAAAAGATCGACCTGCTCGTCCCAGTCGGTCGGCAGGATGCGCCGGAAACTCGCGAGCGGACGGTTGTTCCCCTCGGGCAGGTCGTCCGCCCGAGGCGGTACGGGGGCGGTCATCCGCGCACGGCGAAGTGCTCGGGAGTGCGGGCTGAGGGCATTCTCTGATCCTGACCGGCGGGGGGCACGGGCACCAGCACTTGACATGCTCCTTCGAGTGAACGACGCGCGCGTCAGCTGACGGTGACGAGCGTCCGCTGCCACCCGCTCGAGCCGTTCGGGGCGATCGCCGCCTTGTCCTGGATCTGCAGGTTGCCCTCCTTGTCGCGTGCGCGCACGACGATGTAGTGCGACCCCGCGTCCGCGTTCCAGTCGAGCTTCCACTGCACCCAGGACTGATCGTTGATCGGCGTCGAGAGTGTCGCCTGCTGCCAGTCGCCGTCGTCGATGCTGACCTCGACCGCCTGCACCCCGATCGGCTGAGCCCAGGCCATTCCGGCGATGACCACGTTGCCGGCCGAGACCGGAGTTCCGATCTTCGGGGTGTCCACGCGCGACGACATCTTGATGGGGGCTTCGGCCGAGTAGCCGCGGGGGGTCCAGTAGGCCTCCACCTGGTCGAAGCGCGTCACCGTCAGCTTCGTCACCCACTTCGTCGCCGAGACGTAGCCGTACAGACCCGGAACGACCATGCGCACCGGGAAACCGTGCTCGAACGGCAGCGGTTCGCCGTTCATCGCGACGGCGAAGATGGCATCCAGGTTGTCGTCCACCAGGGACGAGAGGGGAGTGGATGCCGTGTACCCGTCGACGCTCTCGGAGAGCACCATGTCGGCCCCACCCTGCGGGCCCGCCTTGCGCAGGACGTCGCGGATGGGCACGCCGGTCCAGATGGCGTTGCCGACGAGGTTGCCGCCCACTTCGTTGGAGACGCAGGTGAGCGTGACGCCGTACTCGTCGAGGCCCATGCCGACGAGGTCGTCGAAGCTCAGCTCGATCGGAGTGTCGACCATGCCTTCGATCGACAGCTTCCAGGTCGTGGGGTCGACGTTCGGGACGGTGAGCGCGGTGTCGACGCGGTAGAAGTCCGCGTTGGGGGTGATGATCGGGCTGAGCCCGGGGACGCCCAGGTCCGCACCGGCAGGCACCGTGACGGTGCTGCGCGCGGACGGGAGGCGGAGGGCGTCGCGCGCGGCGGCGACCGACGCCGTGGCGACGTTGACGACTCGGGCACCGACACCGATGACGATCGCGGTCGCGGCGGCGATCCCCGAAACGAGGAAGAATCCGCGGCGGTTCACCCCGGCGGCGGGGGCGTCGTCCCGCTCGGACGCGCTCACCCACCTCCGCAGTCGCGCGGTCAGCATCAGCAGAAGCGCCACACCCGCGAGGGTCCCGACGACGGGCGGCAGCCACGCGAGGGCGCTGGCTCCGGTGCGCGTGACGATCGCGGCGGTCGCCAGGACACCGCCGATCGCGAGGAGGGCTGCGCCGATGAAGCGGAACCGGTATTCGAGAAGACCGGCGATCGCCGCGGCGACGACGGCACCGAGTCCCACCCCGACCAGCAGGGCGATCTTGTCGGATTCCCCGAACAGCGTGATCGCGAGCTCTTTCAGCGGTCGCGGCACGATGTCGACGATGAAGGACCCCACCGCCAGGACGGGGCTGGCCTCGCGAGCGAAGATCGCGGCGAGCAGTTCGGCGCTGCCGAGCAGGGCCAGGGCCGACACGATCCCGGCGAGCGGAGACCAGATCCACGTGCGCGGTCGGCGGACGGCGCGTGCGCCGGTGGTTTCGGTGGTCATGGCATCCCTCGTCTCCGACGAGCGCACGTGGCATGCCCGTCACACCCTATTCGGAACGGGCAGGAGAACGGATGCCGTCGTCTCAGCGTCGCGGAGCGAGGTGGAACAGGGCGACCCCCGACACGATCAGCGCGAGAGCGATCGCGAGGCCCGCGGTGATCGGCTCGCCGAGGAGCGGGACGGCCACGACAGCGGTGAGCACCGGGCTCAGTGCTCCCGCGCTCGAGGCGAGACTGCTGCCGAGGTTCTTGACGGCGACGACGTAGCACGCGGTCGACAGCAGTCCGGTGCCCACCCCTTGTACGAGGGCGTAGGTCCCGATCTGCGGCCAGGGCACGGCGCCTTCGAGGAGATGCGACGGCATCACACCGGTCACGGCCAGGGCGAGAGCGGCCACTGCGGAGGTGATGCTGATCACGACGATCACGCTGACGAGGTCCAGGCGGACGGATGCCAGCCCCAGCGTGTAGAGCGCCCAGACCAGGCCGGCGGCCAGCAGGATCGCGATCCCGCCGAGATCGGCCGCGCCGCCGCGGAGGATCGCGCTCGCCGCGACTCCGATCACGATCGCGGCGAGAGCGGTGAGGCGACGGCGCGAGACGGGGGCGCGGTGGCGCAGGAAGAGCAGGAGCGTGACGAAGAGGGGGACGGTGCCGGGAACGAGCAGCCCGGTGAGCCCCGCCGAGGTGAGCTCGGCACCGCCCGCGAAGAGCAGGAAATGCGGAATGCCGGCGAGGAGCACGAGAGCGAGGGCTCCGCTACCCGCGCCGCGCAGGGCGCGCAGTGCCCGCGGGACCCACGGTGCCAGCACGACAGCGGGGACGGTGAAACGGAGGATCGCGGCATCCGCCGTGGTCAATCCGGTCGCCTCGAGTGCCCGGGTCGAGAGGGCGAACGCCGACCACAGGGCGATGACGCCGAGGAGAGCGGCCGTGCCGACGAGGGTTCGGCGCGACAGCGCGGGGCGAGAGGCGAGCGCGAAGGTGGTCACGTCGTCAGCGTAGGAATCCTCGCGCCGCAGCCGATTGCGAAAATTGCTCCAAACAGATCGATATTGGCAGAATCTGCTTCATGCATCTTCTCGATGAGATCGATCGTCGCATTCTCGGCGAGCTCCAGCGTGATGGACGAGTCTCGAACCAGGACCTCGCCGACCGCGTGGGGCTGTCGCCGTCGCCCTGCCTTCGTCGCGTCCGTCAGCTCGAGCAGGCGGGCATCATCGAGGGCTATCGCGCCGTCGTCTCGCCCAAGGCCGTCGACCTCACCATCACCGCGTTCGTCCGCTTGCGCCTCGCCTCCCACGAAGGCGCGACCGTGGACGCGGTCGAGGAGCGTCTGCGCGCGATCCCGCACATCGTGGAGGCGCATCTGCTCGCCGGCGACTGGGACTATCTCGTGCGCATCGTGACTCCGAGCTTCGAGGAGTACGAACGCCTCCTCCGCGAGAACCTGCGGGCCATCCCCTCGCTCGCGTCGATCGACACCACGTTCGCCTTCGCGGTGACGAAGCCGGTGTCGCCCCTGCCGCTCGGGTGACCCGCCCGGGGCGACCCGCGGCTCGCCGATACGATGGCACGACCCGCGGCATCCGCCCCGCTCGAGAGGAGCCCCGACGTGGAGGACCTCACACGCTGGCTGGCGGCGCTGACGACCCTCGTCGGGCTCGGTCTCACGCTGGGGCTCAACCCCGCGCTGTACGGCGCCACAGCCGACGTGCTCGCGCAGAACGTCCGCGTCGTCCCGCGCATGGCGTGGATGGTGGCGGGCCTCGCGACCGGGGCGACAGTCCTCTATCTCGCGCTGCAGAGCTTCGACCCGACCGAATTCGTGACCGCGGCCGAACGGAACGCGACCACGGCGGTCCTCGATCGCCGTGTCGACCTCGCGGCGGGTGCCCTGTTCCTTGCGGGGGCGGTCGCCGTGGCGATCTGGCGCCTGCGCGTTCCGGTGCGCCCCGCGCATGCTCGAACGACGAAGAGTCGCGCCCATTCCTGGAGCTATTACGTGCTCGGGGTGAGCTGCTCGATCATCGGCTTCACGACGCTGCCGATCATGTACATGACCGGACGCGTCGCCGACGGAGTGAGCGACCATCCCGCCTTACGCTGGGCCGCCTACGCGATCTTCCTCGTGGCGCTCGCCGCCCCGTTCGTGCTCCTCGCCACGGCGTGGCTGCATTTCCCCGCCACGGCGGCCCGGGTGAACGGCTACTACGTCCGGGCGATCGACATGGACCATCGGTGGCTGTACGCCGGGGTCCTGGGGGTCGCCGGGATCGCGTGCGTGGTCCTGGGCCTCCTGCCCGGCCGCTGAGCGTCAGCGCTTCGCGCGCTGCTTCCGCACCTTCGCGACGACTTTGCGGCGCACCTTCTGCACTTTCGGATCCGTCCACACGCGGTAGGCGACGGTTCCCGCGGCGGCCGCGCGGCCGATCGCCGTTCGGGCGAGGACGGCCCCCGCGAGGCCCACGGCCCCGGTACCCACCCAGCGTGCAACTCCCATGGCATCCCTCTTTCGTTCGGTGAATCACCCACCTCACACGATGGGGTTCCGGATGCCAGGGCGCTTGCGCCTCGAGCGGGGATGTGCGTGAAGTGTCCGCCGGGTGTCATTCCGCGCGTGGCGGGCGGCCGTCCGGGATGCGCTTCCCGCGGCGAAGCGCGCTGACGACAAGCGCGAGCCCGATCGCGGACTGGACGGACCCGACCGCGACCCACGAGGTGACGGAGCTCACTTCGGGCAGGAATCCGAGAGCGAGGTAGTTGCCGACGTGGAAGCCGCCGTGCACGCCGACGGCCGCCCAGAGCGATCCGGTCCACAGCAGCAGGCCGACGGCGAGAAGAGAGAAACCGAAGGGGAGGGCGAGGTAGATCACGCGCTCCCCGGCCGACTGCTGGCCCCCGTTCGAGACGAGGTGGATCGCGGTGAAGGCGAGCGTGGTGACGCTGATCGCGAGGACCGGACGCTCTCGCAGACGCCAGAGCAGCATTCCGCGGAAGAGCACCTCCTCGGGGATGCCCTGCTGCACGAACGCCAGGCCCAGGTAGTACGCGAGGAGCAGGGGGATCATCATCGGCGCGGTCTGCTCGCCGAAGAACGCTTCCTCGTCACGGACGGGCCCTGTGGCGGGCAGCAGCGCGGTCACCGCGAGGACGCTGGCGGCGGCGACCACGACGCCGAGGAGGAGCCACGCCGCCGAGAGCCGGTCGACGCGCCAGCCCGTGGCGCGAAGCGGTGCACGCTCGATTCCCCGCATCCACGCCCACACGCCCAGGACCACCGTGCCCAGCACGAGAGCCTGCAGCACGAAGGCCAGCCCGAACCCCCACGGCGAGGACCCGCCGAAGATCTCGGACGCGCCGGGGACGAGGATCACCAGCCCCGAGAGGAGCGCGGGCACGAGGTTGGCGATGATCAGGATGCCGATGGCCACGACGACCCGCACGACGATGCCGAGCGGTCCGAGGGAGAGCCGGGGAGCGGACGCCGGGGAGG